>JBEBHE010000323.1:0-5239 GCA_040081205.1 Burkholderiales bacterium | reverse complement strand
GTCTTTCAACGCGCCGATCACGCGGCGCACGGATTCCTCGGCGTTATCCTGCACGTGGCGCATGTAGCCGTGTACTACATGGAGACCAAACTCAGCCACGATGCACGCGAGTTCAGTGACGCCTTTCTGATTGGCGGCGATCATCGCGCGCAAGTCGGCGAGGTTTTGCTCGATGTTGCGCGACGGATAACGCGCGTCGGCGAGCAGCGCACGTGTTTCGGCTTCCCGCAGACGGCCTGCTTCAACGAGGAGAAAATTGGTGATCAGCACGCCTTCTTCGTCGATGTGGCGGCTGTCGGGCGGCATCGAGCCGGGGGTGATGCCGCCGATGTCGGCGTGATGGCCGCGTGAGCCGACATAGAACAATAATTTTTCGCCGGCGGCGTCAAATACCGGCGTGATCACCGTGATGTCCGGCAAATGCGTGCCTCCCCGGTACGGATCGTTGAGCATGTACACGTCGCCTGCGCGCATACGTGCGGCATTGTCCCGTATGACCCAGCGCACGCTTTCCCCCATCGAACCTAAATGCACGGGCATATGGGGTGCGTTCGCGATCAAATTCCCCTGCGCGTCAAACAGCGCACACGAAAAATCGAGCCGCTCTTTGATGTTGACTGAATAGGCAGTGTTAGCCAGCGTCACGCCCATCTGCTCGGCAATGGCCATGAACAGGTTGTTGAAGATTTCGAGCATGACCGGGTCTACGGTGGTGCCAATCGCCGTGTGCGCCGCGCGTGGCTTGCGCCTGGTGAGCAGCAGATGGCCTTGTGCGGAGACATCGGCCTGCCATTCCGGTTCGATGACGGTGGTGGCATTGGCGTCGGTGATGATGGCGGGGCCGTTAATCCAATCGCCAGCCTGCAAGTGTTCGACGCGGTAGAGCGGGGTGTCTTTATAGGCGCCTTCGCTGTACACGCTGACGCGGGTTTCCGGCTGCGGATGGCTGCGGGTTTTTTGCGGGGTTGCGGGCTTTTCCGTCATTGTGGCGGCGGCGCCGATGGCTTCCACTGAAACCGCCTCGATAATCAATGGCCGGCCCGGCATCAAAAAGCTGTAGCGTCCGCGATAGGCCAGTTCAAATGCGGCGACAATGTCGTCGATCGGGGCGAACGGCACGACGAGCGTGGTATCCGTGCCTTCGTATTTGACATGCAGACGGCGCTGCAATGTGATGCGATCTATTGCAATATCCTGCGCCGCCACGTCGTCACGCGCCGCGTTAGCCAGCGATGTGAGCGCCGATGCGAGCGTTTGCAGCAGCGTGTCGCTGAGTGGCGCTTCAACCGCCTGCTCGCGCATCGCCGTGATGCTGGCAAGGCCCATGCCATACGCCGACAGCACGCCTGCATACGGATGAATGTAAACGCGTGGCATGGCGAGTGCATCAGCCACGCGGCACGCATGTTGCCCGGCGGCGCCGCCAAAACAGGCGAGGGTATAGCGCGTCACATCGTAACCGCGTGCGACCGAAATTTTTTTGATGGCGTTCGCCATGTTGTCCACGGCGATGCGTAGAAAACCTTCCGCAATGGTTTCTGCTGAATCTAAATTCTTGTTCTTATTTACTATTTTGTTTGACAGTGCAACGAACTGTTCGCGCGCTGTGGCGCCGTCCAGCGGTGATTTTCCCGATGCGCCGAACACGGCCGGAAAATAATCCGGCTGAATGCGCCCGAGCAGCACATTGCAGTCGGTGACGGTGAGCGGTCCGCCGCGTCCATAACACGCGGGGCCGGGTTGCGCGCCGGCAGAATCGGGGCCGACGCGCATGCGCGCACCGTCGAAATGCAAAATCGATCCGCCGCCGGCGGCGACGGTGTGTATGCTCATCATGGGCGCGCGCATACGCACACCCGCTACCAGCGTGTCGAATGCGCGCTCATAGTCGCCGGCGAAGTGCGACACGTCGGTTGAGGTGCCGCCCATGTCGAAGCCGATGATGCGCTCAAATCCCGCGGCCTGTGCGGTGCGTACCATGCCGACCACGCCGCCTGCCGGGCCGGACAACACGCTGTCCTTTCCATGAAAGCGCCGCGCATCGGTGAGGCCGCCGCTGGATTGCATGAACATGACTTTCACGTCGGGCAGTTCTTGCGTGATGTGATCCACGTAGCGGCGCAGCACCGGGGAGAGATACGCATCCGCCACAGTGGTGTCGCCGCGCGATACCAGTTTCATCAGCGGGCTGACTTCGTGCGATACCGAGATTTGCGTAAAACCGGCCGCGCGTGCCAGACCGGCGAGTTGTTGTTCGTGTTGCGGATAGCGATAGCCGTGCATCGATACGATGGCGCAGGCGCGCAGGCCGTTTGCGTAGGCTGCTTCGATTTCGCGCTTTGCCTGTTGCAGGTCGAGCGGTATCAGCACGTCGCCGCGTGCGCCGATGCGCTCGTCGATTTCGTGCACGGCGCTGTAGAGCATTTCCGGCAGCACGATGTGACGGTCGAAGATGCGCGGGCGGTTCTGGTAGCCGATACGCAGTGCATCGCGAAAGCCTCGCGTGATGAACAGTGCCGTGGGTTCGCCTTTGCGTTCGAGCAGGGCGTTGGTGGCGATGGTGGTGCCCATTTTTACCGCCGCGATGCGTTCGGCGGGTATCGTCGCATGTCGAGCGATGCCGAGCAGGTCGCGTATGCCCGCGAGTGCCGCGTCGCTATAGTGCCCCGCGTTCTCGGACAGCAATTTGTGGGTGACCAGCGTGCCGTCCGGGCGACAGGCGACGATATCGGTAAAGGTGCCGCCGCGGTCGATCCAGAATTGCCAGCGGCCCGTTTTCGGTTGTGTATTCATGGGCGGGGAATGCTAACATGAGGTGCGTATCCTATTCAGGACTTACCCTCGGAGGAAGCATGAGATTTGCAAAACTGATTTTGGCGCTGACCGCATCGGTGTTCGCCGTGGCTGCACATGCCCAAACCAAATGGGATATGCCCACGCCTTATAGCGACGGCGAGTTCCACACCGTTAACGTCAAATTGTTTGCGGCGGACGTGCGCAAAGCCACTAATAATCAGCTCGATATCAACGTGCATAGCAACGGCTCTCTGATCAAGCACCCGGATATGTTGCGGGCAGTGTCCACGGGGCAGGTCAATCTGGTCGAAATTCTACTGGGGCAGTTCGGTAACGAAGACCTGGTGTTCGCCGCGGATAACGTGCCGTTTGTGGCAGTGGGCTACGATGCCGCCTGGAAGTTCTACCAGGCGCAAAAACCACTGCTGGAGAAGAAGATGTTGGCACGCGGCGTGCGCGTGCTGTATTCGGTGCCGTGGCCGGGGCAGGGCATCTATACCAAAAATGTGCTGAAATCAGTGGCGGATTTGAAAGGCGTGAAATTCCGCACGTACAGTCCGCAAACAGCGCGCCTCGCGGAGCTGCTTGGCGCAAGTCCGACGGTGATTCAGGTGCCGGAGATCGCGCAGGCGTTTGCCACCGGTACGGTGCATGCGATGATTACGTCGTCAGCTACCGGTACATCGACCAAGGCGTGGGAGTTCGTGAAGAACTATTATCTGACCAATGCGTTCCATCCCAAAAATATGGTTGCCGTAAATGAACGCGCGTTTCAGCGTTTACCCGACGCGCAAAAGAAAGCATTGCTCGAATCGGCCGCCGCAGCGGAGAAGCGCGGCTGGGAGTTATCCAAACAACGGGAGCAGTCCGCAAACAAAGGACTGGCTGACAATGGCATGACTATTCACACGCCGGATGCGGCGATGCGCGCGGCGTTCACCAAAGTAGGCGAAACCATTTTGGCGGAGTGGCAAAAGTCGGCCGGCGCAGATGGCGAGGCTATTATCAAGGGCTATCGTGCAAAATAGCGCGGCGTAACACGTGAGCGGTTTTGCTGTACGGTCGCCGTTGCGCCGCGCGCTGGACCAGTTGTATGCTGTCAGCGGCGCTGCAGCTGCCGTCTGCCTTGCGGGTATCTGCGTGCTGATGCTGGCACAGGCGTTTGCGCGCGAGGCCGGCATATTGATACGCGGCGCCGACGACATCTCGGCGTGGTTGTGCGCGGGCAGTGCATTTCTGGCGCTGGGACATACCTTTCGCAACGGTGAGCTGATTCGCGTCGGCCTTTGGGTGGAACGGCTAAGACCGGCCACGCGCCGCCGCGCGGAAGTCGTCGCGCTGTCGATGGCGGCTTGTTGCACCGGTTATATGACGTGGGCGATTGCGCACTTCGTATTCGAAAGCTGGAAATTCAACGAAGTGGCGCAAGGACTCATTAAAATTCCGATCTGGATTCCACAAATGAGCCTGGTCATCGGCACGCTGATTTTTTTGATCGCGGTGCTGGATGAATTGGCGGCAGTGCTGCGTGGTGAAAAGCCCGCTTATCAACTGGCGGAGGAAGCGCGGCGGACTTCAGGCGATTTCTCGGAGATGTTGTGAGCACGCTCGAAATCGCTTCAATTTTGCTGGCCTTGCTGATAGTACTGCTGCTCGGTGGATTGTGGATTGCGCTGGCGCTGGCGGCAGTGGCGTGGGTGGGTTTGCAGTTTTTTACCAGCACGCCACCGGACGTAAACCTTTTTCAGTCGTTCTGGGGATCCAGCGCATCATGGACGCTGGCGGCGTTGCCGCTGTTCATCTGGATGGGTGAAATCCTGTATCGAACGCGGTTGTCCGAAGAAATGTTCAAAGGGCTGGCGCCGTGGCTGGGTTGGCTGCCGGGGCGTTTGATGCATGTGAATGTGCTGGCCTGCGGTATTTTCGGCACTGTGTCAGGGTCGTCTGCGGCGACCTGCGCGACGATTGCGAAAGTGGCGTTGCCGGAACTGAAAGCGCGCGGCTACGATGAAAAGACCTGCCTCGGTTCATTGTGCGGCGCGGGCACGCTGGGCATTTTGCTGCCGCCGTCAATAATTATGGTGGTGTATGCGGTGGCGGCGGAGGTGTCGATACTTAAAGTATTCATGGCGGGGATTATTCCGGGCGTGTTGTTGATGTTGCTGTTTTCCGGTTACATCGTGGTGTGGGCATGGCGAAATCCTGAAAAAACGCCATTAGAAACAAATACTTATACTTTTCGTGAAAAACTGTATTTATCGCGGCATCTGATCCCCTGCCTGCTGTTAATCGTATTTATCGTGTGGGTGATGGCAGCGGGTTGGGCGACGGCAACCGAAGCTGCCGCATTCGGCGTGCTCGGTGCGTTTGCGATCGCGGCGGCGAGCGGCGGATTGAACTGGCGCTCTTTTCGCGACAGCCTGATGGGCGCGACACGCTTGTC
>JBEBHE010000052.1:0-19214 GCA_040081205.1 Burkholderiales bacterium | reverse complement strand
CCACATTTTAATGCGATAGGTCGTCACGCACTGTGACGGTTGCTGGTGAGTAGTTTCCAGCGTTTGGGTGGAGATATAAAAAATTTCATCGATAGATTTCCCTCCATTCAAAACCACACGCAAAACCGGGGCACGTGCCGTGCACTGCGTAATTCTGGTCAAGGTAACCCTCAAACACCCGATTGAGGGTGGTCATCTTCCGTCCGCATCAGGTACACCCGGCATCAGGGGCGCGCGCAACAGCGGATGTTTCGGTCAATAACCTGTCACTGTCGTTATGCCTGAAAGTCGCCTTGGCCAGAATTACGCAGTTAACAGGATTATCGGCATTGCAGCGAAAAAGTTGAGGCCTTCTCTGGCAAAGTCTAAAGATCGTCTGCATCCTCAAAATCCGCATCCGGGGTGTCGGCAAAGCCGCAGGTTGCGCACGGGCGATCATCGGGCGTTTCGTCTTCCGAAGCAGGCGCCAGGTCAACCGCGGCATCATAGGCAGACAGATCCGGGCCTACCCGCCGCCCAACGTAACGATCGAGCGGATGGCAGATGTGGCGTGGAAGATCCCATTGCTCGGCGCGTCTTGCGGCCGCCAGGGTAACCGCCGGATCGAAGAGCGCAGCGTAGCTGAATTGCAGGGGCATATCTTGCTTCATGTCATCCTCCGTTGGTTAAGATGGAAACCTGTGGTGACGTGCAACGGTTTTTACTTTACTGCGCCGGCCCGCGCGAGAAAGCTGGTGCCGTCCCAGATCTCATGTAGGAAAGGCGCCTACAATTCGAAAGCAGCGCCCCTATGGCGAGCGACGGAAGACACGCCTGCCAGCCGTACCTTGCGCACCTCGCCGGACGTTGACCCGGCGCCACCGTTGTTGACGGCTTTACCGCGTGGAGGCACATTGTCATGGTGCCGGAGCATGATATTTAAGCGGCGTTTAACCGGGAAATCCATGACAAAACTCACACAGACCGCGATGATCACAATAGCTGCTTTGGCGTTGGCGCATGCCGGCCATGCATGGGCGCAGAACCCTTCGGCAGAGCCTGCCCTGAGATTGTCGAAGGGATCGGGGCAGGGTTTTCCGAGCAAGCCGCTCCGGATCATCGTTCCCGCCATCGCCGGCAGCGCGCCCGATGTGCGCGTGCGCCAGGTCGCGCCCAAGCTCGCCGAGGCCGTCGGGCAACACGTCATTGTCGATAATCGCCCCGGCGCCAACGGCACCATTGCCGCGCAGCAGGCGGCGCGGGCGCAAGCCGACGGCCACACGCTGATGTCGGCGCTGGTCAATAACGCCATCAACGATCTGCTGAACCCGAATTCAACCAGCCGTCTCAACCATGAGTTGGCTCCTGTGGCGCAGTTCAGCCTGTCGCCGCTGGTGATGGTGGTTCATCCCGGTGTGGGCGCGAATTCGCTGCAAGAATATTTGCAGATCGCCAAAGCCAAACCCGGCGCGCTCACCTACGCCTCGGCGGGCCCGGGCAGCATCACGCAATTGCTCGGCGAATGGATCAAGCAAAAAAGCGGCACCAACATACTCGATGTGCCGTACAAATCAGTCGGCGCTGAAATGCCTGATCTTTTGGGCGGCCAAATCTCCACCGGCTATCTGGTGGCCACGGCCATCATTGCACATGTGAAGTCAGGCAAGCTGCGCGGGTTGGCCGTCACGGGCCGCACGCGCCTGTCGGTGCTGCGCGACGTGCCCACCACGGCAGAAGGCGGGCTGCCCGGTGTCGAGGCCAGCGCGTGGAGCGGCTATTTTGTTCCTGCCGGTACTCCGCAGCCGAATATTCAGGTGTTGAATCGGGAACTGCTGCGCGCCTTCAACGCGCCGGATATCCGCGAGGTGGCTACCGCGACTGGTACGGAAGTGGTGGGCGGGCGGCCGGACGAATTTGCTGCGTTTATTCGTTCGGAGATTGTGAAGTGGGGCGGGATTATCAAGGATGCGGGGATTAAGCCGCAGTGAGTTTGTTAAAACGTAAAGCGCACCTGAGCGACGCGGAGTGAATATGAGGCTCGATCCAGTCGTGCATGACTCCCCTCTTGTGAATTCGCTCAAAGCAGGAGTTGATTTTCGCCGCAAACTAGTTGATCAGGGCCACAGCGTAAGAAATGCCGCGGATGATCTTTGCGATAGTGCTGAACGCTTGGCGGAACTGGTAAATCAGTGTTTCTGGACGAGTATGCATGTCGAAGAAAATCGTGCCGTTCGAGGATCCCTCTGCGTTTGCTCGCCTGATCAAGCACCGAGGGCGCGTGCGCTTTATGAGCCCGTGCCCTTGTCAGTCAAGTCCTTGGTGACGCTAATGATCGCCTCTCCGCGATCTTCACTTGCGGTGCATGCGAGTATGACTGGGGTCGAAATCTGGGGCGTCCTAGACGCAATTCCCATGCATACACTAAGTTTGCGAATTACTGACACTGGAACAGTCGTCGCGTCGGAGGGGCGGGACGTAATCGCTGTCCTTGAGCGTGGAGAGGTGTACTTGCCCAGTTCGGCCAGCGATATTGACTTAACTCTGCTTGTGGCTAAAGCGCTTGATAAAACAAAGACATTTCCTGAGCGTGCCAAACTTGCAGCACGGATACAGCGGATAGTCGTAGCGATGCATCGGCAAGGTCATGGAGGTGCATTGCTCATCGTCCCTACTTCCACTGACGATTGGAAAGCCGATGTGTCATTTAACTTCCGATTTGATGACTTTGGTGCTATGGCCGTCCTAAAGCGAATATCGGAACTGGAGGATGCTGAGACACGCCATTCGAATCTTAAGAAAGGCATAGATCGCGAGACACCAGTCTCACTGCTGCCGATGTTTGAACAGTCGATTCAGGCACACCGCGACTTACTTGATGCGCTTCTCAGTTCCATTGGCGAACTTAGTGCTGTAGATGGAGCGGTGGTTATGGATGAGGAACTCAAGGTAATCGGTTTTGGTACGAAACTCCAAGCCAATACAGATTGTTTTCAAGTGCTGACGCTAGATGCTCTCAGCAAGGAAATTGTGAATATTCCATATATGCAACTTGGTGGTACGCGGCATCAATCTGCTGCTCGTTTCGTATATAAGAATCCCGAGGCTATGGCCTTCGTGGCCTCACAAGACGGGCGATTGACGCTCCTCGCATGGGTACTCGATCGCGGTCAGGTTGTCGCAGTGCGTAGACTGGAACACTTTGTTTGGGATTGCCTACGCTAATTGCTTGGTAGTTTTGTCGAAAGAGGCCGCAAGTAGTGTCGCTGTTCAGGGAATAGTGCTTAGCCGCACGACGCTTGCTGGTGTCCGCTAGTGAATTATGTCACCATCCCGCCCCCTATAAAGCTACCGAGCACTTCAAATG
Source organism: Burkholderiales bacterium (assembly GCA_040081205.1). Taxonomy (GTDB): domain Bacteria; phylum Pseudomonadota; class Gammaproteobacteria; order Burkholderiales; family SG8-41; genus UBA5216. The sequence continues at coordinate 15,871 of JBEBHE010000052.1, read as the reverse complement.
CAATCCGAAACCTTCATCCCCAGCAAAGACGCCTCGCTCGAATCCACCATCGCCACCATGCAGCAAAAGCTGTCATCGCGCGGCTTCAATCTGGATGAATCCTCTTGGCTCAATCCGGTGGAGTCGATCTGGTCGGTGCATGTGCGTGATCATGAATGCCCGATGCTGTTTGCCAATGGAAAAGGCGCCACCAAGCTGGCGGCACGCGCGAGTGCGCTGGGCGAGTTTTTTGAACGGCTGAATACGCATTATTTCTGGACGCACTTCCATCTGGGCGCAACGCGGGCCAACCGTCCGTTTGTTCATTATCCGCAGGAGCGCTGGTTTGCGCCGACCAAGAACGGCAAATGGCCCAAGGAATTGCTTAGTGCCGAACTGCACAAGTTTTACAACCCGGAGGGCGACATTGATGATCATGTATTGGTGGACCTGAACTCCGGCAACGTCGAGCGCGGCATCTGCGCGCTGCCGTACACGCGCCTGCGCGATGGCGCGCAGACGTGGATACCGGTCAACATTATTGGTAATCTGTACGTGAGCAATGGCATGGCCGCGGGTAACACGATGATGGAAGCGCGCAGTCAGGCTTTGTCGGAAATTTTCGAGCGCAATATCAAGAACCGTATCATCAGTGAGGGCCTATGTCTGCCCGAGGTGCCGGACGAAGTGATCGCGCGTTATCCGGGCATCGCCGCCGGCATCAAGGGGCTGCGCGACGCGGGTTTCGGCATACTGGTGCGCGATGCCTCGCTGGGCGGGCGCTATCCGGTGATGAATGTGACGCTGCTGCATCCGAAAGATCAGGGTTGCTTCGCTAGCTTTGGCGCGCACCCGCGTTTCGAGGTGGCGCTGGAACGCGCGCTCACCGAGCTGCTGCAGGGCCGCGCGCTGGATGCCCTGGAGAGTTTTCCTGAGCCGGGTTTCGACATGGATGAAATCACCATGCCGTCGAACCTGGAGATTCACTTCGTCGATTCGAGCGGCGTGATCAGTTGGAATTTTCTGGGCGACACGCCGGATCACCCATTTGTTGATTGGAACTTCGGCACCACCACCGCCGAAGACTACGCGTGGCTGTGCAACTGCATCAAGGAAGAGGGCAAGGATATTTACGTCGCGGATTTCACGGAGCAGGGCGCTTACAGTTGCCGCATACTGGTGCCGGGCATGTCCGAGATTTATCCGGTGGAAGATCTGGCGTGGGAAAACAACAGCGTCGGCAATCAGATACGCCCGATGCTGGTGAAGTTGCCTGCGCTAAGTGATGCTGAGTCGAAAGCCTTGCTCGACGATTTGCAAACCCTGAATCTGAACGATGAGCGGCCGCTGTGGGAAATTCTCGGTCTCGCGATACCGGTGGATACGGTGTGGAAAGAGCTGCGTATTGGCGAATTGAAAACGCTGCTGGCGTTGGCCATCGGCGATGAGGATGCGACACGCGAAGGCTGCGACTGGATCCATCATTTTCAGGAAATGAAACCGGCGCGCCGGCTGGTGTATCGCTGCATTGAAAGCCTGATGAATCTGGAAAAAGTGGCTGATTACAGACGCTCACTGGATTTGCTCTACGGCAAAGAAACCGTGCGTCAGGCGCAGGCTCTGCTGGATCGTAGCGAGAAGTTTTTCGGCCTGGAAACGCTGGGCGCGGATATGGAAGGCAGTGCGATGCACCAGACGCTGCTGGCGGCGTATGACAAATTGTTTGCGGTTGCGGCTTGAATTAAATCTCAGTAGATTCCACTCCTATGCCTATCGATACTCCCGAGTCCGGCCGCAAGGCGCAGATTGACGCTTTGCTGCTCAAGCTCCCGGGCGTCAGCGCCCGAAAAATTAACGGTCTTGACGCCTATTTTGTCAGCGACAAGATGTTCGCTTGTATTAGTGGCAATGGCATTGGACTGCGCTTTTCGGCGGCTGTGGCGACCGAACTGCATTTCTCAAGGGATCATGTGGTTCCGTTTCAGCCTCGTGGGTTGCCCGCTACGCGAGAGTGGATACAGATCGAACGCGCTGATGCCGCCGATTACGAGAAGGATCTCGAACTGTTTCGCGCGTCGCTCGAGTTCGTGAAAGCCGCGCGTAGCCGCTAAGGTGGCAGGGCCGTCACTGCTGACAGATGTCAGCGGCGTGGCGTTGCATGATTAAATAATTCCAGGCGATGCTGATTTACATCCACGGCTTTAACAGCGCGCCAGCGTCATTCAAAGCGCGGCTTGTCGGCGAGCGCATGCGCGCGCTGGGACGAGAAAATGAATACTTCGTGCCGGCGTTACCGCATCGGCCGGTGGAGGCGATGGCGTTGCTGCGTAATGCGGTTGAACAGCATCCCGGCGCAGCGCTGATCGGCAGTTCGCTGGGCGGTTTTTATGCGACGTGGCTTGCGGAGCATTACGGATTGCGCGCAGTGCTGGTGAATCCCGCCGTGCGGCCTTATGAATTGTTGCGCGGCGCGCTTGGCCCGCAGAAAAATCTTTACACCGGTGCGACGTACGATCTCACCGCGCAACACGTCGAAGAACTCAAGGCGTTGGACGTTGCCGCCATCACGCCGGAGCGCTATATGCTGCTTACGCGCACGGGCGACGAAGTGCTCGACTATCGGCTTGCCGTTGAAAAATATTACGGCGCGCGGCAGTGGGTCATTCCCGGCGGCGACCACGGCTTTGCTGATTTTGAAAACTATCTGGATGCGGCGCTGGCGTTCTGCGGGATTGCTGGCTGAGTTTGCTCCAAAGCCTTTCCACATTAGCGTAGGATAGCGATTCGCCGCAACGGCGGAACTCATCTTGGAGGAGATAAAATGTTGTTAAAAAACAAATACTTACATTTTTTTGTTGGATTGGTCGCCATGCTTGCCCTGCTTGCGCCCGGATTCGCGTCGGCGCAAAAGTTGTCGCGCGCCGCGCCGTTTCCGGAGGCTTCCGAAGAACTCTACGGCATCGGCGCCGGTGGCAAGCTTTATGTGTTTGGCGGAATAGCGGCGGGCTGGAAGCCGAAGGGCATGGTGTACGAGTACGATCCGGCGGGCGACACGTGGACCAAAAAGAAAAACATGCCGATCGCGTCGCATCATATTGCGCTGGCGGAAGTGAACGGCAAGATTTATGTGTTCGGCGGATTCAAGTATCCCGACTCCGGGCCGGCGGCGTGGCAGCCGATGGACAACGTATGGGAGTACGATCCCGGCGCGGATAGCTGGAAAGCGCTGGCGCCGTTGCCGACCAAACGCGGTTCGCCGAATGCCGTGGTGGCGAACGGCAAAATTCACGTTATTGGCGGCGCGGGTTTTCATCCGGGATCGAAAGAGACGGTAGTACATCCTGCACGCCCGCATCGTTCGCTTGGCACGCACGAGGTCTATGACCCGGCGAGTAATAGCTGGAGTACAAAACAGACTATGCCCACGGCCCGAAATCATGCAGCTGCCGGTTTCGTGAATGGCAAGATTTATATCATCGGGGGCCGCATCGGCGCAGCGTTTATTACGCGTGCGAGCAACATCGATATCGTCGAGGTATATGACGTGGCGACGGATCAATGGGGTGATCTTAAGGCGCCGATGTCCACACCGCGCAGCGCTACGGCGTGGGGCGTGCATAAGGGTCTGATTTACGTCGCGGGCGGCGAGCAGCGCACTATTGATTTTCAGCGTACGTTCCGTACCGTCGAGGCGTATAACCCCGCCAACAATACCTGGAGCAAACTAACGCCGATGATGTTCCCGCGGCATGGTCTCGCAGGCGATATCATCAACGGCAAGTTCCATCTGGTCAGCGGTGACGCGGCTTCCGGCGGCGCACCGGGCACCCACATTGATTCCGATGTGCATGAAGTGATTGATCTCGACGCGAAGTAGCGCCGCCCGGCACAGGGTATAATCGCGACGCGGCCCGCAGTCTGAATTGCGGGCCGCGTTTTTTTTCGCCTGTGCTGATACCCCTCGGAAGCAATGAACGTATTTTACGAAGAAGACGGCGGTTTCAAAGTCGGTGCGATCCTCGCCGATAATGACACTTCGTTGCAAATCGAAGCGCCGCACGGCAAACGCTCGAAGGTGAAAGCGTCGGCGGTGCTGCTGCGCTTCGAGCGCCCGGCGCTCGGCGATTTCATGGCCGAAGCACAGCGCGCGGCGGACGACATCGATGTGGATTTTCTGTGGCAGTGCTGTGGCGAGCCGGAGTTTGAATACGTGTCATTGGCGCGTGAATACTTTGGCCATGCGCCCAGCGCAATGGAATCCGCTGCGGCGTTGCTGCGGCTGCATGGCGCGCCGATGTATTTTTACAAAAAAGGCCGCGGCCGTTACAAGGCCGCGCCCGAAGCCTCGCTCAAAGCCGCGCTGGCGGGCATGGAACGCCGCAAGCAGCAGGCCGAGCTGAAGCAGCACTACGTCGATGAACTGTCGGCGGCGCGCATGCCCGAAGCTCTGGCGCCGCAACTGAAAACACTGCTCTACCAGCCCGACAAAAACAGTATCGAGTTCAAGGCGCTGGAAGAAGCTGCGGCGACCGCCCACGTGTCGCTGCCGCGTTTGATAGAGCGCTGCGGCGCGCTGCCCTCAACGCACGATTATCACCTTGACCGGTTTTTGTTCGAGCATTTTCCGCGCGGCGCGGCACATACCGCGCCGGTGTCCCCGGCAGCGCATGCCGTGCCCGCGCTGAATGACGATCTGCCGCTGTCCGACGCCACGGCCTACAGCATCGACGACGCGGCAACCACCGAGATCGATGATGCGTTTTCGGTGACGCCGCGCGCGGTCGGCGGCGTGCGTATCGGCATTCATATTGCCGCGCCGGCGCTGGGCATGACGCTGGGTACCGACGTTGATATCGTGGCGCGCGAGCGGTTATCCACGGTCTATCATCCGGCAGGCAAAATCACCATGCTGCCCGACGCGCTGATCGGCAGTTATACGCTGGCGGCAGGGCGTGATTGCCCGGCGTTGTCGCTGTATGTCGATGTGAATTCCACCGGCGAAATCGCGGCCATCGAAACGCGCGTGGAGCGTGTGCGCGTTGCCGCGAATTTGCGCCATGAAGCGCTGGAGCCGGTGTTCAACGACACTACGCTTGCCGGCGGCACGATCGATCATCCGCAAGGGGCGGAACTCAAGGCCTTGTCGGAATTCGCCAGACAGTTGGCGAAAGCACGGCTGGGCGATAAGCCGGAGCAACAACAGCGCGCCGAATATACCTTCAATGTCGAGAATGATCGCGTGCGCATTGGCCGCCGTGTGCGCGGTTCGGCCATCGATACACTGGTGTCGGAACTGATGATCTACGTCAACAGTACCTGGGGCCGCGAGCTGGCCGACAAGGGCGTGGCGGCGATTTACCGCGTGCAGAGCGCGGGCAAGGTGCGCATGAGCACCGCGCCTGCCGCGCACGAAGGCCTGGGTGTGCCGCAGTACATGTGGGCGAGTTCGCCGCTGCGGCGTTATGTGGATTTGGTTAACCAGCGGCAATTGATCGCGGCAGCGCGGGGCGAGCCCGCGCCTTATAAGGCACGCGACGAAGCGCTGCTGGGTGCGATGCGCGATTTCGAACTGGCGCACGACGCCTATGCCGAGTTTCAGCGCCACATGGAGCGCTATTGGTGCCTGCGTTGGCTAACGCAGGAAGCGCGCGCCGCCGTGACCGCCACCGTGATCCGCGAAAACCTGGTGCGCTTCGATGAGCTGCCGCTGGTTGTGCGGGTGCCGTCGCTGCCAGATTTACCGGGCGACGCGGTGGTCGAACTCGCGATTTCCGAAATCGACATGCTCGAATTGACGCTGCATTGCGAATTTCAGCGCCGCGTTGATAGTGCTTGCTAACATTGAGGTCATGCGTAATATTTTTCGTGTTTTTACTTGAAATTAGTGATGTAACTATAAGTAATTAAACGAATATTCTTGCAAAAAACAGGCGCCTCGCTACAATATCTGCGGATATGAGCGCCATGCCTGCTGCCAAAGTTGTCCCTCTTGTGCCCGCCGCGCGCCGCGCGAAGCGTGGGCATCAGGTTGCGCGCCAAACCGCGATTTCACGCCTTGATGCGCGCGTCGCCCAACTTGAAAATCTCATCGCGGCGCTCGACCATCGTATTGCGCGCGGCCATTTCAATCGCCGTTTTCAGATTACGCTGACCGCATCGATACTGTTGCATCTGGTGGTGCTGGCGTTTGTGACGTTTGCCGTGCCGGAAAAATCCAGCGTCGCGAACAACCAGCCGATGGAAGTGGTGCTGGTCAATGCCAAGAGCAAAACCAAACCGACCAAGGCCGACGTGCGGGCGCAGCACAATCTTGACGGCGGCGGCAACACCGATGCCGATCGCCGTGCCAAGAGCCCGTTGCCGGTGTTGCGCAACGACCCGCAGTCCAGCGATCTCGCGATTGCACAAAAGCGCGTGGAGCAACTGGAGCAGGAAGCGCGCCGGTTGATGGCGCAGGCGAAATCCAAGACCGAGGTGACTTCCGCGCCGCCGCAAACCACGCCGCAAGCGCAACCCACTCCCAACACGCCGCCGACGCTTAGCGACGCCGACATTCAGCGCAGCCTGAATATTCAACGGCTGGAAGCGGCGATATCCAAACAATGGGAAGCGTATCAAAAACGGCCGCGCCGCGAATTTATCGGCGCGCGCGCGCAAGAGTATCGGTTCGCGCGTTATGTTGAAGACTGGCGCGTCAAGATTGAACGCATCGGCGAACTGAATTATCCGCAGGCAGCACGTGATCAGAAACTTTATGGCAGTTTGCTGCTGTCGGTGTCGATCAAATCCGATGGATCTGTCGAGAAAATCGAGTTGCGGCGTTCTTCGGGGCATAAAGTGCTCGACGAAGCAGCGATGAATATTGTCAGGCTTGCCGCGCCATATGCGCCGTTCCCGGCGGACATTGCCAAAGACACCGATATCATCGATATCAGCCGTACCTGGCGCTTTACCAACTCGGATCGGTTGCAGACCGAGTAAGCGGGCGGGTGCAGCGTGCGCTGCACGGCGCGCCAAAAAAACGCACGGACTGCACTACAATTCGCGCATGACCGATTCTTACGCCGTTATTGGCAACCCGATTTCACACAGCAAGTCGCCGCAAATCCACGCCGCGTTCGCCGAGAATACATCGCAAGATATTGTTTATAAAGAAATTTTTTGTGAACCACTGATGTTCTTAAAAACCGTGGCGGAATTTCGTGAGGCAGGCGGCAAGGGGTTGAATATCACGGTGCCGTTCAAGCATGAGGCGTTCGCGCTAGCCACGCGCCGCAGCGAACGCGCGCAACAGGCGGGCGCGGTAAACACGCTGAGTTTTAATGGCGACGAGATCGCGGGCGACAACACCGATGGCGCCGGATTGCTGCGCGATATCATGGACAATCTGCGGTTTGAGGTGCGCGGCAAGCGTGTGCTGCTGCTCGGCGCGGGCGGCGCGTCGTTTGGCGTGTGCGGTCCGTTGCTGGCGTGCGCTATACATTCGCTTGTGATCGCGAATCGCACCGTGTCAAAAGCGCTGGAATTGCGCGCGCGTTTCGCGGCGCACGCCAATGTGGAGGCTTGCAGTTACAATGCACTTGAAGGATGTTCGTTTGATCTCGTAATCAATGCCACGTCCGCCGGACTCACGGGCGCGATGCCCGCGTTGCCCGGCAATCTGTTCGCGCCGGATGCGCTTGCCTACGACATGGTGTACGGCAAAACCACGCCGTTCATGCAGTTTGCGCAGGCACGCGGTGCGCGGGTGTCCGATGGACTGGGCATGCTGGTCGAGCAGGCCGCGGAGTCGTTTTATATCTGGCGTGGCGTGCGTCCGCAAACCGCGCCGGTGATGGCCCTACTGCGCGGCGCGGCACGCTGATATCGTGAAATCACTATTGCGCTGGAGCGGGCGCCTGATCCTGTTGGCTATCGCGGTGTTGATCGCAATGCAGTTGTGGTTCTTCGCGCATGTGGCGTACTGGATAAAATTCAATCCGTCATCGACGGCGTTCATGCGCGGCCGGCTGGAAATTCTGCGCGAAGACGACGCCAAGGCGAAGCTGCGGCATCAATGGGTGCCGTATCAAAAAATCTCGGTGCATTTAAAGCGCTCGGTGGTGGCCGCCGAGGATTCCACGTTTGCCGAACACCGCGGTTTTGACTGGGACGGCATCAAGGTCGCGTGGGAACGCAATAAGCGCGAAGGGGATCTGGTCGCCGGCGGCTCGACCATCACGCAGCAACTGGCGAAGAATCTGTTTTTTTCCGGCAAGCGCACGTGGTGGCGCAAAGGCCAGGAAGCGGTGGTGACGGTGATGCTCGAAACGCTGATGTCGAAGCAGCGCATCCTCGAAATTTATCTCAACGTGATCGAGTGGGGCGACGGCGTGTTCGGCGCGGAAGCCGCGGCGCGTTATCACTTCGGCGGCTCGGCGGCGGGCTTGTCGGCAGAGCAGGCTGCGCGTCTCGCGGCAATGGTGCCGAGCCCGCGCCGCTACGGGCCGGGCGCGAATACGGGGTATCTGCGGCAGCGCACGAGCATTATTTATTCGCGCGCGCACATGGTGAAAGTGCCGTGATGCCACGCGTGCTTCAGGCGACCTCGATACCGGTCAATTCCGCCAGGGTATTTGCCACGCCATAGCGGTGGTTGGCGTCGCGCGTCACCGATGCCATCGCGCATTCGGCGTCATGGGTGAAAAACAAACGTATGCCGCGCGTCAGTTTGTCATCAAGAAAACGATTTTTTTCGTCGATCAGCATTTCGGGATAACGGTCGTACCCCATGGTCACCGGCACATGCACCCACGGCCGCCCCGGAATCAGGTCAGCGCAAAACGTCACGCCGCCGTTGCCCCCTATCGTTGCAAGCAGCAGGCCCGGGGTGTGGCCGTGGCTGTATTCAAAGCGCACGTGCGGTCCCAGTGTGGCCGAATGATCACCATCGATCATTTCCAGCCGGCCCGAGGCTTGCAGCAGCGCGGGTAACTCAGGAATGAAGGAGGCGCGGTCGCGCGGGTGCGGCGTCAACGCGCGCGCCCAGCACTCGCGTCCGACGATGTATTTCGCGTTGGGAAACAGCAATGCCGGCGGTTTTCCTGCCGCCCACGGTGCAAGCAATCCGCCGGCATGATCGAAATGCAGATGTGACAACACGACCGCATCGATATCCTCGTGCGTGAATCCCGCCTTGGCGAGCGAGGCAAGTAGCACATGTTCATCTTCGACCACGCCGTAGCGTTCTTTCAGTTTCGGCTCGAAGAACGCGCCAATGCCGGTTTCAAACAGCACGCGTTTGTCGCCGGCGCCGCCAAGACCGGTCGCGAGCAGCGCGCGGCAGGCGAGCGGCACACGGTTCTCGGCGTCGGGCTTGATCCAGCGCGACCACAAAGCGCGCGGCGCATTGCCGAACATCGCACCGCCGTCGAGTTTTTGCGAATTGCCAAGAATAGACCACAGTCGAATTGTCACTGGATCACTCCACTTTGACGTTGGCCGCGCGGGCGACCTTCAGGTAGCGCGCGGCGTCGGTGCGCAGCAATTCATTGAATTCCTCCGGCGTCGACGGTGTCGCGTTGATGGCCTGCCCTTTGAGGATGTCGCGCACATCGGCGAGATTCAGGGCACGCACGATTTCCGCATTGAGGCGGGTCACCGCGGCGGCAGGCGTGGCACTGGCGATCACCAGGCCACTCCAGTTGGTGGCTTCCACCTCGGGCAATCCGGATTCACGCGCGGTGGGAACGTCAGGTACGAGTTCGTCGCGTTTAGGCGAGGTCACCATCAGCAACCGCAGTTTCGCCGATTTAATATAAGGCGACATTTCCGCGACGTTCACCAGCAGCATCGGAATGTGGCCGCCCACCGCAGCGGCTGATGCGGGCGCACCGCCCTGATACGGCGCGTGTACCAGTTTGACGTTGGCGGCAAACTGAAACGCCTCGCCGATCAGGTGATGGCTGGTGCCCGCGCCGGAAGTGCCGAAAGCAATTTCACCGGGGCGGCTCTTCGCGAGCGCGATCAACGCTTTAACCGATTTTACGGGCAGCGACGGATTCACCGCGATCGCCATCGACAATGCAATCATCTGCGACACGGCTTTGAAATCGCGCGCGATGTCGTATGGCAGTTTCGCGCGCAATGCAGGATTGATCACATAGCTCGGCCCGGTCACCAGCAGGGTGTAACCGTCGGCCGGTTGCCGCGACACATATTCTGTTGCAATGATGGTGCTGCCGCCGGGACGATTTTCCACCACGACGCTTTGACCGAGTGGACTGCTCATCCGTTGCGCGAGCACACGCGCGGTAACGTCGAAAGATCCGCCCGCCGGAAACGGCACCACGATGCGCACGGTTTTCGCGGGGAAATTCTGCGCGGTAACCGCGCCTGTTGCTGCGCAACCCAGCATGACAAAGCCACACAGCAGCGCACGTTGGTTCTGGGTCATTTTCAAATCGCCTCGCAGAATGTAAGTATTTGTTTTTATTGCAGTTTATTTTTTGAGGACTGCGGCATAATAGCCATAATATTCTAACCGGAGCGCAGCATGGATCGCAGGCGATTTCTGAGTGCCGTGGGTACCTGGGGGACGCTGAGCAGCGCAAGCGTGGCCGGCGCGGGGTTGGAGGTGCTGGCGCAGCGCACGCCCGATGTGATTTTTGTTCCGACTCAATACGAGGCGGTGATTCAGATGCTGAAACTCGCGGAAGTGACGAGTAAAGACATCGTTTACGATCTCGGCTGCGGCGACGGGCGCTTTGTGGTGACAGCGGCACGGCAATTCGGCGCGCGCGGCGTGGGCATCGACATCGACCCGGAGCGTATCAAAGAAGCGCGTGAACTTTCCGCACGCACCGGCGCAGACGACAAAGTGCGTTTCATCCAGGGCGATTTATTCGAGACCGATATCAGCGAAGCCACTGTGGTGACGTTGTATTTGTTGACGCGGTTGAATCTCAAGCTGCGTCCGAAACTGATGAAGGAGCTGAAGCCCGGCACGCGCATTGTGTCGCATGCCTTTGATATGGGCGACTGGAAGCCGGAGAAAACCGAGCAGAGCGGTTCGTCGCAGATTTATTTGTGGCGCATTCCGCCGCGTTAGTGACGGCGATGATGCGTGGAAGGATCGTGTTGGCGGCGGCAATGGCAGCGGCGGGGTGCGCCACGCCGGGCGGTGATTCCCGCTATCAGATGACCGGCGGTGAAATTCGCCAGCCACTCACCAGTGCTGCGCCGGACGCCGAGCACGGGCGCAAGGTGCTGATAAGCCGCGAAAGCAATTGCATTCTTTGCCATGCCGCGCCGGAAACCGGCGAGCGTTTTTTCGGCAATCTTGCGCCGCCGTTGTCGGGCGTGGGCAAGCGGCTCACCGCAGCACAAATGCGCGCGCACATTGTGAATCCGCAGTATTTCAATCCGCAATCGATCATGCCGGCTTATTATCGTGTTGACGGCCTGAATCGCGTGGCGGAACCTCTGCGCGGCAAACCGGTTCTAACCGCAGAGCAGATCGAAGATGTGATAGCCTATTTGTTGACACTAAAATGAATAATCGCAACAACCATACCGACCGATACGACGGTAACGCCGCCCGGCGGCGCGTGCTGAAAGGCGTCGCGGGCGGCGTGTTGTTGCCGATGGTGATGCCGGTGTTGGCGCAGCTTCCGCCCACAGCGCGTCCGCCGCTGCTGGAACTGGTGCCGGTGCTGAAAGACATCACGCGTGGCGCACCGGTGCGCGAGAGCCGCGTCAAGCTGGAGATTCCGCATCTGGCCGAAAATGGTCATCTGGTGCCGCTAACCGTGTCGGTGGAAAGCCCGATGACGGCGGCGGATCATGTCACCACCTTGTATCTGTTGTCTGAAAAAAATCCACGGCCGATTATCGCGAAAATCAGCATGGCACCGGGCGCGGGGCGCGCCGCGCTGACCACGCGCATACGGCTGGCGGGCGCGCAGCATGTGGTGGCGGTCGCGCAGATGTCGGACGGCTCGTTCTGGGGTGCGTCAGCGGATGTTATCGTCACCGAAACCGCCTGTCTGGACGCGTCGGAAATTACGTAAGTGAGTACGTGAGCCCAACTTGATATGAGTGTTGCCAGAATCCTCGTGCCGTCGCAAGCCAAGCGCGGTGAAGTGATTGAAATTCGCATCGCGATTCAGCATCCGATGGAGACCGGATTTCGCATGGACAATAACGGCAGAGCCATACCCAAAAACACTATCAGCAATCTGGTGTGCCGTTACAACGGTGTTGACGTGTTTCGCGCGGAAATGGGTTCGGGCATCGCCGCCAATCCGTATTTGCAGTTTTATATCGTTGCGCAGGAAAGCGGCAACGTCGAGTTTGCGTGGGTGGATGACGCGGGCGAAAAAGGCTCGGCGAGTTCGGCAATTCAGGTAACGGCGTGATCCGCCTATTTGTCGTTGTGCTGCCGATGCTGGCGGCGATGACGAGCGCCTTCAGCGCTCAGCCCTTTCGCCCGGAACCGCTCAAATCGGGCATCGAATTCTCCGGCGGTGAGGTGCGCGCGCTGCAGCAGGACGATTTTTCGAGCCCGGCGATGTTGTGGGCCACGCGCGGTGAAAAGCTGTGGAACGAGCCCGCCGGTACCAGCGCTAAATCGTGCGCAAGTTGTCATCAGGATGCACGTACCAGTATGAAAGGTGTGTCTGCGCGCTATCCAAAAATAGATCCTGGCGCGGCGCGGCTCATCAACATCGAAGGCCGTATCAATCAGTGCCGCACGCAAAATCAACAGGCTGCGCCGCTGCGTTATGAATCGGACGAGTTGTTGGCGCTCACGGCCTATGTCGGCAATCAATCGCGTGGCCTACCGGTGAACGTCGTGATCGATACGCAAAACCGCCATAACTTCGAACGCGGCGCGGACATTTTTTACACGCGCATGGGCCAGATGAATCTCGCCTGTACGCATTGTCACGACCGCAATTTCGGTCGCAAGTTGTTGAACGACACCATCAGTCAGGGGCACGGCAATCCGTATCCGGCATACCGCCTCGAATGGCAAACGGTCGGTTCATTGCACCGGCGTCTGCGCGCCTGTTTTTTCGGCGTGCGCGCCGAATTGCCGCCGGCGGGATCGCCGGATTTGCTTGACCTTGAACTCTTTCTGGCGTGGCGTTCGCAGGGACTAAAAGTGGAGACACCCGGTGTGCGTAAATAGATTGCTGCTCAAAATTTTATGCGTGCTGGCAGCAAGCGCTGGCACTGTGAGTGCGGCGACCTATCCCGAACGGCCGATACGTTTTATCGTCGCGTTCGGCGGGGGCGGCACGGTTGATGTGGTGGCACGGCTGTTCGCGCAGCGGCTGACGCCCAATCTTGGGCAGCAGATCGTGGTGGATAATCGTCCGGGCGCGGGCGGCAACGTGAGCGCGGAGATCGTGGCGAAATCCGCGCCCGACGGCTACACCATTTACATGTGTGCGCCGTCGCTGGTGGTGAATGCCACGCTGTACTCAAAAATTGCGTATGACCCGCTGCGGGATTTCGCGCCGGTAACGCTGCTGGCGTCGGCGCAGAACGTGCTGGTCGGCTATCCGGGCTTTGCAGCGAAATCAGTGAAAGAGGTGATCGCCATTGCAAAATCCAGGCCGGGACAAATCAACTATGGCAGCAGCGGCAGCGGCACCTCGGGACATTTGTTGATGGAAATGCTGCGCACACAGGCGAGCATCGACATTGTGCATGTACCGTACAAAACCATAGGGCAAACTACGGCCGATCTCATCAGCGGGCAAGTGTCGCTGTGGTTCCCGACCGTCGCCGGCACGCTGCCGCATATCCACAGTGGCCGCATGCGGGCACTCGCCGTGTCGGGCGCGAAACGCTCTCTCGCCTTGCCGGACGTGCCGACGGTTGCGGAAGCCGCGCTTCCGGGATTCGAAGCCACCACGTGGTACCCGATACTCACACCGGCGGGCGCGCCGAAGGACGTTATCACGCGGCTCAACGCTGAATTTTTGAAAGTGTTGCGCACGCCCGAGATGCAGGAACGCCTTGCTGCGCTGGGCGTCGAATCCATCGGCAGCACGCCCGAGCAACTCGCCGCACATCTTAAAAGCGAGTTGCCGAAATGGGCGAAGGTGGTTAAAGCGTCCGGTGCGCGCGCGGACTAAAAATTCAATAAAAACAAATAGTTAATGAACGGCAGTTATTCGGCTTTGATGCCTGCTTCGCGAATCACGCGCGCGTATTTGGCGGTCTCGGATTTGAGGAACGCCGTGAATTCTTTTGGACCGCTACCCACGGGTTCCGCACCCTGCTTGATGAGAGCTTCCTGCATGTCCTTCGATTTCGTGCCTTTAATCACTTCGGCGGAAAGTTTGTCGAGCACTGCTGGCGGTAATCCGGCGGGCGCAACCAGACCGTACCACGCTATCGACTCATAACCATTGATGCCGGCTTCGGCGACGGTCGGTACTTCTGGCCACGCTGCGCTGCGCTTGGACGTGGTGATACCGAGTATGCGCAGCTTGCCGGTGCGACCGTGCGGCGCCACGGAAAGTATCGTCGAAGCCATCACGTTGACCTGTCCCGCGAGCAGATCCACCAACCCTGGCCCGCCGCCTTTGTACGGCACGTGCGTCATTTTTATTTTTGCCATGGTGTTGATGAGTTCACCCGCGAGATGTTGCGAGGAACCGACACCACCCGACGCGTAGTTCAACGGCTTCGGGTTCGACTTCGCGAGCGCGATCAACTCTTGCACATTGTTGGCCTTGACGGAGGGATGCACTGCCAACAGCAGGGGCAGAACCGCCGTGAGACTGATCGGCTGGAAGTCCCGCTCTGTATCGTAAGGCAGTTTCTTTTGCAGCGACGGATTGAGCGCATGGCCAATGGCGATCATCAAAAGGCTATGGCCATCCGGGTTGGATCTTGCAATGAGTTCAGCGGCAATCACCCCATTGGCGCCAGCGCGGTTATCCACGACCACCTGCTGGCCCCACGCCTCGGTGAGATTCTTGCCGATCATGCGCGCCAGCACATCGGTGGAGCCGCCGGCAGTGAACGGCACGATGATGCGCAGCGGGCGGTTGGGATAATCCGCGGCGACGGCAACGGCACCGGCCGCGGACAAGGAAATGGCAGCGAAAATTTTCATGCGCAATTAACCGCCCATCACGGCGTAGCCCGAGGGTGTGCCGAGTACCGTGGTGCGCTCCATATGGCGGCGCTGCGTTTCGTCGAAATCACCCAGCGCCTGATGCATGGTGCAGCGGTTGTCCCATACCACAATGTCGTTCTTGCGCCACTGCTGGCGATACACGAATTCGGGCTTGGTGGCGTGCGCATTCAGATACTGAATCAACGGCTGGCTTTCTTCCTCGGTCATGCCGTCGAAGCGTTTGACCTTTTCACCAAGGTAAAGCGCTTTCCTGCCGGTTTCCGGATGCACGCGCACCACCGGCTGCGCCATCGGCGGATTGAGTTTGATCGACAGCTCACGGCGTGTTTCGCCGGTGGGCGCATGGTTGATTTTGCGCGTGCCCGAAAGATGAATGCCATGCAGATCGGCGATCAGCTTTTTCATGCCATCGGACAAGGTGTCGTAGGCGAGCGTCATGTTGGCGAACAGTGTGTCGCCGCCGACGTCGGGCACTGTCCAGCTTTTTAACAGTGATCCCAGCGACGGCACTGCCGTGAACGACATATCGGAATGCCACTGGCGGCCGGTGTAACGCGAATTGGAAGGCGTGCCATCGGCGTTGGGCTCGTTGGTGACCAGCAGTAGCTCCGGGTATTGCGGATGACGGTCCAGCGGTAGCGCATCGTGTTGATCCAGCTCGCCGAAGCGGCGGCTGAATTCGATATGCTGCTCGCGCGTGATGTCCTGATTGCGGAACAGCAAAATGCCGTGATCGAGAAACGCCTTGTA
>JBEBHE010000322.1:0-5279 GCA_040081205.1 Burkholderiales bacterium | reverse complement strand
CACATCCGCAGGATCGAGATCGCGCTGAGGCCGTGGCTCAAGATTGAAATGACCATAGCTATCCACGCCGCGCACCAGTTGAACACTGTCTTTCGGCAGTCCGTCGACCGGCTTCACCCTCGTCGGGATATAGCGGATGGCAAAGCCGATGCGCCGCTCGTCCACCTGATTTTCTTCGGAGCCGTGGAACATCAGGCCATGGTGTATCGACATCTGTCCTGCACCCAGCGCCATGTAAACCGCCAGCGCTTCATCTACTTTCACCGCCACTTCCTGGCCGCGCAACAAGAGATTGTTCGATACGCCCTCCTTGTGCGCCACCAGCGAACGGTGCGAACCGGGAATCACTTTCATGCAGCCATTACCGCGCGTAGCCGGTGAAATCGCCACCCATGCAGTGAGAATATTTTCGCCAACATCGAGCCCCCAGTACGGCACATCCTGATGCCACGACACAAAGCCGCCGTCGTTCTTGTCCTTGATGAACCAGCGGCTCGACCAACACAGAATATCCGGACCAAGTATGTCCTCCACGGCATCGAGTATCTTAGGGTGATGAACGATGCGATCCAGAAACGTGTAGATCAGGTGCGACTTCAGCGATTGCGCCCGTGGCCACGTGCCGCCGTGCTGCGCTTCGATGGCTTCAACTCGGGCGCGCGCATCGAGCGCCTCCGCTTCGCTGAGCGCGGCGACCGGCGACAAAAATCCTTGTTCACGATACTGTGCAACCTGCGCCGCGCTGAGCGCCTTGGGTGAGACGGTGTTTTGATCCACGGCAATCCTTGTCTGAAAACGTGATGGGGAAAAGATAGCGCACACTACCGTCCAACTCAACGACCAATGGCGCGTAAACTATAAAATTATTTAAACACATATACTTACATAATCAGGACGCTGCGCCTGTGCTCAATAATTCGGCACTGCATCCAGCCGCACCACAATGTCTTTCAGTTCCGCCGACGCCGCCGGATAGCGCTGCATCACCAACGGATCGTGGCCGGGCACCACGTGCTTGGGTGAATCGGCAAGTTGTTGTAACCGCGCGTAGCCTTCGAGCGTATCGCCCAGATGGTAGGTCGTGGTAAACACGCGGCCTTTTTCGAAATGCTCGTAGTAGTGGCTGGTATCGGAGGCCACCACCACCCAGCCGCGCGCGGTATGTACGCGCACGCATTGCAAGCCCGCCGTGTGCCCGCCGATGTGATGCAGACTGATGCCGGGCGCCAGGTCGGCGTCACCTTTGTAGAACGTTACACGATCCTTGTATACCAGCCGCACCATGCCGATCACTTCTTCGACCTCATAGCCGTGGTTGAACTGGCGATGGCGCATGTGACGGCCCGTGGCATAGGCGATTTCGTCATCCTGCAAATGAAATTGCGCGGCAGGAAAATCCTGAAACGTGCCGACGTGATCGTAATGCAGGTGCGTGATGACCACATTTTTCACTTCGGCAGCCTTCACGCCCATCAGCGCAAGGCCATCGGCGGGCGAGCGCAGAAACACGCGCTTCCTTTGTTCGGCCATTGCTTGGGTAAAGCCGGTGTCGATCACGATCGTGCGTTCGGCATTGCGCACCAGCCACACGAAGTAATCCATCGGCATCGGCGCATCGTGCGGATCGCCGCCGACGAAATGCGCAGCGCGTTTGGCATCGCGGGTGGCGTATTTGATGGCATAGATTTCGTAATTAGGCAAAGTCATGGATGTTCCTTCTGTGATTATTCAGGCAACACGTTCATTTCGTTTGTCGTGCTTGTTGTCACGCCGGAATCGATGATCGACGCTCAGCACCGCCAGCCAGCCGTCGCGCAGGCAACTTAAAAAATCGCCGGGGCGGTAGCAATCGCCTGCGAGTTCATAATCGACACCCGCCTCTTCCAGCAGCGGCACCACGTCACGTACCGGCGCAGGGCCGGTGGCAAAAATCAGTGCATCGCCCACTTCAATGTCGCGCAAAGCGCCATCGTCGGCGCGCAGCGTGAGCGTCGTTCCTACAGCACGCTCCACCTTCACATGCGTCAGCATTTCGGTACCACGTGCGGCGAGACGCTCGACCAGTTCCATGCGATTGTTGCGCGCCATACCAGCGGCTATCGTGCCGAGCATTTCGACCAACGTGCATTGTTTACCTTGCACCGTGAGCAGATCGGCCGTTTCGGCGCCGACCATGCCACCACCGATAATGGTGATGCGCCTGGCCGCGGCAAGCTGCGCCGGATTGCGCAGCACATCCCAAGCGTGCAACACACGCACCAAGCCCGCGAGTTGCGACACATCAAAGGGATGCGCGCGCGGCTGCACGCCGGTGGCGACTATCGCAAAATCGGGTGCATAGGCGCGTATCGCCGTAACACTCGCGTTCATCGACGTGCGGATACGAACACCCAGTTCACGCAGCATCGCCAGCCGGTAACTCAACACCGGTTCCACTTCCATCTTGTCGGGTGCCGCCATCGCCAGCGGCATTTGTCCGCCCGGCTGCGCGGCTTTCTCCCACACTTCAACGTGATGCCCGCGCGCCGCCGCCGCACGCGCAGCCTCAAGGCCGGTAACGCCCGCACCGATCACCAGCACGCGTTTCGGCGTTTTGGTTTTCCTTTCAGGAAACAACTGCGGCTCGGCATGCTCCAGCGCCTCGAACTCGGTGCCGATCACCGGGTTATGCACGCACGCAACATCTTTTTCCAGCGTCAATCGCTCGAAACACACGTTGCACGCAATGCATTTGCGGATCGGTGCTTTCACCGCGCCAAACGCTTTCAGACACCAGTGCGGATCAGCATATAACGCACGGCCCACCGAGATAAAATCGGCACAGCCGTCAGCGAGCAATTTCTCGCCGTCTGCGGGATCGACCACACGCCCCGCCACCAACACCGGAATAGTCACCGCCTGCTTGATCGGCTTTGCATACGGGCCGAGGCAGCCGCGCGCGAACGACGGCGGCTGTATGCAGTATTTTGACAACTGCGGGCTTTCATTGCTGCCGCCCGACAGATCAAGTGCTGCGACACCCTGTTGCTCCAGCCGTTTCGACAATTCGACAATGTCGGCTTCGCTGTAACCGCCCTGATCGTGATCCGTAAATTCGGTTGCCGACAAGCGCACGATCAACGGAAAATCCGGCATTGCCTGCTTCACGCGATCCAACGTCTCGAACAAAAAGCGTGCACGATTCTCGAACGAACCGCCATATTGATCCGTGCGATGGTTCAGGCGTGGCGTAAAAAACTGCTGAAACAGATAGCCGTTACCGGCGTGGATTTCAACGCCATCGTAGCCCGCCTGATACAGCCGTCGCGTGGCAGTGACGAATAACTTCTGTATTTCAATAATTTCCGCTACCGCCAGCGGACGCACATCGTCGCCGGTGTTCGGATTCTTCCACGGCGACGGGCCCACCGGCGCCATGTTCAACACGTGACGGCGCAGCAGCGCGCCGCGATGATTAAGCTGTCCGCACACCAACGCGCCGTGCGCCTTGATCGCTTCGACAAGGCTCGCCAGCCCCGGGATAAACCGGTCGTGATACACGCACAGCGAGTTGTGATGCGGCCGCGCAAACTCGGTTACCACCATCGCCTCGGTCATGATCATGCCCACACCGCCGCGCGCGCGCTCGGCATAATACAGACGATCACGCTCGGTCGATAGCCCGTCGGTGGTGCTGTAGTTGGTGCCCATCGGCGCCATCACCACGCGATTGCGCAGCTGGAGCGGGCCGATGTGTCCGGGTTGGGCGAGCAGCATTCAGTACTAACCGATCAATCCGCCCGCGCGCCCGAAGCCTTCGCCACCTTGCCCCAGCGCACCAGTTCGTCGCGCAGAAAATCCGCGAACTCCTGCGGCGACGACTTGGTATAAGACTCGATGCCCAGCGCGGCTAATTTGTCTTTCATATCGGGCGCGTTGGCGGCTTTCACCAACGAACTGTGCAACCGCGACACCACTGCCGCGGGTGTTTTCTGCGGCGCCATGATAGCGAACCAGTTGACAGCCAGCAGTCCCGGCAAACCCTGCTCTGCCGATGTAGGCAGATCAGGCATCAGCGACAAACGCTTTTCCGCGGCAAGCGCAATGCCTTTCAGCTTGCCGCTTTTCATATGCGGATACACCGCCGGAAAATCCATGATGATGCCCTGCACGTGGCCGCCCATCAGATCGGTTACCGCCGGTCCCGCGCCTTTGAACGGCACGTGTTGCAGATTGAGGTTCGCCAGTGTCTTGAAGAGTTCAATCGCCAGATGCGGCAAGCCGCCATTACCGGACGAGGCGAAATCGAGTTTGCCGGGATGCATTTTCGCCAGCGCGATCAGCGATTTCAAATCCTTGACCGGCAGCGCGGGATGTATCGCCAGCGCTTCCGGTGTCATGGCGATTGTCGTTATCGCGGCAAAATCACGTATCGTGTCGTACGGCAGCTTCGAATAAGTATGCGGGCTGATCGCCAGCGGACTGGCGCTTGCCAGCGTCACCGTGTAGCCGTCGGGCGCGGACTTGGCGACGAACTCAGTACCGATCGTGGCATTTGCACCGGGGCGATTTTCAACCACCACCTGCGCGCCGATGATGTCGCCCAACTTCGGCGCAAGGATGCGTGCCACGATATCGTTTGAACCGCCGGGCGGGAAGCCGACAATCACGCGGATGGGTTTGTTGGGAAAACCCTGTGCCCCAACATTCGATATCACTACGCTGGTCATTCCCAACACCAGCGCGCCTCCAAGCTTCAGCCAATCACGACTCGTGTTCATATGATTTCTCCCCGTCGATTATTGCAATGGTTACTTTGGCGCCACATCCACCCGCACAGCAATGCCCGCCAGCTCGGGCGACACCGCCGGATACCGCTGCATTACCAGCGGATCATGTCCCGGAATAATATGTTGCGGGGAATCGGCCAGCCGCCGTAGTGTAGCGAAGCCTTCGATCATTTCGCCGAGGTGATACACCAGCGGAAAGCATCGATCCCGTTCAAAGTGTTCGTAGTAATGGCTCGCGTCAGACGCCAGCACTACCCAGCCGCGCTGCGTATGCACACGCACCGATTGCAGACCCATGGTGTGGCCGCCGATGTGATGTACGCTGATGCCCGGCGCGATCTCACTTCCGTCACCGCTCTCGCCGTTGTGAAACACCACGCGGTTTTTGTAAACCAATCGAATCATGCCAGCCACATGATCCAGCTCATACGGCCGGCGAAAAATATGGTGGCGCATGTGACGGCCCGTCACGTACGCCATTTCCTTGTCCTGCAAGTGAAAGCGCGCATT
>JBEBHE010000051.1:0-19339 GCA_040081205.1 Burkholderiales bacterium | reverse complement strand
AACTGGGGGCCACCAGCCGCGTGGGCGTATCTTTAGTACCGGTTCAGGCGTCGAAAAGGTCGTAGGGCTATCGATGGGATTAACATAAAATTATTATACTTATCAAAAAGTTACAAATTTTTTGATTGATATCCTTCCACCAAATTAAAAAAAGTTACGCTTGCGGTGATTTATTCGTTTGAGCGGAATAGGAATGTGATTGGACTCAATACTTCGGTGCGCCAGCGACCACCCTCTTGTAAAAATTGCGCGCTACTCTTCGTCACCAACCAAGCGGTAGCCCACGCCACTTTCAGTGAGCAGATAGCACGGGCAAACAGGATCGTCCTCCAATTTTTCACGCAGCTGCTTCATGTAGATTCGAAGGTAGTGAGTATGCTCAACGTAGGCAGGGCCCCACACCTCGCGCATCAGCTGCCGGTGCGTGACGACCATGCCAAGATGTTGTGAAAGGCAGGCGAACAGACGAAACTCAATGGGAGTAAGGTGAATATCCCGTCCGTCGCGAACCACCTGTCTGCGCTCGAGATCCACCTCGACCTTCCCGAACCGCACAACTGCAGCCCCTCCAGCGGCAGTGCGCGCCGCGTGTCTCAGCGCGACACGCAAACGCGCAAGCAACTCGCCGACGCCAAACGGCTTGGTCACATAGTCGTCAGCGCCTGCATCCAGGGCTTCGATTTTGGCTTGTTCGCGCGCTCTCGCCGAAAGTACGATGATTGGCATCGTTGACCAGACGCGGATTTGGCGGATTACCTCAACGCCGTCCATGTCCGGCAGGCCGAGATCTATGATGGCAAGGTCTGGCTTATGCGTGCCAGCGTCAACTATTCCTCGCGCGCCGTTCTCCGCTTCTACCACGCGGTAGCCGTCCGCGCCCAAAGCGCTGCGCAAGAAGCGGCGGATTTCCGGCTCGTCTTCCACCACCAGAATAGTGGCGCGAAGCTCCGTCATGTGTTCTCTACCGGCATCGGAGGCGCATCCTCCAGTGGCAGCGTAAAGCGAAATGCAGCGCCACCTTCAGGACGCTGCTCCGCCCAAATACGTCCGCCGTGCAGATCCACGATAGCGCGGCAGATCGCGAGACCGAGCCCAGCGCCGGCGATGGCACCCTCGATTGCGCCGCGGTGAAACTTGGCAAACAGTTGTTCGGGATCGCCTGCTGGCAAACCCGGCCCTGCGTCCTCAACGGAAACGAGTAGTTCGCGGTCTTTAAGCTCAGCACACAAGCGGATGGCTGTGCCCGGTGGCGTGTACTTGGCGGCATTCTCCAGCAGGTTGGCAAATACCTGCTCGATGAGCGTCGCATCCACCTTGACCAGCGGCAGGTGAGCGGGCAACTCCACCCGCACCCCATGTGCCGCAAGTCGCTCGCGCAGCCGCCTTAATACCGAGCCTGCGATTTCTCCGGGGGAATGCCAGGCGCGTTCGAGGGCGATCTTGCCGGCCTCGAGTCGTGTCATTTCCAGCACGTTGGTTACCAGCTCACTCATTTCCTTCGATTGTTCATAAATGCTGCGGGCAAGCGCCTGGCGCTCCTCTGCAGGCAGCCGTTCTCCGGCTTCTGCGAGGCTCGACGACGCGCCTGCGATGACGGCAAGGGGGGTACGCAAATCGTGAGAGATGGATGCCAGAAGCGCATTCCTGAGGCCCTCCGTTTCTGCTTGGACGTTTGCGCGTTGTGCATGCTCAGCAAGCTGAGCACGCTCCAGTGCGAGTGCAATTTGTCCCGCGAACGTTTCGAGCAGATGGAATTGCTCCGGTAGCAGGACACGGCGCGGATTTGCTGGAAGCACACCCAGCACGCCCAGTACGGCCTGGCTGCCTTGAAGCGGGAGGTATAGCGCTTCCGTGCCGGGGAGCGTATTGGTGCCAAGTCCAGCCGGCTCGCCGTGATCCTGCACCCACTGTGCGACGCCGAGGTCGGCACCGTGCAGAGAACCACTGGTACTTTCACTGTGAGGATAGCCGATGCGCCCGCCGGCATCTGGCAACAGCACTACGACCTGGCTTTCGAAAACCTCGCTCACGTGGATTACCGCGATGCGTGCCATGGACTCATGTCCGCGCGTCGCGGCAAGCTCGCGGCTCATCGCGTAAAGCACTGCTGTGCGCCGCTCGCGATGGCCTGCGACGCGCGCCTGCAGGCGCACGCTGGCAGCAAGATTGGAAATGATGAGCGCCACCGCGAGCATAATCGCGAAAGTAAGCAAGTACTGCACATCGCTCACGGCGAATGACAGTTGCGGCGGCACAAAGAAAAAATCGAATGAGGCGACGCCGAAAACTGACGCCGCGATCGCCGGCCCGCGCCCATAGCGGAAGGCGATCAGGGCGACCGCGAGCAGATAGACCATCGCGACATTCACCAGTTCGAAGGCAGGTGTAATCGCAAGGCCCAGCAGCGTACACGCGACAACAGAAAGCACACTCCACGCATATCCTGGCCAGCGTGCCTTAGCAGCATCCGGTTCGCGCGCTACCTGTAGATAGGCGCGGCTGCGCGTGAGGAAAGGGCTGCGCAGTGTTGCCGTTTCGTCTACGCCCGCAACAATGTGGATGTCGACATCCTTGGTACGGGCAAGCAGCTCGCCGTAAGTGGAAGGACGAAACAGCCGGCGCCACAACGAACGCCGCGGCCGTCCGATCACGATGCGCGTGACGTTGCGGGTGCGGGCATAGTTGGCGAGTTCTTCGCCTACGGAAGATCCGCCCAATGTCACGGACTCGGCCCCGAGCGACTCGGCGAGCCGTAGTAGCGCGATGCGGCGGTCGCGTTCCACCTCCGACAGCCGCAACAGGTCGGGGGTTTCGACAAATACCACGATCCACTCCGCATGCATTGCGGTTGCCATCCGTTTACCTGCCCGTACCAAACGTTCGGACTGTTCATCCGGACCGATGGCCACCAGCAGCCGCTCGCCTGCCGCCCAGATCGCGCGTATGCCCCTGCCCTCGCGGTACTCATCCATCGCGGCGTCTACCCGGTCTGCGGTGGTGCGCAACGCGAGCTCACGCAGCGCAATCAGGTTGCCTTTGCGGAAAAAGTTATCGACGGCGTGCAGAACCTGCGCGGGAATGTAAATCTTGCCCGCGTGCAACCGTTCGAGCAGGTCGTCTGGCGGCAGATCGATCAGTTCGACCTCGTCAGCCGACTCGAACACATGGTCTGGCACTGTCTCCTGCATGCGCACACCGGTGATGCCGGTGACCACGTCATTCAGACTCTCGATATGCTGTACGTTAACCGTGGTGTAGACGTCGATGCCGGCCTGCAACAGCTCCTCGACTTCCTGCCAGCGCTTAGTGTGCCGCGGCTGGGGCTTGCCCTCCATCGGATTCGTGTGCGCGAGTTCGTCGACGAGCAGTATCCGAGGCTTACGCGCAAGCGCTGCGTCGAGGTCGAACTCGCGCAAAGTAACACCGCGGTAGCTTACCTGGAGATAAGGCAACTGCTCGAGTCCCTCAAGCAGTGCCTCGGTCTCAGTGCGACCGTGCGGCTCGACATAGCCGGCCACCACATCAACGCCTTGCGCTTTCAGCCGGCGCGCCTCCGCGAGCATGGCATAGGTCTTGCCAACACCCGCGGTAGCGCCGAAAAAGACCTTCAGCTTGCCGCGCTTGGCCTTTGCTTCCTCGCGCTGGACTCGCGCAAGCAGGGCGTCAGGATCAGGGCGGGACTCGCTCATACGCTCACTTTAGCGCATCAAGAGCGAGATTCAAGTGAATGACGTTGACGCGTGCCTCTCCGATCAGTCCGAACAAGCGGCCTTCTGTGCGGGCAGCGACCAGCTCCAGCAATTTAGCTTCGGGCAGCTTGCGCACGCGCGCCACGCGTGCCAACTGGTAGGCGGCCGCGTCGGGGCTGATGTGGGGGTCAAGCCCGCTTGCCGAAGCCGTGACCAGGTCCGCCGGCACCGGTCTGTTATTTCCCGGATCGGCTACACGCAGCGCCTTGATGCGGTCGGCCACCGCCTCGGCGAGCGCCTTGTTCGTAGGCCCTTGATTTGAGCCCGATGACGCGGCGCCGTTGTAGGGCTGCGGCGAGGTTGCGGATGGCCGGCCCCAGAAGTATTTCGGGTCGCTGAACGGTTGACCGATCAGCGCCGAGCCAACGGCTTTGCCATTGACCTCGATCACACTGCCGGTTGCCTTGTTAGGAAACAGTTGCGCAAATCCGGCCACCAGCAGCGGATAGGCACCCCCCGTGATCACGGTAAGTATGATGAAAGCGATAACGGCGGGACGAAGTTCCTTGAACATGACCATCTCCTGTTCTGCGTATTCAACTTATGCCAGCCCGAAGCTGACGAGAATCATATCTATCAATTTGATGCCGATGAACGGCACGATGATGCCGCCAACGCCGTAGATCAGCAGATTGCGTCGGAGCAGGGCTTCAGCGCCTGCAGGCTTGTAGGACACGCCTTGCAGCGCCAGGGGGATCAGCGCAATGATGATGAGGGCATTGAAAATCACTGCCGACAATATGGCGGACGAGGGCGTAGCGAGTTGCATCACATTCAGCGTGTTCAACTGCGGGTAGGTGGTGGCAAACGCCGCGGGGATGATGGCGAAGTACTTGGCGATGTCGTTCGCGATGGAAAACGTGGTGAGCGAACCGCGCGTGATCAGCAATTGTTTGCCGATCTCGACCACTTCAATCAACTTGGTGGGATTGGAATCGAGGTCCACCATATTGCCAGCTTCCTTGGCCGCCTCGGTGCCGGAATACATGGCCACCGCGACATCCGCTTGCGCCAGCGCGGGCGCGTCGTTGGTGCCGTCGCCGCACATGGCAACCAGTCGGCCCTGCGCCTGATACTCGCGGATCAGTTTTAGCTTGGCCTCCGGCGTCGCCTCGGCGAGGAAGTCGTCCACGCCGGCCTCGGCGGCAATCGCGGCGGCAGTGAGGCGGTTATCACCCGTGATCATCACCGTCTTGATGCCCATGCGCCGCAGTTCGGCAAAGCGCTCCTTGATGCCGCCCTTTACGATGTCTTTGAGTTCGATCACGCCAAGCACCTTGGTGCCCTCAGCGACCACCAAGGGCGTCGACCCGCGCCGCGCCATCGCATCAACGATGGCCATCACTTCCTGCGGAACCGTTCCGCCCTGAGATTCGACCCATAGACACACTGCATCGGCTGCGCCCTTGCGAATAGCGCGTCCTTCGAAGTCCACGCCGCTCATACGCGTATTCGCGGAGAACGGCACGAACTGTGCGCCGAGGGCTTTCAGGTCCCGCTCGCGCAGCCCGTAGCGCTGTTTGGCAAAAACCACGATGGAGCGGCCTTCAGGCGTCTCGTCGGGCAGCGAGGAAATCTGTGCTGCATCGGCAAGTGCCTCGCTGGTGACACCCGGCGCAGGCGCAAATGCGGAAGCCTGGCGGTTGCCGAGGGTAATGGTGCCGGTCTTGTCGAGCAGCAGCACGTCGACGTCGCCCGCCGCCTCGATCGCACGACCGGAGGTGGCGATGACGTTCGCCTGAATCAGGCGATCCATGCCAGCAATGCCGATCGCCGAGAGCAATGCACCGATAGTGGTGGGAATCAGGCATACCAGCAATGCGACCAGCACCGTGATGGAGATCGGGTCGCCCTGTCCAGCGGCCTTTACCGCGTAGATCGAAAACGGCAGCAGCGTGGCGCAGGCAAGCAGAAAAATCAGCGTGAACTTGGAAAGCAGGATCGACAGCGCGATCTCGTTGGGCGTGCGTTGCCGCTTGGCACCTTCAACCAGCGTAATCATGCGATCGAGGAAAGTCTCGCCGGGATTGACACTGATCTGAACCATGATCCAGTCTGAAAGTACGCGCGTGCCGCCGGTGACGGATGAGCGGTCGCCGCCGGACTCACGAACCACCGGCGCGGATTCTCCGGTGATCGCCGACTCATTTACGGTGGCGGCGCCTTCGATCACCATGCCGTCGCCTGGGATGTAGTCGCCTACTTCGACGAGTACGATGTCGCCTTTTTTCAGGCTGGAACCTGGCACCAGTTGCGGAGTGGTGTTACGTAATGGCATCGCCAGCTTCTTCGCGGTGATGTCTTGCTTGGCACCGCGCAACGCCGCGGCCTGCGCCTTGCCCCTGCCTTCCGCTATGCTTTCGGCGAAATTCGCGAACACGATGGTGAACCACAACCATAAGGTAACGGCGAGTATGAACAGAGCGGATTCCTTGCCCGTGCCGCCAAAGAACGCCGACTGGATAAACAGCAGCGTCGTCAATACGCTGCCCACCCATACGACGAACATCACCGGGTTCTTCCACTGCACATTCGGCGCGAGCTTGATAAACGACTCCAGCGCGGCGCGCTGCAGGATCGGTACGCTCAGGGTCTTGATTTTGACGGTGTTAGTAGCGTTGGCCATATTAGCGGCTCCACAGTTGCAGATGTTCAACGATCGGTCCCAGCGCGAGCCCCGGCAGGAAAGTAAGCGCGCCCAGTATCAGCACAGTCCCCACCAGGAATGCGATAAACAGTGGCGTGTGTGTCGGCAGCGTACCAGCGCTTGCCGGAACCAGCTTCTTGGCCGCTAAACTGCCCGCCAGCGCGAGCACTGGCACAATGATCCAGTAGCGCGAAGCCCACATCGCGATGCCGAGTGCCGTGTTGTAGAAGGGCGTGTTGGCGGAAAGTCCCGCGAATGCGCTGCCGTTGTTATTGCCTGCCGAGGAGAAGGCGTACAGCACTTGCGAGAAGCCATGCGCGCCGGGGTTGGACATGCTGGAAGTGCCCACATCGACCACCACCGCGATCGCAGTGCCGATCAGTACCACCGCGAACGGGAACAGCACCGCCAGCGCAGCCATCTTGATCTCGAACGCCTCGATTTTCTTGCCGACATACTCCGGCGTGCGTCCGACCATGAGGCCGGCAATGAAGATGGCGACGATGGCAAAGATCAGCATGCCGTAAAGGCCGGAACCGACACCGCCAAATATGATCTCGCCCAATTGCATCATCACCATGGGCACTAGGCCTCCGAGTGGCGTAAACGAATCATGCATCGCATTTACCGAGCCATTCGAAGCGGAGGTAGTGACGGTCGCCCACAGCGCCGAGTTGGTGACGCCGAAGCGCACTTCCTTGCCTTCCATGTTGCCCAGCGGCTGTTCGACGCCGGCCTTGGCGAGTATCGGATTGCCGGCCCGCTCGGCGACAACGCAAACGGTGAGGAACGCGACGAATACGACGGTCATCGCGGTTAACAGCGCCCAGCCTTGGCGCGTGTCGCCGATCAGGCGCCCGAAGGTGTAGCACAGCGCCGCCGGAATCAGCAGGATCGCCAGCACCTCCAGAAAGTTGGAAAGCGGCGTGGGATTCTCAAACGGGTGCGCAGAGTTGACGTTGAAGAAGCCGCCGCCGTTGGTGCCCAGTTGCTTGATGGCGATCTGCGAAGCTGCCGGCCCCAGCGGAAGCGTCTGTTCCTTGGTGGTGGCTTTTTCCATCACCGGCTTGCCGTCTTTGTCGGTCAGCGCTTTGCCGTCAGGACCGTTTTTCGGATGCTCGAACTCCAGGGGTTGCTGCACCAACTCCACGGTCTTGTAGGGTTGGAAGGTCTGTACTACGCCTTGCGTAACGAGCGCGCACGCCAGTACCAATGACAGCGGCAACAGGATGTAGATTGTGGAACGCGTCATGTCTACCCAGAAGTTGCCGATGCCGTTTGCCTGCCTGCGGGCGAATCCACGCGTTAGTGCAATCAACACAGCCATGCCGGTCGCCGCCGAAAGGAAATTCTGCACGCTTAACCCGAGCATCTGTGTGAGATAACTCATGGTTGACTCGCCGCCGTACCCCTGCCAGTTGGTATTGCTGATGAAGCTCACCGCGGTATTAAACGACGAGTCGGCCGACACCGCACCCATCTTCTGCGGGTTGAGCGGCAGCACATCCTGCAACCGCTGCAACGCGTACACCGCTGCAAAGCCCAGCACATTGAACCAGAGGGTCGCCGACAGGTAGCACTTCCAGTCCATGTCGTCCTCCGGCTTCACGCCGGAGGCGCGGTACACCAATTGCTCCAACCAGCCGAGAGCGGGAGACATGAATGTCTTTTTGCCTTCGTAGACATTGGCCATGTAGGCACCGAGCGGCTTTGCCAGCGCGAGCAGCACCACGAGGAAGAAGGCGCATTGGAGAAAGGCGTTCATCAAAAATCCTCCGCGTTGAGCAATGCGTAGACGAGATACGCCGCAAGTGCGACGGCGAGCACCAGCGCAAGTATTTCGAAGCCGCTCATGATTTGCGCTCCATCAGTCGGGCGCACAGCGCGCCAAGCCCGAGGGTCGCGACATAAAGCGCGATTGCGATCAGCAAAAAGACCAGATCCATTGCGAGCCTCCTGTTTCGTGGTGCTGCAGGTAGTAATCTAGGGGCAACGCCGTAAAAAAACCGTAAAGAATGCGCGTGTCATCCCAACCGTATGAAATGCTTGAGCTTTTACCAGAGGTGTTTGAAGTCATCGAGGTGCATCTTTTTCATTTTGAATGGGACGCAATGAAAATGCATAATCTGTTTGGCAAACTACCCCCCCCCCCGGAAGGGTGCTTCTTGATGCAGATCAACGTTTCCTGCTTCCGCGGTGGCGGAGCCTTTTGACAATGACATAGGTGCAGCACGCCGGCACGATGAGCACGGTCACGGCAAGTCCGATCGCCGCGAGCGTACTCATGAGAAATTCCGCGCGTTGCCGGCTGTTGAATCCGGCTGCAATCCGCTGGCAGTCCCCACATCGGTCGGGGCCGGACGGGACAATCGCCGTTCCTTTTCGCGCCAGTGCTGGTGGCGTCGACCCGCCTCACAGTCCGGGCTGCAGGTAATCTGCCCTCCGTACGCAAACCGGTGTCGCGCGGGCGAGACTTCGTGCTGCACGCCGCAGATAGGGCATTTGTGCAATGGCATGGTGTAACTCAGGGCAATCGTTCGGCCAAATACGCAAGCCGTTGCGCGCGATCGTCGGGGTTTGTCGGCGTGGCCTCGCGGCCCGCGCGGGACGAGGCCTCAATCATGCGCGGTGCGATGAGGGTTACCTCGCCCACCGGCAGCGTGGCAAGGCTCATCGCGATCGCCATCGCGGCAGCACCGCAGAAACGGATGCACACGCTCGGTCGGGCAGAGTCGCGCCCGAGACGTTCGCGCAATGCCGACACGCCCGCCGCGCCAGCGGGGTAGTGAACAGTCGTGACCGATATCTTGTTTACTCGCTCGGCGACAACCATCGTACCGTCTTCCGCGAGGTCGATGCCGTAGCACCGTCGATCGGGAGGTTCGCTTTGACTTTGCATGGACGGGATCACAGCAGGAAGCGGGCCGCCAGGTGTATTGCCAGCGGTATGCCGAACAGCGCAAGTAGTGCGACGCTCCCGAAGGTGCGCGATCCCAGCGGGTCGAATTGCTTTTCCGTCTTAACCGTCTTCATGGGTCCATTCCTTTCTGCCGTGCGGCCTTCCGTTCCTAGGCACTGCAGGAGACAATCTACGGATGGATGCGTAAAAACGGCGTTAAGAAATTAAACCTTACGCGGAAGGTGCTTCAATTACCTGCATTAAGTAGCTTAGCAAGAGGGCCGTATGTGATAGTGCTTGCGCAGCATCAACGACCAAACCATCCGGGCGCAACGTTGCAGAAAAAACCATCGGCAGCCGCAGCGTCCGGCTGTGCCGCATGAAGAATTCCGTAGATGCCGCCTGCCGCGATGACGCCGGCTATCACGAGCCGCGCGCCGCGTATTTTTAATGCCATTTGCAAACGGCGTGCCAGACTGCTCATCAAGAGCATATTCGGCAACGTGCCCAATCCAAATGCAAGCATCACCAACCCGCCCTGAAGCGGATGGCCGGTACTCAAAGCCAATAACAGCGCGGCGTACACCATGCCGCAGGGCAGCCATCCCCATATCAGACCAAGACCCAGTGCTTTAGGAGCACTATCGACAGGGAGCATGCGCTGCGCCACGGGTGCGACCTGACGCCAGAGCAGCGCGCCCGCGGCTTCTATTCCGCGCATCAACGACGACCAGCCCGCCAGGTACAATGCCATCACGCAGAGCGTCAATCCGGCTGCGAACATGAACACTTGTTGCACCGGCATCGATCCGCGCATCAGCAAACCCGCCTGTCCCGCCGACCCAGCCAGCACGCCCGCGAACGTATAGCTCAGGATGCGTCCCGCGTTGTACGCCAGCGCCAATTTCCAGCGAGTGACGCCTTTGGCTTTGCCGTCTTGCCGTCCGTTCAGCATGCACACGATGCCGCCACACATCGCGGCACAATGCACACCGCCCATCAACCCTGCCATAAACGCGGCCAGCGCTATCGTTTCGAGCCAGCCCATCATATGACGCGCGAGAATTTGCGCAGCTCGTGTTCCTTGCGCAAATACGCATCGAACACCATGCACAGATTGCGCACCAGCATGCGACCCTTGGGCGTGACGGTTATCCAGTGCTCATCCAGTTCAACCAACCCTGCTTGCACCAGTGAATTCAGTTCCCGCAATTCGTTTTTAAAATAGTCATTAAAAACAAATAGATATGATATTTCTATATTCTGTTTAGAAAGCGCGAAATCACACATCAGGCGTTGAATCACTGCGCGGCGCGCCAGATCATCAGCGTTCAACTCCAGCCCGCGTGCAATCGGCAACTGCCCGCGATCAATGCTGTCGTAGTAAGCGTCGAGCTCGCGATGATTCTGGCTATAGGTAGGGCCAATCTGCCCGATGGATGACACGCCCAGTCCCACCAGATCGCATTCCGCGTGAGTAGAGTATCCCTGGAAATTACGATGCAGGCGCCCCTCGCGCTGCGCCACTGCAAGCGAGTCTTCCGCGCGCGCGAAATGATCCATGCCGATATACACATAACCCGCCTCACCCAGCCGCTGGGTCGCCAGGCCCAGCAACTTGAGCTTGGTTTCCGGTGCGGGCAAATCCTCATCGCGAATTCGGCGCTGCGGCTTGAAGCGCGCTGGCATATGCGCATAGTTGTAGATCGCAATGCGATCCGGATTCGCGGCAATCACACGCGCCAGCGTACGGTTAAACGTCAGCAAATTCTGCTTCGGCAGACCGTAAATCAAATCCACATTGACAGATTGAAACCCCTCACGGTGCGCAGCCTCTATGACAGCGAGCGTCTGTGATTCGCTTTGCACGCGGTTAACCGCTTTCTGCACATCGGGATCGAAGTCCTGCACACCAAGGCTGATACGATTAAAGCCCATTTTGCGCAGGGCCGCCACACCGGCGACGTCCACCGTTCGCGGATCGACCTCAATCGAATACTCGCCGTCGGCGGCAAAATCAAAATTTGCGCGCAACGCGCCAAACAACCGCGCTAATTCGTGCATATTATAAAAAGTCGGCGTGCCGCCGCCCCAATGCATTTGCTCGACACGACGGTCATTGCCAAACAGCGCGCTCTGCATGCCGATCTCGCGCAGCAGGTAATCGAGATAACGCCGCCCCTTGCCTTGGTCCTTGGTGGCGATTTTGTTGCAGGCGCAATAAAAACACAGCGTGCTGCAAAAGGGCAGATGCACGTACAGCGACAGCGCGCGGCGAACGCCGCCGATGTTGCGCCGGGCAACCCAGGATTTATAGGCATCGGGGCCGAAAGCGTCGACAAAACGGTCCGCCGTCGGATACGAGGTGTAACGCGGACCGCTGCGATCCAGTCTGCGGATTAGATCAAGGTCAAACTCAAACGGCAACGGTTGCACGGTAACGTCCATTCTCGGGTTGCGTCAGGCAGGCACTTTCCACCAGCGCCAGTGTGGCATCGCACCCGGCGCGCGACTTGATCCATATCAATCACAGGAACAAGCCGCTTCCTTCACGCTCAAACATTTGATTTTCCCGCGCACTCCGCTTTGGGACAACCCAGGGGACGGTCGGACGGCTGCAGCGGACACAGTTGGTTAACATCGTCGGCATTGCGCTGCAAAAAACAGGTCAATGCGCTGGACGCCGCCGAAAAACTCCAGAACACAAAAAATCCAAGCGTATAGACCGCGGTTCGGCTCCAATCGATGGCGTTGCCCAAGACGTGCATGTCCATGGGATCGAACAGCGTGAAGAAAATCGCTTCTGCTATTCCGCCTACCAAAAACGACGGCCACAGTATCCAGATCGCACGTCTCATGGCACACCTCCTTGACGGTTAGCGCGGCACCATCTCAATAACCCCGTGCCCCGGCACCACCGTATCGCCGACCAGGCGCCAGGTACGCGCGCGGTCTTCCAGCGTTAATTGCCAGCGGCCGGGGGTGAGTGAAGGGAATGCGGCGGCATAGATGCGGCTCCCTTCGCGCGTCAAAGGCAGCACTCGATCCAGGGACGTGCGTCCGGAATGCGCGAGGCGCAACACCATCGCCTCGGAATCCTGCGCGCCGCCCGCAAGGCTGACGTCGACACGTCCGAAATCCGGCGTGAACACAACGCGCGCATGATAGCCGAGCTGCCGCGCAACGGCGTCTCGCGATAGTGTTTGGTTGATCGCCAAACCGCGCTTGTAATAATCATCAGCCACCAAGCCGTCGCTCGTCACCACCGCAAGGTATGTCGTAATGACACCCGCCAATATGACCACAGCAGGACCCGCCATCAACAACCACGGCCACGGCTCGTGATACCAGTGCTTCAATGGTGCAGCGTGGGCAATCATGGCGCCTCCTGTCACTTCACAAAAAACCGCGATTTTTCGTCAGCCCGCACGGACGGCTGCTCTTTGTCTTCAATATGAAACATGATGTTGTGTGATCCCGGTTTGATGCCCGCCGGATCGATCTGCACGGTGACCGCAATCGACTGGGTTGTCGCGCCCGCGATGGCCACCGGCCCCGCCGGGACCACCTGCAACCCTTGCAATCCGGAGGCCTTGATGACGTAGCTGTGCATGCGCTCATCGGTATTCATGATCTGCAGACGATATATATTTTCAACTTTGCCGTCGCGGGTTTCCCGCATCAGTGCCGCACGGTCGCGGATAACATCCACCTTGAGCGGAGAGCGCAAGTACAGCGTCGCCAGCAACGTGCAGACAATAATGGAAAGTAATGTCATATAGACTAAAACGCGCGGCCGGAAAATCCGCTTTATCAGCTGCGGCGGTGTCAGCCCCCGCTTGATAGCGTTTTCCGTGGAATAGCGTATCAGGCCGCGCGCATATCCCATCTTGTCCATGACTTGATTACAACCATCCACGCATGCAGCACAGCCAATGCACTCATATTGCAATCCCCGGCGAATATCAATGCCGGTGGGACACACCTGCACACAAATGCCGCAGTCCACGCAGGCGCCCAATCCCTTGGCTTTGTAGTCCGCAGACTTGCCGCGAGAGCCGCGCGGCTCACCGCGTTGCGCATCATAGGTGATGATCAGTGTATCGGGATCAAACATCGCGCTCTGAAAGCGCGCGTACGGGCACATATATTTGCACACCTGCTCGCGCATCCAGCCTGCATTGCCGTACGTGGCAAAGCCGTAAAACAATATCCAGAACGTTTCCCACGGCCCCAGCGTCCATGTCGCCAACTCGGTGGCCAGCGTTTTTATCGGTGTGAAGTAGCCTACGAACGTGAACCCCGTCCACAAACCGATGGCGATCCACAGCGCATGCTTGAGCGCCTTGCGCACGGCCTTGTTCGCGCTCAGCGAACCGCCATCAAGCTTCATGCGCTGCGCGCGATCACCTTCCACCTTGCGCTCAATCCACATGAAGATTTCGGTATAGACCGTTTGCGGGCAGGCATAGCCGCAAAACAAACGCCCGCCCACCGCCGTAAACAGAAAAAGCGACAGCGCCGAGATCACCAACAGGCCGGTGAGGAAAATAAAATCCTGCGGCCAGAACACGATGTTGAATATGTAGAACTTGCGTGCGCCCAGGTCAAACAAAACGGCAGGCCGCGCGTTCCACGTCAGCCAAGGCAATCCATAAAACAGCAACTGCGTCGCTGCCACCAGTGCGATACGCCAGCGCGCAAACCACCCCTGCACCGCGCGCGGGTAGATTTTTTTGCGAACCTCGTAGAGGGATTCCTCGACGTCATTCCCCCCTGCAGCATCAATTACTTTCAGGGGTGCAGCACGTGCCATCGCGGAGCGTCCATAACGTGTTTCGCCTTTACCTATTTGGAAAGGCCATACACATAGGCTGTTAACAGATGCACTTTACCCTCGTCCAGGAAACCCTTGTGGGCCGGCATCGCACCCTTGCGGCCCTTGGTAATGCTTTCCATGATGGCCACATCTGACGCGCCATGGAGCCAAATATCGTCGACGAGATTCGGTGCGCCGATCTGCGCGTTACCGGTGCCTTTTTCGGTGTGGCAAGCCGCGCAAACGGTGTCAAACTTGGCCTTGCCGCGCGTTGCGCGTATGCCATCAAAGCTGCGCCCGCCCAGGCGAAACACATAGTGCATGACGTCGCGCACGTCTTCGTCTCCCCCCACCGCAGCGCCCATCGGCGGCATCATGCCGTTACGGCCCTCCATGATGCTTGCGCGTATCGCGTCCGGTTCGCCGCCGTACAGCCAGTCCCGGTCTTTAAGACTGGGAAATCCGCGGGAGCCGCCGGCATCCGATCCATGGCACTGTGCGCAGTACGTCAGGAACAATCGCTGTCCCATTTGCCGCGCCTCCGGATTGGCAGCCACGGCCTTAACGTCCTGCTTCAGAAACTTGTCAAGAATCGGGCCATACGCTGCGGCCGCCTGGGCTTGCTCGTCCTTGTATTGTCCGGCGGAACTCCACCCGTACTGCCCTGCAAAACTACCCAGCCCGGGATAGAGAACGAGGTAAACCACGCTAAAAATAACCGTAACGACAAACAACCACATCCACCAGCTTGGCAACGGATTATTGCGTTCCGCAATGTCCTCATCCCAGACATGGCCTGTGGTGCCCACATCGTTCGTTGAAACACGGCGGCTCGCGAAGCCGAAAAGCAGCACCAGGCAGGCGGCGATACTCACAATAGTGATGACCGCGATGTATATGCTCCACGCATCATGGGTAAAGTCACTCATGCCCGCCACCTTTTGTTTTCATTGAATTCCGCGTCCGCAGTTCTGTCTCGTCGTCGTCAAGCACGCTGCGTGCTGCCACCTCAAAATCGCCCTTTTTGCGGGAACTCCAGGCCCACAACACAATGCCGATAAATGTGGCAAACGCCGCCACTGTCATCAGTGATCGCATCCATTCCATATCCATGGTCATCTCACGTTTCTCAGTAGGGTTCCCAATCCCTGGAGGTACGCCACCACGGCGTCCATTTCCGTTTTGCCCTTGACGCTTTCCGCTGCCTTGGCGATGTCCTCGTCGGTATAAGGCACCCCTACGCGGCGCAATGCGCGCATTTTGTCCGGCAGGATCGCGGCATTCACTGGCGCCTTGTCCAGCCACGCATACGCCGGCATATTCGACTCCGGCACCAGATCGCGCGGATTCATGAGGTGCAATCGATGCCATTCGTCCGAATAACGCTGCCCCACGCGTGCCAGATCCGGCCCGGTACGCTTGGAACCCCACAGGAACGGATGGTCATAGACAAACTCGCCCGCCACCGAGTAATGGCCGTAGCGTTCTGTTTCCGCGCGGAACGGGCGAATCATCTGTGAGTGGCAATTGCCGCAGCCCTCGCGTATATAAATATCGCGCCCTTCGAGCTGCAACGCGGCGTAGGGCTTAAGGCCTGCGACCGGCTGTGTCGTCGATTTCTGGAAAAACAGCGGGACAATCTCAACCAGACCGCCCACGCTGATCACCAGGATGACCAGGACGATCAGCAACCCCATGTTGCGCTCGATGAGATCGTGTTTGGATACCGTGCTCATGATTTTCCTCTCTGACTTATGCGTGGTGAGTTGCAAGCTGCACAGCGGGTATCGGCGCGTCGTACGCACGCTGTCCCACCACGGTTTTCCAGATGTTCCATGCCATGACCAACATACCGGAGAAGTAAAGCAGGCCACCCAGCAAACGGATCATGTAATAGGGATACGTCGCTTTGACGGATTCCACGAAACTGTAGGTCAGGGTGCCGTCATCGTTCATCGCGCGCCACATCAAGCCCTGCATCACGCCGGCAATCCACATCGCCGCGATGTAAAGCACAATCCCGATTGTCGCCACCCAGAAGTGCAGCGTAATCGCCTTAACGCTGTACATCTCGGTACGCCCGAAGACCCGCGGAATGAGGTAGTACAGGCTGCCGATAGACACCAGACCCACCCAGCCCAGCGCGCCCGAATGCACATGTCCCACCGTCCAGTCGGTGTAATGCGACAAGGCGTTGACCGTCTTGATGGCCATCATCGGGCCTTCAAAGGTGGACATGCCGTAAAACGACAGCGACACCACCAGGAATTTCAGTATCGGATCGGTACGCAATTTGTGCCATGCACCCGACAGCGTCATCATGCCGTTGATCATGCCGCCCCACGACGGCGCCAGCAGAATCAGGCTGAACACCATGCCCAGCGACTGCGCCCAATCAGGCAATGCGGTGTAGTGCAGATGGTGCGGGCCCGCCCACATGTAGGTAAAGATGAGCGCCCAGAAATGCACGACCGACAAGCGGTAGGAATACACCGGGCGTTCGGCCTGCTTCGGGATAAAGTAATACATCATCCCCAGGAAGCCGGCAGTCAGGAAAAAGCCGACGGCATTGTGTCCATACCACCACTGAATCATGGCATCCTGCACGCCCGCGTAAGCGGAATAGGATTTCCACATCGTCACCGGCACTTCCGCGCTATTCACCAGATGCAGCACGGCCACGGTCAGAATAAACGCGCCAAAAAACCAGTTCGCCACGTAGATATGCGGCGTCTTGCGCTTTGCGAGGGTGCCGAAAAACACCACCGCGTAGGACACCCAAACCAGCGTAATCAATATGTCGATGGGCCACTCGAGTTCGGCATACTCCTTGGCGCTGGTGTAGCCCAGCGGCAAAGTGACGGCCGCAAGCACAATGACCGCCTGCCATCCCCAAAACGTGAACGCCGCCAGACTTCCGCAGAACAGCCGGGCATGACAGGTGCGTTGCACGATGTAATAGGATGTCGAGAACAGCGCGCAGCCGCCAAAGGCAAAAATCACTGCATTGGTGTGCAGCGGACGTAACCGCCCATACGATAGCCACGGCGCGAGATTCAATTCCGGCCAGATCAGTTGCGCGGCAAGCAGCACGCCCACCAGCATGCCGACGATGCCCCACACCACGGCCATAATGCCGAACTGCCGCACCACTTTATAGTTGTACGTGGACTCCATGCTGACATATCTCCCTGATTGCAATGCGCGAATCGTGATTCGGGAACATCGTATCCGGGAACAGCCTTAGCGAAGTTGATTTAAATCAAACCTTCAAATCATGACTCGCCGCGATCGTCATCCATCAAAATACGATGCGCAGGGCCTTCCAGATCGTCAAACTGTCCGCCGCGCAGGGCCCACCAGAAGGCGGCGCCGATCACAAACACGAGTACGACCGACATCGGAATCAGCAGATAAAGAATATCCATGACTAAGTCCGTTGTTCCACACTTGGCGCACGATCGCACAGGCGCAGGGCATTGCCGATCACGAGCAGCGAAGAGGCCGACATGCCGATGGCCGCTACCAACGGCGTCACCAGACCCATGATCGCCAGCGGCACCGCAATGACGTTGTAGGCGATAGCCCACATGAAGTTCTGATGAATGATCGTCAGCGTACGGCGGGCAATCGTTACCGCTTCGAGCAGTGGCTCGATGCGGTCTGTTAGTAACGCCACGTCTGCGTTGAGACGCGCCAGTTCCGTGCCGGACGACATCGCGACCGACACCTGCGCCTGCGCCAGCACCGGCGCATCGTTGATGCCGTCTCCGATGACGGCAACCACCGCCCCTTGCGCTTGCAGGCGACGAACGTAGTCCAGCTTATCGGTGGGTGTCGCATCGCCGGTGAAGCAATGAACGCCCAGTCGTTCCGCTGCCCGCTTGACGCACGGCGCGCGGTCGCCGGACAGCAGATGAACCGCTCTGCCTGCTTCCAGCAATGCCTGCACCACATGCCGCGCATCGGGCCGCAAGGCGTCGCCCAGCGTGAATAAGGCCAGCCACTCACGCTCGTTTCCCAACGCCACCGTAGTCACATCTTCGCTCACGAACACTAACTCGCTGGGCAATGGCAATCCATTTAACGCAGCCACAAATCGCGGTGACCCGGCACGCAGGCGCATGCCGTCGATGATGCCTTCCACACCCTGTCCGGTAACATACGTTATTTCGCTCGCCTGATATCGTGCAGGTGCTGGTCCGATCGCAGCCAGTGCGCGGCCCACGGGGTGTTCGGACGACACTTCCAGTGCAGCAGCCATGGCAAGCACCGCCTCTTTGCTGTGCCCCCCAAGGCCGAACACGCCGATAAGACTCATGCGCCCGCTGGTCAACGTGCCGGTTTTGTCGAAAACG
Source organism: Burkholderiales bacterium (assembly GCA_040081205.1). GTDB lineage: Bacteria > Pseudomonadota > Gammaproteobacteria > Burkholderiales > SG8-41 > UBA5216. Next base: position 867 of record JBEBHE010000051.1, on the reverse strand, counting down.
AAATGCGTGGCCCTCGCCAACGTTTCGAGCGCATGTCCGCGCGTGATTAAAATCCCGCGTCGCGACAGACTGCCGGTCGCTGCAACCAGCGCGGCCGGGGTGGCAAGCGAAAGCGCGCACGGACAAGTGACCACCAGCAGGGAAATGGTCACCCAAATCACGCGGTCCTTGTCGATAAACCACCATGCAATGGCGCTGGCGACGACCACCAGCAACAACGCAAACACAAATCGCTCCGCGACCCGGTCCGCCAGCGAGGCCAGCCGCGGTTTTTCTTCCAGCGCGCGATCCATCAATCGCACAATGCCGGCCACCGTTGTGTGCTGACCGGTCTGCTCCAGCCGCGCAATGAGCGCGCCTTCGCCGTTCACCGAACCCGCGATAATGCGATCACCGCGCTGTTTCGACAGCGGCCTGGCCTCTCCCGTCAACAACGCTTCATTGACGCTGCTGACGCCTTCCATAACGACGCCATCCCCCGGCACCGCAGCGCCGGGTTTGATCTCCACCACGTCACCCGCTCGCAATGACGCCGCGGATACTTCCTCGCGCGCACCGACATCCGGAAACCGCGGCAGCCGCGTGGCGATAGCGGGGATCAGCCGCGCCAGCCGATCCTGCTCACGCGCTGCCATCGCGCGCGCGTTCAGTTCCAGATAGCGCGTGCCCAGCAGCAAAAATACGAACATGCATACCGAGTCGTAATAGACCGCGCCCGTTCCGCTGGCCGTTGCCACAACGCTGGCGGCAAACGCCGCCAAAATGCCAAGGCTGACCGGTACGTCCATATTGAGCGCGCGTGCGCGCAAGCCACGCCATGCGCCGCGATAAAACGGAAAAGCCGACCACATCATCACCGGCAGGGTG
>JBEBHE010000321.1:0-5310 GCA_040081205.1 Burkholderiales bacterium | reverse complement strand
ATGGCGGCGCACTGAAAACCGACCCTCTGTTCGTCGGCAGCAAAGGCAATGAATACAACGATCACGACCGCATGCCGTTTTTTGAAGTGGCGGATTTCCCCGGTGGCCTCTTGATCGGCGCGCGGCGCAACGTGACCGATAACCCCGAGCAATACTACTGGCGCATCACGCCGTACATCATGCCATCGCACAGCATTATTCCGCCGCGCGCCGGCCATCCGCTCGGCGGCCACGTGTGGGTGCCGATTGACGACGAAAACTGCTGGGCGTGGAGCATCAACTATCATCCCAAACGCGATCTGAAAGAGTCCGAACTCAACGCCATGAAAGACGGCAAGGGCATCCACGTCAAATACACGCCCGGCACGTTCACGCCGCTCGCCAATAAAACCAACGACTATTTGATGGATCGCGCAGCGCAAAAAGCCGGCGTGCATTACTCCGGCATCGAAGGCATTGCGATGCAGGATGCCTCGTTGCAGGAATCGATGGGTGCTACGCAGGATCGCACCAAAGAAAACCTGTGCCCCACCGACCGCGGCATCGTGATGATGCGGCGGTTGTTGCAAAAAAGCGCTGAAGCCAATCGCGCAGGCAAACCGCTGCCCGGTCTTGATCCCAAAGAACAGCATGTGCGCTCTTGCTCGCTGTTGCTGCCGAAGGATCACGCGTTCAAGGATCACGCGCGGCACGGACTGTTCCCGCCGCTCGGCACCGACCCCGTCACGGTCTGACAGCAAGCTGCCCGCTCGCGGCATGACATTCTGACAGTATCGACAGACCCCACCTCCAGGAATCGTAAAACATGGACGGCATCGCCCCCATCTCGCTCAGCAGCAAGCAGCACGCCTGGCAACTGAAGGCGCGTGAATTTGCGCGCGACGTGTTGCAACCCGCTTCGCTCGCGCGCGACCGCATCGCCGACCCGGCCAAGACCTTTGACTGGAACATCGTCCGTCAGGGCTCGCAGCTAGGTTTTCGCACGGCAGTGGTGCCGGAACAATGGGGCGGGCATGGCATCGATTTTGTGACGCAAGCCCTGGTGATGACCGAACTTGCCAAGGCCGACAGCGCCATGGCAAAAACCTTCAGCCAGTGCTGGAAATGGAGCCACCTGATCGCGGAGTTTTGCACCGAGGATCAAAAAGAGCGTTTCCTGAAACCGTTCCTCGCCGACGACACGTATCTATTGGGCCACGCCGGCACCGAACCCACTGCGGGCTCCGATCACCGGTTGCCGCCGGAGGATGACCCGAAATCCGGCTGGAAACTTTCCGCCGTGCGCCGGGGTGATGAGTGGCTGCTTAACGGCGAAAAATGTTTTATCGCCAATGGCGGCGTGGCAAAACTTTTTTTTGTCAGCACGCGCACCAATCCCAACGTCGGCATACGCGAGGGCGGCACGGAGTTTCTGGTGCCGATCGACACACCGGGCCTGCGCGTCGGTCGGCGTTACGACAAGAGCGGCTGGCGTTTTTATCAAAATGGCGAACTGGTGTTCGACGACGCGCGCGTGCCGCACGCCAATGTGATCGGCGAAGTCAACGAAGGCTACAAGACGCGCGGCGGCAGCTTCGGCGATCTGGAGCTATCTGCCAACGCGCTGGGCGTGTGCGATGCCGCGTGCGCGATGGCGATGCAGTATTCCAAAGCGGCGCGTCCCGCCGCGCGCTATATCCTGGATAACCAGATGATCCAGTTAAAGCTCTCCGAAATGCAGATGCTCACCGAAGCGCTGCGCTCGTTCGTGATGCGCATGGCCGCCGAGGCCGATGCGAAGATGCACGGCGTGAACAATGTGTTGCTGGTTAATTTTTCGTCTGATGTGATTCAGCGCGTGACGCGGCTCAACATGGACATCCACGCGGGCACCGGCGTGGTCGAAATGCCCGCGGCCGTGGACAAGCTGGTGCGCGACGCGGGCATATGGACCCATCTCGCGGGCGATTCGGTGCAGCGCATGAAAGCGGTGCGCAGACAAAAACTAATTTAAAAACAAATACTTATGTATAACCTGACATTGACCGCCGAGCAGCTTGAGTTTCGCGACACGATCCGCGATTTCGTCGAGCGCGAAATCAAACCCGTGGCCACGCACTCGAGTCGTTTGCAGCCGCTGCACCCGCCTTTCCCGGCGGATTTGCTGGCGCTCGCGGCGCCACTGGGATTACGCACGCTGATGCTTACCGAGGAACACGGTGGCGCCAACGCCGATACGCTCACCGCGTGCATCGTGATGGAGGAGTTGGCCGCCGGCGACGTGGACGTGGCGATGGCGATGGCGCACACCGCCTTCCTTGCACATGCGCTATTTGAAGGGGCGATGAACACCGAACAGCGTGCGCGCCTGTTGCCTGCGTTTACCAACGATGAGCACGGTCATCTTGCCTATGCAGGCACAGATACGGGCGGGCCAGGCTGGCAATATCACCGCAACCGTGCCGCACCCGCCGCGCGCGTGACCGCAGTGCGCAACGGCGGCCACTGGATACTCAATGGCGACGCGGGTTTTGTCGCCAACGCGCCGATCGCAGGCCTGATCGCTGTTGAAGCCAGCGCCGGTGTGCTGATCGCCACGCGCGGCGCGCCGGGGCTGACCGTGCGCGTGCCCGGCACCGATAGTGAAAGCGTCATCCCGTGGATCATCGGCAGCGGCGGCTATGTGACATTCAAGGATTGCAGCGTGCCGGTGGATAACTTTATCGCCGCGCCGCAAACTTTACGACGCACGCAAGGTCATAGCGTGGCGCTCACCGCCGCGGTCAATCTCGGCCTGGGGCGCACGGCTTTCGAGGCCGCCATCGCCTACGCCAAGCTCCGCGTGCAAGGCGGCCGGCCCATCATCCAGCATCAGGCCATCGGCACCAAGCTCGCGGGCATTGCCATCTCCCTGGAAGCCGCGCGCAACCTGATCTGGAAAGCCGCGTGGGCGCTCGATCATCCCGAGTCGGCAGCGAGCCTGCCAACACTGCCGCTCGAAACAGCTGCGCGCGTGTTTACCGCCGAGACCGTGTGCGAAGCCACCGAAAAGGCCGCCGAATGCTTTGGCGCCATGGGTGTGATGCGCGACATGCCACTGCAAAAATATGTGCATGATGCCGTGAAGTTTCTGCACGCTAACGTAAGTAGTGCGGTGGATATGTTCGAGATCGGCGAGGCGGTGGCCGGCTTTGAGTCATCGGCGGCATAACACAATGACGCGCTGCGCCGCGATGGTGATGGTGATGGCGTTTCTCGCAAGCGTGGCGCAAGCACAGAGCGAGCGACCCGGCGGCTATCCGGTAAAGCCCATACGTTTTCTCGTGGGCAACGCGCCCGGCGGCGGCATCGACATTACCGCGCGCGCGGTAGGACAAAAACTCACCGAACGCTGGGGACGTTCCGTGGTGGTGGACAACCGTCCCGGCGCGAGCGGCATCATTGCCATGGAAGTCGCGGCGCAAGCCGTGCCCGATGGCTATACGTTGCTGGTGATTTCCGGCAGCCTGATCGCCAGCGCTGGCGTGCAAAAGAAGGTGGCGTTCGACGTGCGCCGCGCCTATGCTCCCGTTACGCAATTCACCACCGTTGCCTACATGCTGATGATTAACGCGGGGCTGCCGCCGAACAACGTCAAAGAATTCATCGCCTACGCCAAGGCGCGGCCCGATGCGCTGTCGTACGGCTCGTCGGGCGTGGGCGGCGCAGGGCATCTCGCGGGCGCGCTGTTTTGCGACATGGCCGGCGTGAAAATCACTCACGTGCCGTACAAAGGTGGCGGCCTGGTACTCGCCGACATGATTGGCGGGCAGGTACAGATGGGCTTCACCGCCACCCTCTCCGGCATGCCGCACGTGCGCGGCGGCAAGTTGAAGGCGCTGGGCATCACCAGCCTGAAACGCTCCGCCGCGTTTCCCGAAGTGCCTACCATTGCCGAGGCTGGCGTACCCGGATTTGAACTCATCAACTGGTATGGCCTCTTCGCCCCCGCGGCGACGCCGCGCCCCGTCATCGCCGCGCTGCACCGCGAGATCGCGCGCAACCTCGGCGCGCCGGAAGTACAAAACGCTTTCGCCAAGGATGGCGCGGAGGCCACGCCGTCGGCCACGCCCGACGCCTTTGCCGACTTGCTCGCGCAGGAACTCAAGATATGGGAACGCTTTGTGAAGCTGCCGGGGTTCGCCGAAAATCTGCGTTAGCGATATATCATAAGTATTTTTTTATTAAATATTTTAACGATTCACTGATAATACGAAACGCATGTCAAAACTCCGTCTCGCCCTCTCGTGCTGGAACTACGACCGCATGCGCGCGCTGGCGGATGGCCGTGTGCAGCCGCATGGCATCGAACTGAATTTTCTCGATCACATCGTCGAGGAAACTTTTTTTCGCATGCTGCGCTATCAGGAGTTCGATGTCGCGGAGTTGTCGCTGTCGTCGTACACCGTGTCGTTGTTTCGTGATCCGCAGCCGTTCATCGCGATACCGGTATTTCCGTCGCGCATGTTTCGCCACTCGTGTACGTTCGTTTCCGCGGCCAGCAATATCCGCGAGCCGAAAGATTTGATCGGCAAAAAAGTGGCGTCGCCCGAATACCAGATGACCGCACCCGTATGGAGCCGCGGCATCATGCAGGACGAATACGGTGTCAACATCAGCGACTGCGAATACTGGACCGGCGGTCAGGAAACGCCGGGGCGCGATGAAAAACTCAAACTCGACCTGCCGCCACACATCAAACTGCATCCGATTCCCGCCGGCAAAACGCTGTCGCAGATGCTCGCCAGCGGCGAGATCGATGCGCTGCACAGTCCGCGCATGCCTTCGACGCTGCACACGCAGCCCGCCAAGGTGAAGCGATTGTTCGAGGACTATGTTGATGTCGAGCGCGCGTATTACAAAAAAACCAAATTGTTTCCGATCATGCACACCATCGCGATACGCCGCGAGGTGTACGAAAAAAACCGCTGGATCGCGATGGAGCTTTACAAAGCATTCACCGAAGCGCAACGCATTTGCTATGAAGAAATGTTCGAAACCGCCGCGCTGCGCAATATGCTGCCGTGGATGATCGCCGAAGTGGAATGGTTAAAGCGCAACATGGGCGACGATTGGTGGCCTTATGGGTTTGAAGCGAACAAAGCCACGCTTGATACGTTTTTACGCTATCACCATGAACAGGGTTTGTCGAAACGGCGGCTGGAAGCCAAGGAGTTGTTCGCACCGGAGACGCTGGAGGCATTCAAGATATGACGGACTTCGAACCGAAAACGCTCCTCCCCGTCGTTCCCGCGCAGGCGGGAACCCATAACGCAGTGCCATATGAGATAT
>JBEBHE010000320.1:0-5338 GCA_040081205.1 Burkholderiales bacterium | reverse complement strand
GTTTTAAGGACAGGCAACAGTCGGTAAAACGAAAACTAGCTAAGTATTTATTTTTATTGGTATTTTTAAAACGACCGCGGCATCCCCAACACATGCGCCCCGATATACGACAGGATGAGATTGGTCGAAATCGGCGCCACCTGAAACAACCGCGTCTCGCGGAATTTGCGCTCGACGTCGTACTCGGCCGCAAAGCCGTAACCGCCGTGCGTCTGCAAACAGGCATTGGCCGCCGCCCATGACGCATCGGCGCACAGCAGCAGCGCCATGTTGGCTTCAGCGCCGCAGGGCTTGTGCTCGTCGTACAAAGCGGCTGCCTTAAAGCGCATGAGGTTGGCCGCCTCCACGCCTGCGTACGCGCGCGCGATCGGAAACTGTATACCCTGATTCGCACCGATGGGCCTGTCGAACACCACACGGTCGTTGGCGTATTTAGTCGCGCGCTCGATAAACCAGTAACCGTCGCCGATGCATTCCGCCGCGATCAGGATGCGTTCGGAATTCAGCCCGTCGAGGATGTGCTTGAAGCCGCGGCCTTCCACGCCGATCAGGTTTTCCGCCGGAATTTCGAGGTTGTCGAAAAACAACTGGTTGGTGTCCTGGTTCACCATGTTGCGGATCGGCGTGATGGTGAGGCCCTTGCTCTTTAATGCCTCGCGCACATCAACGATGAATATCGACATGCCTTCGGATTTGCTTTTGACGTCGGCCAGCGGTGTGGTGCGCGCAAGCAGAATCATGAAATCCGTGTTGTTCATGCGCGAGATGTAAACCTTTTGCCCGTTCACCACGTAACGGTCGCCTTTTTTCACGGCGACGGTTTTGAGCTTGGTGGTGTCGGTGCCGGTGGTGGGCTCTGTCACGCCCATCGATTGCAACCGCCATTCGCCGCTGGCAATCTTGGGCAGGTATTTTTTCTTTTGCGCTTCCGAGCCGTGGCGCAGCAGCGTGCCCATGTTGTACATCTGCCCGTGGCAAAAGCCCGCGTTGCCGCCGCTGCGGTTGATTTCTTCCGTGATCACCGACGCCGCCGTGAGCGTCAGCCCCGAGCCGCCGTATTCTTCCGGGATCAGCGCCGACAGCCAGCCGGCTTTGGTCAATGCATCGACGAATTCCGACGGATACTTATGCGCCGCGTCGATTTTGCGAAAATATTCATCGCCGAATTGCGCGCACAGTGCACGCACGCCGTCGCGGATGTCGGCGTGGGTTTCGTGATCGGAAAGACCTTTAAGCATGGGGTAGACCGGGGAATAATCGGGAGGCGCAAATTATAGCAAGCGCCCTTCGTTCACGTTTACACCGCGTTCACATCATGCACCGGCATCTGGCGATTGCACCCGGCACGGAGTAAAGTTCGCACAGGAGGAACTGATGCTGACCTTACTTCGTCTGACCACCGTTATTGCGTTTTGTGGCGCGGCATGCGTTGCACAGGCGCAGACGGCTTACCCCAGCCGTCCCGTGCGTTTGGTGGTGCCGTTTGCCGCCGCAGGCACCAATGATATTCTGGGCCGCATCGTGGCGGAAAAATTTTCCGAAAAACTGGGCCAACCCTTTGTCGCGGACAATCGCGCCGGCGCCAATACGGTGGTGGGCTCCGAGATCGTTGCGCGCGCCACGCCGGATGGACACACGCTGTTAATCGTGTCCGCCAGCATTGCGGTTAATCCCAGTCTGGTACGCAAGCTGCCCTACGATACCGAGCGTGACTTTGCTCCGGTAGGCATGGTTGCCGGCGGGCCTTATCTAATGGTGATTCATCCTGCCGTTCCTGCAAAATCGGTCAACGAATTTATTGCATGGGCAAAGTCGCAACAGGGCAAGGTGAACTACGCTTCCAGCGGCGCCGGCGGCCCGCCGCATCTGTGCGCTGAATTGCTCAAAATCACTGCGGGCATCGACATGCAGCACATTCCATACAAAGGCGGCGGTGCGGTGTTGCCTGATTTGATTGCGGGCCGTGTGTCGATGTTTTTTGGCTCCATTGCGACGCTTAAGCCGCACGTGGATAGCGGCCGGCTGCGTGCCGTGGGCATGACGACCACCCAGCGTGCCGCGGCCATGCCCGACGTGCCGACATTTATCGAGTCCGGCCTCGCAGGTTACGAAGTCAACGGCTGGTATGGCGTGTTCACCACCGGTAAAACGCCGCGTCCCATCATCGAGCGGCTTAACAGCACCTTGCGGCAAATTCTCACGGATGCCGATACCCGCGCGCAATTTTTTAAAAATGGTCTTGATCCTGCGCCGACCAGCGCTGACGAATTCGCCAAGCTCCTGCGTACTGAAATCGTAAAATGGGCTGGTGTTGTCAAAGCTGCCGGCATCAAGCCTGAATAGAATTTAGAACGCGCTTACCCTTTCGCTATTTACGTTACACATTACTTTACAGAAAGAAGCCATGCCTCCCACCCCTGCGCCAACCTCCTGGCCCGACGCCGTAATGAATGTATTTCACACGCAAAAAATCCGTCAGGTCGCCTATGTGCCCGACACCGGGCTCAAACGCCTGATCGAAATGGTGCGCGCTGATAAAGACATGCAGGCAGTGCCGCTCACCACTGAAGAAGAAGGTGTTGCAATGGCCGTCGGCGCGTGCCTGGGCGGCGAGCGCGCGGTGTTGCTGGTGCAATCCAGCGGCGCGGGCAACTGCATCAATATGCTGGGCATGATTACCGAATGCCGGGTACCGCTGCTGATGCTGGTGACCATGCGCGGCACCTGGGCTGAATTCAATCCGTGGCAAATTCCCATGGCCGAAGCCACCGCGCCAGTGCTCGCCGCCATCGGTTGCGTGGTCAAAAAAGTGGATAACGTAGAACAAGTCGGCCCCACAGTGTCGGCTGCGTGCCAACTGGCATTCAATACCAATCGCCCGGTGGCGGTGTTGATGGATCAAAGAGTCGTTGGCGTGAAGGAGTTCAAATGAGTGCGCACCGTAAACCCACACTCGACCGGCGCAAAGTCGTCGCGGCCATTCTTAAGCAACGCGGCGACGCACTGGTGGTCGCCGGACTCGGCGCACCGTGTTTTGATGTCATGGCGTGCGGCGACAATCCGCTGAACTTCTACACGTGGGGCGCGATGGGCGGCACCGCGATGATCGGCTTGGGCCTTGCACTCGCGCAACCGAAACGCCGCGTGCTGGTGATCACCGGTGACGGCGACATGCTGATGGCGATGGGCAGCTTTGCCACCATCGGCGCGAAGCAGCCGAAGAACCTTGCGATCATCGTGATGGACAACGAACATTACGGTGAAACCGGCATGCAGCAAACGCACACGCAGCTTGGCACCGAGTTCGCGGGCGTGGCAAAGGCAACGGGTTTTCACGCAGCGGAAACCATCTACACCGAGGCGCAATTAAAAACGTGGCTGCCGCGCATTATCAAAGAACCGGGGCCGATATTCGTTGGCGCAAAAGTGGCGATTGATCGCGGTGAATTTATTCTGCCGCCGCGTGATGGCACTGAACTCAAGCTGCGGTTTCAGCAGGCATTGCGCGGGTAGCAAATAAATTTATTCAAAAATTATTTTTAAAAAATACTAAAAAATATCACTAACCCTCCCCCCTTCGTTCCCGCGCAGAGCCTGTCCTCGAATGCTTTAGTCGGGGACGGGAACCCATAACACAGTGCCATATGAGTGATCGCATAGATTCCCGCCTTCGCGGGAATGACGAGGAGGATGGATGAATTTAAAGCTGAAACTCGCGGCATCCATTGCCTTACTTGCGGCAGCCACTGCGCATGCGCAAACGTATCCAGCAAAATCCATACGCTTGGTCGTTCCGTTTCCGCCCGGCGGCCCTGCGGATGCACTTGCGCGTCCGCTGGCGCAAAAACTCTCTGAATCACTCGGCCAACCGGTTGTCGTCGATAATCGTCCCGGCGCAACCGGCACGATAGGCGCAAGCCTCGTCGCCAAATCGCTGCCCGACGGCTACACACTGCTGCTCGGCACCAGCAACGAACTCACCATGAGTCCGGGGCTGTATGAAAAGCTGCCGTACAACCCCTCGGAAGATTTCACGCCGCTGACGCCGGTGATCGTGTTTCCGAACATACTGGTGACGCATCCGGCGTTGCCGCCCAAAACGGTGGCGGAGTTTGTCGCGCTCGCCCGTGCGCGGCCCGGTGCGATCAATTTCGCGACGTCCGGCGCCGGCGGCACCAATCATTTAACCGGTGAACTGTTTCGTTCTGTCACGCAGATAAAAATCAATTTCGTGCCGTACAAGGGTGGCGGCCCCGCTGTCGTCGATCTGATGGGCGGACACGTGGAAGCGATGTTCGCCACCATGCCGTCGGCGATCACCTTCGTGCAGAATCGCAAACTCAAAGCACTGTTCGTCACCGATCAGAAGCGCTGGAAAATCGCGCCGGATGTACCCAGCGCCAAAGAAGCCGGCATGCCCAGCGTGAACGTCATCACCTGGAACGGCGTTCTCGGACCGGCGGGTTTGCCCGCCGTGATACGTACACGCCTGCACACGGAAATCGTCAACGCTACCAACACGCAGGACATGAAAGACCGCATGGCCGCGCAGGCGGCTGATGTCGCGACCACTACCGCTGACGAGTTCTCGGCAACGCTGAAGCGCGATTTCGCGCAGTGGGTAAAGGTGATCAGGGATGCGGGGCTACGGTTGAATTGATTGACACGAAGTTCAAAAAATTTTCTTACCCAGATGAGCATAAATAGAAACAAACACATTCTCCACCGTCGTTCCCGCGCAGGCGGGAATCCATAACACAGCGCCATATGAGACATCGCATGGATTCCCGCCTGCGCGGGAATGACGGTTCAAGTTTTCATCTGCGTTCATCTGTAGTTAATACCTTTCGGTTTTTAGAAATAAAACAATGACACTCAAATCCACCTGCATAACCCCCATCAACCTCGGCAACAACAAAACCGGCCATTGCTACTCCCTGCCTGCCCTCGAAAAACAAGGCGCCGGCAAAATCTCGCGCCTGCCGGTATCGCTGCGCATCGTGCTCGAATCACTGCTGCGCAATTGCGACGGCAAGCTCGTCACCGAACAAAACATTCGCGAACTCGCCTGCTGGCAGCCGAACGGCCCGCGCACCGAAGAGATTCCATTTATCGTCGGCCGCGTGGTGCTGAATTGCATGGCAGGCATACCGCTGCTGGGCGACTTGACGGCCATACGCGGAGAGGTAAACCGGCGCGGGCTGCCACTATCGCTCGCCGAACCCAAGGTGCCGGTCGATATGGTGCTTGATCACACGCTGACGGTTGATTACTACGGCACGCCGGACGCGCTGAACAAAAATAATCAACTTGATATGCAGCGCAATGCAGAGCGCTT
>JBEBHE010000319.1:0-5338 GCA_040081205.1 Burkholderiales bacterium | reverse complement strand
ATCATCCTGACACTCTTTATTGCTTGGCGTTTGCCACGGTTTCACCGCGCCGTCGCGCAGGGATTTGGATTCGTCCGGGATCACCAACCCGTAATCCACGCCGATCACGCGCCCGAAGCCGCGACAGGCGTCGCACGCACCCAGCGGCGAGTTGAATGAAAACAGGCTCGGCGTCGGATCCTGATAGTGAATATCGCAATCGGGGCAGTGCAATGCCGTGGAATACTTCCACGGCGCGCGAGGCGTGAGGGGTGAGGCGAGAGGTGTATCGTCATGCGCGTGGATGTTCACGCGCCCTTGGCCGACTTTCAACGCAGCCTCCAGCGCATCGACCACGCGCGCAGGTTCCGCCGTACCGGCACGAAAGCGATCCTGAATCACCTCAAGGCGTTGTGGATCCTCGTGTAAGAAGCGCGCGTAGCCCTGTGCCGCAAGCAGTTTTTTAATTTCCACAATACTAAAGTTTTTCGGCACCGGCACCGGAAATGCCACCGTAAGACGCGGATCCCCCGCCACAGCCGCACGTGCCGCCAGTGCTTTCAAAATACTTTGCGGTGTATCGCGCACCACTTTCGCGCCGCAGCCACGGCAATACAGTTCCGCTGCGCGCGCGTAGAGCAGTTTGAAGTGGTCGTTCAGCTCCGTCATGGTGCCGACGGTGGAGCGCGAGGTGCGCACCGGATTGGTCTGGTCAATGGCAATGGCGGGCGGTATGCCTTCAATGGCATCGACTTGCGGCCTATCCTGCCGATCCAGAAACTGTCGCGCGTATGGCGAAAACGTTTCCACATAGCGTCGCTGTCCTTCAGCGTAGAGCGTGTCGAACACCAGCGACGATTTTCCGCTGCCCGACACGCCGGTGACGACGATCAATTCATTCGTCGGCAAATCCAGCGAAAGATTCTTGAGGTTGTTCTGGCGCGCGCCGCGGATGCGTATGAAAGGAGTGTCGTCGCGGGGCATGATCAGGAAAGGAAACGTGTGACGGAGATACCGGGAGCAGGGAACCGCTGGAAAGGCGCTGGATATTTTAACCGCGCGGCTCGCCGTGAGCGCGACATTCTTTTGAGTTTCGCCTAAAATAGGCATGACTTACACACCCTCTGGAGGGGTGGCCATGGCGACGATTGAAACGAAGGCCGAGTTCAAAAAAATCCGCAAGCTGGTCGAGCCGTATCGCATCACCAATGGCAAAAAATTCCGCCTGAAGGATGTTGATCCTGGCGACACCGGCGGGCTGAAATCTGAATTCAAGGGCGAAGCGAAAGAATTGCTCGCGCGTGGCGTCGACTTGTTGACTGACGAGCAGGCGCGCCTTTATGCGCAGGATCGCTGGGGCGTGCTGCTGATATTTCAGGCGATGGATGCAGCGGGCAAGGACGGCACCATCAAACACGTGACGTCCGGCCTCGATCCGCAGGGCATGCAGGTGTATTCGTTCAAGGCGCCGTCGAGCGAAGAGCTGGATCACGATTTCATGTGGCGCTGCATGAAGGCGCTGCCGGAGCGCGGGCGTATTGGCGTTTTCAACCGCTCGTATTACGAAGAAGTGCTGGCGGTGCGCGTGCATGAAGAATATCTGATGAAGCAAAAGCTGCCGCGCGACCTCATTACCAAAAAAGTGTGGGACGAGCGCTATCAGGACATTCGCGCCATCGAACGTTATTTGTCGCGAAACGGCTATCTGATCCTCAAGTTTTTCCTGCACGTGTCGAAGAAGGAACAGAAAAAACGCTTCATGGAGCGCCTCGACTTCCCGGATAAAAACTGGAAGTTTTCCGCCACCGATGCGCGCGAACGCCAGTACTGGGACACCTACATGGAATCGTTCGAGCACATGATTCAAAACACTGCCACCGATTACGCGCCGTGGCATGTGATTCCGGCGGACAATAAATGGTTTACGCGCCTCGCGGTGTCCGATGCCATCGTGGATGCCATGGAAAAACTCCATCTCAAGTATCCGAAGATCGACGACGCCAAGAAAAAAGAACTCGCGGCCGCACGCAAAATACTGATGAGCGAATAGCGCGTTTCGTGACCCGGCAAGGACAATGAATGATCGATGAAACCGTAATCGCCGTACTTCGGGCGTCGTTGAGCGATGACGGCACTGTCATCCGGCAACTGATTGACCTCTACGCCACGGATTCACCGCAGCAACTGGCGGATGCGGCCGCAGCCCTCGAACGGCAGGATATTCCGGCGCTGACACGCGCGGCGCACTCGCTCAAATCCACCAGCGCCAGCATGGGGGCGACGACGGTGTCGGAAGTCGCGCGCGAACTGGAGCAACTTGCCAAGCAAGGTGATTTGGCGCAATTGGCCATCGTGCTCGAGCGCCTGAAGCTGGAAGTGAACAGCGCGATCAACGCGTTTGCCCAGCTAAAGCTCAAATCGTAACCAGGGTAACTACGGCGTTTTCGTAGCCACTTTTCCGAGGATTTTCATGAAAGCGATTTTGTTGCCGGGTCCCGGTATGCCGTTTACCTATGAAACCGTGCCCGACCCAACGCCGGGGCGGGGTGAGGCGGTGGCGCGCGTACTGGCCTGCGGTTCGGGCTTGACCATCCATCACGCGCGTGCCGGGCGGCTCAAGCTCAATCACTATCCACGCATTATCGGCCACGAGATCGCCGCGGAAATCGTGGCGGTGGGTGCCGGTGTGAATGAAGTGAAAGCGGGTGATGGCGTGACGGCGTATTTTTATTTCAACTGCGGCCATTGCCATTGGTGCCGCATTAACCGCGAAACGCTGTGCGAGAACTTCGGCGGCTATGTCGGGCGCGAATCCGACGGCGGCTATGCCGAATACATCAAGCTGCCGGCGCGCAACTTCCTGAAATTCCCGGATGGCATCGACTGGCGCAAAAACCCTGCCGAAGCCGGCGTGATCTGCGACGCACTGGCCACGCCCGTCAAAGTGATACGCCGCGCGCGCATCACGCCGCACGACACCGTAGCCGTATTCGGCGCGGGCGGCGGGCTCGGCATACACATGCTGAAAGTCGCGCGCTGGGCGCGTGCGAAGAAAGTCATCGCCGTGGATACATCCGCCGCCAAATTCGAAGCTGCGGTGAAGTGCGGCGCGGATATCACGATTGATGCGTCGGCTGGAAGGGTCGCCGAGCAATTGCTCGAAGCCACCGGCGGCAAAGGTGTGGATGTAGCGATTGATTTTGTCAGCAACGCCAGCACGCTGGAGCCTGCACTCGCGTCACTGGCCAAAGGCGGGCGGCTGGTGACGTTGGGCGGCAGCGGCAAGCCGTTCAATGCCGATCCGGCAAAAATACTGCGTGATGAAATCGAAATCCTCGGCAGCCGCTACGCCACGCGCCAGGAAGTGATGGACACGCTGGAGCTCGTCGCGCGCGGCGAATTCAGCCCGTTGGTGACGGATAAAGCGCCGCTGGCCGAAGCCGAGGCGCTGCATCAGCGGCTGGAGAAGGAACTGATTATTGGGCGCGCGGCGTTGGTGATGGGTTAGTTGATGTTGCTCGTTTTGCCTCGTGAAATAAATTCAACGCCAGGTACATTTACCCCTGTCATTCCCGCGCAGGCGGGAATCTATAACACAGTGCCATATTGGAACATCGCTTGCCCCCTCCTGCCTTCCCCGCAAGCGGAGGGAGGGGATACCCGCCTGCGCGGGAACGGCAGAGTGTTGTGTGATTTGAAAAATGAGTGCAATAAATAATGAATAAAAACAAATACCTACCAACGATTGGCGTCGTGGGCCTCGGCATCATGGGCGGCACCATGGCTGAAGCGTTGTGTGCGGCAGGTTACAAGGTCGTCGGCTACGATCCTGCGGCAGCAGCACGCGCGCGTTTGAAAAAAGCCGGCGGTCGCGCACTCGCGTCGGCAACAGCCGTGGCGGCCGCGGCGGATGTGGTGATCACCTCGCTCGCCAAAGCAACGGTGCTGGAAGACGTAGTGGTAAAAATCGTCTCGGCAAAAAGAGATAAAAAACGCGAACCGCTAATCATCATCGAAACCAGCACACTGACGCTGGACGACAAACAGCATGCGCAACAGGCACTGGCGCGCGCCCGCGTGCAAACGCTCGATTGCCCGATCAGCGGCACGGCGGTGCGCATGAAATCCGGCGGCTGGACCATTTTCGCCAGCGGCCCGCAGGCCGCGTTCAAGCGCGTGAAGCCGGTGCTCGACGTGTTCACCAAAAACGTGCAGTTCGTCGGCGCGTTCGGCAATGGCACCAAAATGAAATTCATCGCCAATCATCTGGTGGCGATTTACAACGTCGCGGTGGGCGAAACCATGACCTTCGCGCGCAAGATGAAACTCGATCCGCAAACAGTGTGGGACCTGTTCGCGCACAGCCCGGTACTCGGCAACGGCGTATTCCAGTTACGCGGCAAGCTGATGGTGGAGCAGAACTACCTGCCGGCGACCAT
The DNA here is from genome assembly GCA_040081205.1 of Burkholderiales bacterium. Classification (GTDB taxonomy): domain Bacteria; phylum Pseudomonadota; class Gammaproteobacteria; order Burkholderiales; family SG8-41; genus UBA5216. The sequence continues at coordinate 920 of JBEBHE010000319.1, read as the reverse complement.
GAAAATAGAGGTGTGGCAGAAGGACATGCAGGTGATCGGCGACATGGCGAAATCGGTCGATTGTCCGATGCCGTTGTTTACCACGTGCGCGCCGTTGTATACCACGGCGATGGCGCAGGGGTTATCGCAGCATGATACGGCGTCGGTGTGTGAGGTGCTTGGGAGGATGGCGGGGTTGAAGGGTAATATTAAGTGAACGAAGATTTCTTTAAAAAGTGGATTCAATCGTATCCGCAATCCCTAGAGCGTGAATTTCACCGAGATGGCGTTATTGATAAGGATATCTTTGCCAAAGAGAAGTGGAAGCTTCTATTTGTGGTTAAAGAGCCAAATAGCAAAAACGGAAACTACGATAAATATTTAGGCGCAGACCTTCGAGATGTTTGGGGTGCGACAGAGGGCGAGAAAGCCCTAAAAAAGCCATTCAATCGTAACGTCGCCAGATGGACAAAAATAATTTGTGACGGCGTTGGGTCTGATCATTCTCTCAATTGGCAAGACGTTGCTGAAACCATGCGCCGCGTTGCAATTATTAATTTGAAGAAGATGGCCGGATCAGGCTCTGAAAATAGAGAAGAAGTCTGCTTGTATTCGTTTAAGGACAAGGGTTTTATCAAGGAACAAATTTCAGAAATAAACCCGAATGTAATATTGGCATGCGGCAAAGACGGTTTCGTGTTTAGAATGATTTGGCGAATCATGAACGATGAAATTTGCTTTCCCAGCGATATTGGCAAAAGCTTTTATCTTTCCTTACATGGGAAAGCCGTACCTGTTTTTAGTGTCTATCACCCTTCTTTGCGACTGAAGCGGCAAGAAGATCAAGCTGCCAATGAAATTGTTGAAATTCAAAGAAAATTAAAGAGCATGTAAGGCGCAATCCCTACTGCACTGAATGTTTGTGTAACGCAGAACGTCAA
>JBEBHE010000050.1:0-19526 GCA_040081205.1 Burkholderiales bacterium | reverse complement strand
GTCATCTGGCGGATAAAGCGGCCACTGAAAGCCTTCCAGCATCGATTCATCAAACGCAGAACTCAGGCTTACACGAAACTCCGCGCTGCCTTTTGCCGTTCGATGGGCGGACAACACCACCGACGGATCGCCCACCGCCAATCGGAATTGCCTTACCGCGTTGCTCAAAAATAAACTGAATGCGAGTTCAATTTGCGCCGCGCGCCCTGCATCTGATGCAAGATAAAGCGTGACCGGCGCACGCGGAATCGGCAATATTTCGAGCCCTGGTTGCGCCAGTTGCTGCGCGAGCAGCTTGGTCAAAGGCATGCCCCATGCGCCAACGTTTGAACCCGTTTCCAGCACCGACGGCACATGCGCAGGTGCCACGCTGGCGCCGACGAGAAACCGCAGTTCAACCTGTTCGCGTCCCGGCGCAACCGCCACAGCGCTGCCGGCCAACTCCAGCGGAGCTGCGCCGGTGCGCAACTGTGTCGCCCATTGCCGCAGCAAGCGTGGCTTCAGACAATCCAGCGTCTCCATCGCGCATAACGCATTGCCCAAGCCGAAATTACGTCCTGCGCCGAGCACGCCGTGCTGCTCCAGCAGCGCGGTGACGGCGGCAACGTCCGGTAGCGCATCAGGCAATTGCGTTTGTTTTTTTGCGCCAGCCACGATCACTAGCGGGATCGCAAATAAACGCGCGGTCACTGCTTCACCACGCTCTGGTTTATTGATGAGCTTGGCAAGCAACTGCTGAAAATGACGATAGCAGTCGGCCGACGGTGCATTGCGCAACAACGCTTGCACGTCGTCATCCGCGCTGCCGTCGAGCAAGGCATCCAGTTCGAGCTTGAGCGCGGCACGCGCGGACACATCGCCCTGCAGACTTGCGCTGGCCAACTGATGCAATCGTGATTCGGCGGGCGGCATGTGCCACGCGCGTGGATCGGGAATGGTCATTAATCTACCTTGGCACCGGATTCGCGCACAACCTTCGCCCACTTGGCAAAATCGCCGCGAATAATACCGGCGAATTCTTCCGCGCTGCCGCCCGCCGCATCAGCGCCCTGCGCCCGCAAATTGTCCTTGATGCGTTGCTCGCTCAGCGCCTTGTTCATTTCAGTGTTCACGCGCACGACAATCGATGCCGGCGCTCCCGCCGGCGCTAGCATGCCAAACCAGTTCACCACTTCGTAACTCGGCACGGTTTCAGCGATAGTTGGCAGCTCGGGAAACGACGGCGAGCGCTTCGCCCCGGTAACCGCCAGGCCGCGCAATTTGCCGGCTTTGACTTGCGGCGCCAGCGGCACGGCGCTGGCGATGGTAACGCTCACTTGCCCGGCGATGAGATCGCTCATCAACGGTCCCGTGCCTTTATACGGGATATGATTCATCGCAGTTTTTGATAGCGAATTGAACAATGCCATTGCAAGATGGCTGGAAGAACCCGCGCCTGCCGATGCGTAATGGATCTGCCCCGCGCGGGATTGCGCATGGACAATCAGTTCTTTCACAAGCTTCACCGGTAGCGACGGATTTACCGCCATCATCAACGGCACGCTGACAAACTGCACCATCGGCGCAAAATCCTTCACCGCGTCGTACTGCACTTTTTTGTAGAGATGCGGATTGATCACATGTGGTATTGAGGTAAACAACAGCGTGTAGCCGTCGGGCGCACTGCGCGCGACAATTTCCGTTGCCACCAATCCGCCTGCGCCGCCGCGATTGTCCACCACTACCTGCTGGCCCAACCGTTCAGTCAACTGTTGCCCGGCGATGCGGCCCAGAATATCCGCCGCGCCGCCGGGCGGAAAGCCGACGATCAATCGCAACGGGCGCGAAGGATAATTTTGCGCGGATGCAATACCCGTCGCCCCAAAAAGCAACAACGCTGCGATGCACTGAAATCTCATATTGCAATCAGACTATTCGGGTTTTGCACCTGATGCCTTCACCGCCTTGCCCCACTTCACCAGTTCTTCGCGGATAAAGGCGGTGAACTGCGCCGGCGTATCGCCCACAAAGTCAGCGCCTTCCGCGCTCATGCGATCACGGATATCCGGCGCCTGAATTGCCCGCGTCGCCGCCGCATGCAGCTTCATCACAATATCGTTGGGCGTTCCGGCCGGAACCGACATGCCGAACCACGAACCCGTATCAAAACCTTTCAATCCTTGTTCATCCAGCGTGGGCGTGTCGCCCGCCGCCGCCACGCGCTTGAGGCTGGTGACGCCCAGCGCGCGCACGCGCGTGCTTTTCACGTGCGGGATTGTCGATACCATGGCGCCGAAGTAGATTTCAATGTGACCCGCCACCACATCGGTAATTGCGGGGGTTGCGCCTTTGTACGGCACATGAATCATTTTCACGCCCGCCATCGTTTTGAAAATTTCCGCGGCAAGATGGTGCGGACTGCCGATGCCGGTCGAGCCGTGCCGCAGTTCACCGGGGCGCGCCTTTGCCAGCGCGATCAGATCCTTCGCATTTTTTGCCGGCACCGACGGATGCACCACCAGGATACCGGGCACCTTGGCGTAGTTGGTGATGTGGATGAAATCGCGCATCAAATCAAAATTCAATTTTGCCATTAGCGTCGGATTGATCGCGTTAGCCACCGTCGGCATGAACAACGTGTAGCCGTCCGGCGCGGCCTTCGCGCCCATCTCCGTAGCGATGTTGGTGCCGCCGCCGGGACGATTCTCAACGATGACCTGCTGGCCCCACGCTTCGTACAGTTTTTGCCCAACCGCTCGCGCGAGCAGATCAGCGGTGCCCGCCGGCGTATAGCCCACCAGATAACGCATCGGTTTCGTCGGGTAATTGGTGGCGCCCGGTGTACTTTGGGCACTGGCGTTCGTGCAAAGACAAGCCAGCGCCAGCGACACCGTTGCGGAAAGCGTTTTCATAGCCGTATGGTGTTGCAAATTCATGTGATATCCAGGTTAAAAATATTATTTAAAAACAAATACTTAAACTACCATCCCAATACATAAGCCGGTCGCCGCGGATCGGCGCCGCCGTGCATCACGCCCTGTTTGGCATCGTTAACGATAGTACACACTGCACCGGCGAGCCAGGTGTAGTCGGGCCACGCGCGCACGTCGTGGCCGCGCGCGGCAAGCGTGTCGTTCACCGACTTGTCGATGCGCGATTCCAGATACAAGCGGTCGGGATAATACTTATGCGGCTCAAACGAACCGGGAAAACTGTAAGTTGAAAAACGCGGCGCTTCAATCGCGTCCTGCGCCGACATGCCGAACACGTTGACGTTGAGAAACACCTGCAGCATTGCCTGCGTTTGCACGTCGCCGCCCGGTGTGCCAAACGGCATGAAAACCTTGCCGTTCTTGAACGCCAGCGCGGGGTTCGGCGTGAGACGCGGACGCTTTCCCGGCGCCACCGACGACGGATGCGATGGATCAGACCACGACTGTGTGCCGCGCCCTGAGCACAAAATGCCCACGCCCGGTACGATCGGCGTTTGATCCGAGCCATCGCTCGGCGTACAGGACATGGCGTTGCCGTGACGGTCGATCACGCACAGATAGGAGGTATCGCCCGGCCCCGGCGCTTCGGAACCTTGCGGCGGTGACATCGAACGATTGTCGAATTCGGTCAGCGTTTTCGGATCGCCGCCGCGCGGCATGCCAGGTATGGCGCTGTCCATGCGGATGCGCGTGCGCTGCCACGCTGCGTATTTTTCCGACATCAATCCAGCCATCGGCACCTTGACGAAATTCGGATCACCGAAATGATTGTGGCGGTCGGAGAATGCGAGCTTCAACGCCTCGGTCAGTACATGAATGTAATCCGCCGAATTATGCCCAAGCGCGCGCAAATCATAACCTTTGAGGATGTTCAGCGTCATCGGTAACGACGGGCCTTGCGACCAAGGACCGCACGCGTGCAGATCGATGCCTTCAAAGCGTGTGCGCACGGTCGGTTCGAGCTTCACGCTGAAATCCGCGAAGTCCTCGAAGCGCATGAGGCCGCCTTCTTTTTCGATGAACTTTGTCATCTCGCGTGCAATGTCGCCCTTGTAAAACGCATCACGTGCGGCTTTCAGTCCGGCCTTACGGCCTTTCTTGCGCGCGACCCTGCGTTCTTCATCTGCCAGAAATTTGAGCGTGCGACCGAGGTCAGCCTGCACAAACACTTCACCGGCTTGCGGCACCCGGCCTTTCGGCAGAAATACTTTCGCGCTCGACGGCCAGCGCTCGTAATCCTTGCGATGGGTTTCGATAAATTGTGACAGCAACGGATAGACAGCGAAACCTTCGCTGGCAAAACGTATTGCGGCGGAGGCCACTTCGCCAAAACTCATGGTGCCGAAGTTTGACAATGCGGTGAGCCACGCATCGGGGGCGGCGGGCACCACGCAGCGCTCGACACCCGGGGGTATTTTGCCGCCGTGCCTTTTTTGGAAATAATCGGGCGTGATGGCCTTGGGCCACACGCCGAGGCCGTCGATACAGTGAACTTTTTTGTCTTTCGCCGTGTAAATAATCTGCGGCGCAACACCGCCGAAATTCACCTTGTCGGTCTGCAGCACTTCGATGGCGATGCCGGCGGCGACACCGGCGTCGATGGCGTTGCCGCCTGCTTCGAGAATTTCAAACGCAGCGTGCGCGGCAAGGTAATGCCCTGCCGCCGCGACGTGGCGCGTGCCCATGATCGTGAGACGATTGGATGTAGACATCACTTTAGCTCCGTAAACAAGAGGAATGTCGGACGCGAATTAACTGGATTTTAGGTAACTGATTTTAGCCGTTTTTAAGCCGTGCGGGCGAAAACGCTACCAGCAGCCGGCCTTTGCAGGTGTATCATTTGCGTTCATTTCACGAGGAGAAATCAAATGACAAAAAATCTAACAACACTGATTAGCGGAGCGTTGCTCGCGAGCTTGGGCAGCGGCGCATTCGCGCAGGGCTACCCGGCCAAAACGATCCGCATGGTGGTGCCGTTCGCCGCCGGCGGCAACACCGACATCATCGCGCGTATCGTCGCGCCCGAAATGGGCAAGCAGTTCGGCCATCAAATCGTGATCGACAATCGCGGCGGCGGCGGCAGCGTGATCGGCACCGAGATCGTGGCGAAAGCACCGCCAGACGGCTACACGCTTCTGATGGTGTCCGCGGCGCATGTCATCAATCCAGCGATGATAAAAAAATTACCTTACGATTCTCTGCGCGATTTCACGCCGATTTCAGTAGTGGCCGATGTGCCGACAGCGTTTGTGGTGCATCCCGCACTACCGGTGAAAAACGTCAAGGAATTCGTCGCACTCGCCAAGTCGAAACCGGGACAATTGAACTATTCCACCGCTGGCCGCGGCACCGTCGGCCATCTTGCCGTTGAGCTATTGAGCTCGAGCGCACAAATCAAAATGGTGCATGTGCCGTACAAAGGTTCCGGTCCGTCAATCATCGATTTGATGGCCGGTCATGTGCAACTGCAAATGTCGAGCATGCCGGCGGTAATCAACTACGCCAAAGCCGGCAAGCTGCGCATGATTGCGCAAACCGGCAAAACGCGCTCGGCGGCGGCAGCCGACGTGCCGACGATGGAGGAAGGCGGACTCAAGGGCTTTGTGGTGTCGAGCGGATTCGGCATAATCGCGCCCGCCAATACGGCGCGCCCGATTGTCGACCGTGTGCATGCCACGCTGGTCAAAGCGCTGGCGGAGCCGGCAGTGAAAAACAACCTCTCTGCGCAGGGCGCCGAACCCGTCGGCAACCGGCCCGAGGAATATGAAGCTTTCAACAAATCCGAGATCGCGAAATGGCTGAAGGTAACGCGCGATGCCGGCATCCCCCCTGAATAAGAATTAAAAATAATGTTTAAAAACATATACTTACAGTATATATGGTTATGGCCAATATGTCTTGTGGGCGCGGCAGTTGCACAACCGTATCCGTCTAAAGTAATCCGCATGGTCGTGCCCTTCGCGCCCGGCGGCAACACCGACATCATCGCGCGTTTCATCGTGCCAAAAATGGGCGAAGACCTCGGCCAGCAAATCATCGTCGATAATCGCGGCGGCGCCAGCAGTACCATCGGCACCGATATCGGATCGAAAGCACCGCCCGACGGTTACACGCTGTTGATGGTTTCCACCGCGCACGTGATCAATCCGGCGGTGATCAAAAAACTGCCATACGATTCGATCAAGGATTTTTCGCCGGTGACGCTGGTGGCCGACGTGCCCAACGCGCTGGTGGTTCATCCGTCGGTGCCGGCGCGCACGCTCAAGGAATTGATTGCGCTCGCGCGATCACGTCCCGGCGAAATGCTCTACGCCACGCCGGGCCGCGGCACCTCAACGCATCTGGCCATTGAGATGCTCGCCTCGCGCACGCAACTGAAAATGGTGCATGTGCCCTACAAAGGCGTGGGGCCGGCCACAGTCGATCTGGTCGCGGGCCACGTGCATATGCAATTCTCCGGCATGCCCTCCGCCATTCAGTTTGTGCGGGATGGACGTTTGCGCATGGTCGCGCAATCGGGTGCAAAACGCTCACCGGCCGCGCCCGACGTGCCGGTGATGGCCGAAGCCGGCATGCCTGATTTTGTGGTGTCCAGCGGCTTCGGCATGCTGGCGCCCGCGAACACGCCGCGCGTGATTATCGACCGCGTTAATGCGTCAGTGCGCAAATCGCTGGCACACCCCGATGTAAATAAAGGTTTGTCGAGCCAGGGCGCGGATCCGGTAGGAAATTCCCCTGAAGAATACGAAAAATACAATCGTGCCGAAATTGCAAGGTGGGCGAAAGTTGCACGCGACGCCCGCGTAGTAGCGGATTAGCAAGCGTGAAATCATCCAGCGAAGCCGGGGAAACCAAATCCCCAGCCTCATACGTCCCGCCTTTCTGTAAAATCGCACTTTCCTAACGTTACGCCGGGATTTCCCATGGACATGTTCGACTTTCAATTCCCCTATCCTTCGCAACGCATGCCGGTGCTGGCGCGCAATTGTGTCGCCACCTCTCAACCGCTCGCAGCCCAAGCCGGCTTGCGCATGATGCTTAAAGGCGGCAACGCGGTTGATGCGATTATCGCCACGGCGATTTCGCTGACGGTACTGGAACCCACCAGCAACGGCATCGGCAGCGATGCCTTTTGTATTATGTGGGACGGTAAAGAACTGAAAGGCCTAAACGCCTCAGGCCGCTCGCCTGCTTCGTGGACGCCCGATTGGTTCAAAGGCAAGTCCGCCATGCCGCAGCGCGGCTGGGATTCGGTATCGGTGCCCGGCGCGGTATCCGCTTGGGTAGAAATGTCGCAAAAATACGGCAAGTTACCGTTCGCGGATTTATTTGAACCCGCAATCAAATATGCTACCGACGGTTACATGGTGTCGCCAACGATTTCTCGCCTGTGGGCGAACGGCGCGGCAGAATTGAAAGACCAGCCCGGGTTTGCAGACACGTTCATGCCCAAAGGCCGTGCGGTCGCCGTCGGTGAAAAATTTTCCTCGCCGGATCACGCGAAAACACTGCAACGCATCGCCGAGACCAAAGGCGAAGCGTTTTACCGCGGCGATCTCGCCGAGAAAATCGCTGCATTCTCCAAATTGCATGGCGCCGCGCTAACGCTGGACGATCTCGCCACGCACACCCTCGATTGGGTGGAGCCTATCGGTCTCGATTACCGCGGCTATACGCTGCACGAAATCCCGCCGAATGGTCAAGGTATCGCGGCGCTGATGGCGTTGGGCATGCTGGAAAATTTTGATATCGCTTCGTTGCCCGTCGATTCACCGGATTGCATGCACCTGAAAATCGAGGCGATGAAGCTCGCGTTCGCCGACATCAACGAATACGTATCGGATATTTCCACCATGCGCGTAACGCCTGCGCAGATGCTCGACAAGCATTATCTGAAAGAACGGGCCAAACTTATTGACATGAAAAAAGCGGGCACACCGTCGTTCGGCACACCGAGCAAAGGCGGCACGGTGTATCTCACCGCCGCCGATGAATCCGGGATGATGGTGTCGTACATCCAGTCGAACTTCTCCGGCTTTGGTTCCGGCGTGGTAGTGCCCGGTACCGGTATTGCGCTGCAAAATCGCGGCTCTGGATTCTCGCTAAAACCCAATCACGCCAACATCGTTGCGCCACGCAAGCGTCCGTTTCACACCATCATTCCAGGCTTTCTCACCAAAGACGGCCAGCCGCTCATGAGCTTCGGCGTGATGGGCGGATCTATGCAGGCTCAAGGTCACATGCAGGTGGTGTCGCGCATGGTCGATTACCATCAGAATCCACAAGCGGCAAGCGACGCGCCACGCTGGCGCATAGACAGCGGCTTGCGGGTCGGCGTCGAGCATGGCGTGCCGGCTGAAACCATCGCCGCGCTGAAAGCACGCGGTCACGACATGCCGCAAGCCGATCGTTGGTCCACCGACTTCGGCCGCGCGCAACTTATTTACAAAATGGAAGACGGCTATTTTGCAGCGTCGGAGCGACGCACCGACGGACAGGCTGTGGGTTTTTAAGGAGGAGGCCTATGTCATTCATCCGGCAAATTATTTCTCGCGCATCGACAGACCGGTTGGAGTTGCTGATCGAGGAGCGTCTGAATCCAAAATCCGACAAAACGCGCATCGACAAGCGCATCTGGAATCTTTTCGGCGAGAAATGGGCGGTACTTTATACTGACCTGTCAGGATTTTCGCGCAATGTCACCGAGTTCGGCATCATTCATTTCCTGCAAACTATTTACGAATCGCACCGGCTGCTAGTGCCGGTGATTCAGCATGGCAGCGGCATCTTGCTCAAGACCGAAGGCGACAGCCTGATGGTGATCTACCGCTCAGTGGACGACGCCGTGCGCAGCGCCATCGCCATGCAAAATTGCTGCCGCCGCCACAGCGAAAATCTGCCGCCGGAAGATAAAGTGTTGTTGTGCATCGGCATCGGCTTCGGCGACATGCTGCGCATCGGCGATCAGGACATCTACGGCGCAGAAGTCAACACCGCCTGCAAACTCGGTGAAGACACCGCAAAAGCTCACGAGATTTTGATTAGCAGCGCGGTAGCCGACGCCGTGACATTGCCGACAGGCGCGACGCTCGAACCGTTTACGGATGTGCCACTTGGCGTGGGCAATGCATTCCGTCTGAATTACGACTCAGCGGTGCTGACTGAATTTTCAGCTGAAAAATAGAATGCGCAATTAAAACAAATCCTTGAATTAATTTTTCAATTTTGCCGATGCGTCGTCGTCCACCAGCGCCAACAATGTTTTCGATCTAAATTCGCGGTGATGCAGAATATAAATCACCAAAACGGTGGCTAACATCATTAGCCACGGGTGCAAAAACCAGCCCATCGCCGCCACCGCAAAATAATACGTGCGCAGGCCGTGATTAAAATTTGATCCGGCGTAGGAGGTAATGCGCGCAATGCGATTGATATGCGCGGCATATTGCTCAGGATCGTCATTCGGCGCTTTGGGCTGCTTGGGCGCGGCGGCAACCAGAATGCCGCAAAAATTGAGCTGGCGTATCGCCCACGAAAATTTGAAAAACGCATGCACAAAAATCAGCACCAGCAAAAACATCTTGATTTCGAGTAAACGCGCCGAAGCTTTTACCGTGAACGGCAGTCCCGACACCAGATCCTGCGCCTGCTGCACGTAGCCCATCGACGCCACCAGCGCGCCCATAATCAGAATCGTGGTGGATGCAAAAAACTGCGAGCTGCGCGTGATATTTCGCATCACATTGACATCAACCATGCGGTTATCGCGCCCGATCATCTGCGACATCCACTCGCGGCGAAAACGATCCATGCTGTTATGCAGACTCGGCACACGCGCGCCATACCACCCGGCAAAAAGCACATACCCTACCCAGCCGGCGCCGAAAAACACGACGGCAATCACATCGGTCCACGTCAGATTCAGTTCATTCAGCATATGGCGCTATTAAACCCTTACCGGAAAATTATTTTATGAGACCGAGATCGTTCATGATCCCTTTGGTTTCGTCGTATTCGGCATCGAGAAATTTCGCGAATTCGCGACTGCGCAAAAAACTCGCAGACCAATTGTTCGATTCAAGTGTTTTTTTCCACTCGGCGGTTTCCACCACTTTAGCCAGCACGCTTTCCCAATAAGAAACCTGCGCGGCAGAAAGTCCCTTGGGGCCGATCAGCGCGCGCCAGTTGTCGAGCGACACGTTCAACCCCTGCTCGCGTACCGTGGGCGAACTCGCCAACGCGCCGGTCATGCGCTGCGGCGAACCCACCGCGATTACACGCGCACCGCCCGCCTGCACCTGGCCGATGATCGACGGCACCGAAGCGGCCACCAATTGAATATGTCCGCCCATCATCGCGGTAGTCGATTCCGAATTGGATTTGAACACCACGACTTTTAATCGCTTGGGGTCAATGCCCGCCGCCTTCGCTGTCAGCGCCAGCGTCAAATGGTTGGTGCCGCCGCGGTTACTGATGCCGACGCTCACCGACTCTGGATCTTTTTTCAGTTGCGCGATCAAATCACCGAGTGTCTTAAACGGCGAATCCGCCTTGACTGTGAACGCGGTGTATTCGCTGATCAGCAAAGCAATTGGCGTCACGTCACGGTGGCTGATCGGCGTGATGCCGGCGATATGATTGCCCACCAGCGTGGGGTTGCCGATATCGAAATAATGCGCGTCGCCCGCATGTTGATTCAGATACACGCGCGCGAGTGTTTGATTTCCGCCGGGTTTGTTTAATACAGACACCGCCGTGGGTATCAGTTTGTTTTCCTGCATCACCGCCTGAATCGTGCGCGCGACTTTGTCGTTACTGCCGCCCTGTGCCGACGACGTAATGATTTCGACGTTTTTTTCCGGCTTCCATTGCGCCTGCGCGCCCACGGAAACCACGGCAAACCAAACACCCAACCCAACCACCAATCTCATCGATCTGTTTCGCGTTCTCAATTGCCGCTCTCTCTCAAATAAACAACGTCAGCACACCAGTGTAGCCATATAGCCGGTTATGCGAAATCTCACCGTTGCAGAAAAATCCGGCCAGCGGGATGTCGCCAAACACATCCTGAATCATTTTCAACTCGCCTTTGCCTTTGCCGAACAGCGCTTCGCCGCGCCCGAGGCACGAGTAGTACACACCCGCCGACGGTTTGGCGTACAACCCCTGCTTGATACTTTCAAGCATGCGCGCCATATCGTCGCGAGCGGTTTTGGCGTCTCGCCGGCAAAACATCAGGCTGTCGCCCTTTTTCAGATATTCGCCGATGGCAATAAGCTTGCTCTGCGTATCGATGCCAACCAGATTGCGCGCCAGATAATCACCGGTGTCGCTGCCGGGCACGGAAATGCCGGCGAAAATATGACCACCAATGCGGTTCAGATCGCCCGCCAGTTTTTCGCCAATGTCTTCAAGAAACACATCGAATGCCGGTTTGCCGTCGAGGCTGATCAGCACATTGCGCTGGCAACCCGTCACCGCGCGCTTCGGACCGATCGGCGAACAACCCTGGGTCAATCGCGTCGCGATGATCACGCTGTCGGAAAACGCCACGCCGGACACCCCGCCTTCGACCACTTTATCCGCTATGTGCAGATTAAGGCCGCGCGAGCTGACCAGTCCGCCGACCAGAAATCCGCTTTCCACGCGTTTGGCCAGCGCGGGCGCCAGGCGCTCCATGTTTTCGGTATGCGGGTCGGCATGCACGATGGCGAAGTTGGGCGCTGCCCCGTCGCATTCCATCGCCGCCGTTGCCGCCGCGCTTTCATCCGACACGCCGCTGAAGACCCTGAAACTACTCGCGTCAAAATTACCGGTCAGCGCCACCACCGCCGGTTGGTCGAGATATTCCTTGCCGGTGGCGCACACACCGATGCCGACCGCGCCCACCCAATGCGCCACGCCGGTGCCTGCCTTAAACATTTCAAGAATGTCATTGAGATGTTCCGCGATCACATCCGTCACATACAAAAATCCCAAAGTGCCAGCATCAGCGCCAATCTGCTCAAGGCACGCGCTGGCCGCTTCACGCCAACCGCTACCGGCAGCATGTCCGCAACGGAATTCGGTCATATCAAGGCGTCGCTTTCTGGCACAGCGATAAGAAAACCAACGGAAAAATAATTAAGTATTTGTTTTTAAACATTATTTATAAAAATAGGGATATCGCTTTTGCCGCCCAGAGTTGCTTTTCCGGCCACAAGCGCCGCCACTTCGTGAAAAAGTGCCACACCTGAATATATTTTATCTTTTATAATCAACGACGATAGTGTAAAACTTAAAGTGCCTAATCAGAAGTTTGTTAACCGAATTTCAGCGACAAGCAGGCAGCAAATTTGAACATGTTCAATAAAAGCGCAAGGCTGGCGTTCACACCATTGCGGCTATCATACAAAAATATGACCTTATCTGTGGTGCTAACTTGACCCCAAACGAACCGGAAATCCAGCGTGTGCTGGTAGTGGATGACAGCGAAACCATACGCCGCAGTGCTGAAATTTTTCTGAAACAGGCGGGATTCGAAGTCATCATGGCCAGCGACGGTTTCGATGCACTGGCGAAAATCTGCGACCACGATCCCGATGTGATTCTCGTGGATATCATGATGCCCAAGCTTGACGGTTATCAAACCTGCCACATCGTTAAACAAAACCCGGCTTATGCCAGCACACCGGTCATCATGCTCTCCAGCAAAGACGGCGTATTTGATCGCGCACGCGGCCGTATTGCCGGTTCAGACCAGTATTTAACAAAACCGTTCACGCGTGACGGCCTGCTCACGGCAGTGAAATCCCAACTTAGCGCACAATCGGTCGCGCAATCAAGCGCAGCGGCTGACGCATGAGCGCCGACAATCGCGCCAGCCTGCTGTCGCTGGTCCGTCCGCAAATCGACGCCACACTGGCGCTGGCGCAGGAGGCAATGACCAAGCACGTTGCGCAGGTCGCGGGTAATGCCGCACTGGCGGCTTGCCCATTGCAATTTCATCAGGTGTACGGCGCGCTGCGCATAGTGCGGCTAGAGGGCGCCACCCGCTACGCTTTGGAATTGGAAGCCGCGTTGCGCAACGCTATGCGCTCTGGTGCGGCGGACAAGGCGGAAATCGAAAGCATTAGCCGCGCTGTCACCACACTGCGTGAATTTGTCGCCGATGTCGCCGCTGGCAGCGCCAACATACCACTGCGCATCTTCCCGGCGTATCGTGAGCTTGCACGTGTCAGCGGCAATGAATCCGCCACCGAAAAAGACCTGTTCTTTCCCGATACCAAATGCGAAACACCCGCGCACGCCGAACCGCGCGACATCACACCCGCGGTGCTGCCGGCACTACTCAAAGAACTGCGCTCGCGTTACCAGCGCGGTCTGCTCGGCTGGCTGAAAGAAAGTGCCAAGCCCGATGGGCTTAGACAACTGCGCGACGTGCTCGACACATTGCACAAAATCAGTGCGCGATTGCCTGAGCCGCGTGGATTGTGGTGGGCAAGTATGGTGTTGATTGAAGCTGCGATCGACGCCCTGCCCGATCCGCAACAAGCCGATTGGATCGCCCGCGTAAAGCCGGTATGCAGCCGCATTGATTTTTTGCTGCGAGATCTGGCTGCGAAACCGGATGCCGACACCACCCTGGTGCAACGTGACGTACTCTATGCCATTGCCGTTTCGCGCTCGAGTGCCGGGCGCGTGGGCGAGGTACGCGCGCGTTTTGACCTCGACAGCTTGCTGCCCATGGCGCAAGCCGCTGGCGCCAACGCCGCGAGCCGCCTCAAACCCAAGCTCGACGACGTGCAAGCGCGCCTCGACAACATCAAAGACACCTGGACGGAGTATGCCTCCGCCGAACCGAAGCGGCTGGAACGTTTCCGCGAGATGCTGACGCCACTGACGGAAAAATCGCGCGAACTCGGTAACGCGCCGCTGGTGCAGTTACTCGAAGCCATCAGCGCGGCTACCGCGGATCTGCCCGACCCCTATCCGCTCGACGGCCAGATCATGTCGCTCGAAATGGCCGCCGCGTTGTTAATGGCGGAAAGCATTGTTCAGCACTTCGGTGCACTACCCGACGATCTTGAACAACAGGTCGCGATCATGCGCGGCTGGCTCACCGACGCCACACGCGGGAAAGCCGCTACCACCTCGCCACCGGGCCTGCGCGCGGACATTGTGCAAAAGGTCAATGAAGAGAAGCTACGCATTGCGACGGCGCGCGAAATACTGAAAAGTCTCGGCCAGATAGAAAAAACGGTCGAAGCCTTTACCCGTGATCGCACCCGGCATGACACACTGGTGCCCCTGGCGAGCACCCTGCGCCAGGTCAGCGGCGTATTTCAGGTTTCCAATCAACGTCGCGCGGCAAGGCTGGCGACGTTATGCCAGCGCCTGATCGAGCGCTGTGCCATTCCCGCACACCCCAGCCTGAATCAGGATATCGAATGGGTCGCGGAAGGTCTCAGCAGTCTCGGCTTTTATCTGGAGCCATGCCAGCAGGGAAAAATTCCCGCAGAGCGCGCGGTCAACATGTTCTTTACGCGCTACGAGCAACAAGCGGGCAACGACGCCATTCTCACGCTTACCCAATCGCTGCCGGTAGCCGCGCCTGCAACGCCGGCCGCAGCACCTGTCGTGCCCGCGCTGCCCCCGCGTGACGGACTCGACCGCGAAATGCTTGACGTATTTCTCGAAGAAGCCAACGAAGTGCTCGCGGTTATCGAGGCCAGCGAGGCACAGTTGCGCCATCGCGCCGATGACCATGACGCGCTGCTAAGCGTGCGCCGCGCGTTCCACACGCTGAAAGGCAGTGCACGCATGGTGGGCTTGTCCGCCTTTGGCGAATGCGCCTGGGAAATGGAACAGGTGATGAATCACTGGCGGTCGCAATCTCTCACCGCCACGCCTGAATTGCTGACTTTGGCAAGAGATGCCCGTGAACTTCTTTCGGAATGGGCATACGCTTTGCAGGGGGAAGCAGAGCCCGGTATCGAGGCCGGCGGCATTGCAGCGCGCGCGCGCGAAATGCGCGGCGAACACGCCGCCGCCGAAGTACTGCCGGTAATCGAACCCACCGCGCCCTCCAATACGGTGAACGCTATCCCACCGGACGCGTCCGCTACAGCATCCGAATACCTGACCGTTTCGATGCAGCCTCTTGCGGATGTTGCAGGGCCAGCAGAAACGCTTACCACGCCGGAAGCGATAGCGCCACATTCACCCGCAAGCCAGTGCGATCAGGCACTCGCGGATCTGGGCGACCGGTTGGCCTGGCTCACCGGCCTGATCGAAGAAATCGGCACTCAGACGTCGACGAGCGCGATGGCCAATTCAAGACTACGGGAAATCGCCGACATGATGCACGAAAGCATGGCCGAAGCCAGCGCGCTGCACCGCAGTCTGGCGGGTCACATCGCAGCGCTCAAGAACAAAGCCTAGATAATACTTCGCCTGCCGGTCAATGCGTTTTTTCAGGCGGATGCGTGAGACGTTCGGTGTACGCAATCGCTACCGCCGACAACACAAACGTCAGATGAATGACGGTCTGCGCCGTCAATGTCTTCACGTCATATTGCGCGGCATTGATGAACGTCTTGAGCAGGTGTATCGACGAAATGCCGATGATCGCCGTCGCCAGCTTGACCTTGAGCACGCCGGCATTCACATGTGACAGCCATTCCGGCTGATCGGGGTGATCCTCCAGATCGAGCCGTGACACGAAGGTCTCCCAGCCGCCGACGATGACCATGACCAGCAGATTCGAAATCATCACCACGTCGATCAGGCCCAGCACAATTAGCATGATGTCGTTTTCGGAAATGTTGCTGACCGTCATCTTCTGCACAAGCCCGACCAACTCGTGCCAGAATTGCCACACATACAGAGCCTGCGCGACAATGAGCCCGATATAGAGCGGCGCTTGTAACCAGCGGCTCATGAATATCCAGCGCGGCAGCGGGCGCAGCATGTCGCCTCGTCTGCGTTGTGCTTTCGGTTGTTGTTCGCTCATATCACGCTCTTTTCCTGTTTACCGGTTAACCATATTGACGCATGTGCCGCTTGCAACACGAATACCAAAACGCGCTATATTGTGACCACTTCCACGAACATTGCAACCCGACCTGCCCAAGGCATGCCGACCATGCGACACCTGTTCATCATCCTGTCACTTTCCATGATAGCTGCCGGCGCAACAGCGCAATCGTGGCCTGCGAAATCTGTGCGTATCATCTCACCGTTCGCGCCCGGCGGGGGCAACGACACCCTGTCGCGCATTCTCGCGGCCTCGCTCACCTCACGGTTGGCGCAGCAGGTTGTCGTCGAAAACCGCCCTGGCGCCAACACCATCGTCGGCACCGAACTCGTGGTGAAATCGCCGCCCGACGGCTATACGCTGATCATGCTGCCGAATGCGATAACCATCAATCCGCATTTGTATCGCAAGCTGCCTTTCGACGTGGCAAAAGACCTGGCGCCAATCACGCAAATCGGCACCAGTCCGCTGATTCTTGTTGTGCATCCGTCGTTGCCGGTGCATACGATGAAAGCGTTTTTGACACTGGCACGCGCCAAGCCTGATATGTTAACCAACGGCTCATCCGGTAACGGTTCTCTCGGCCATCTCGCGGGTGCGCTGCTCGGGATGATGACCAGCACGTCACTGGTGCATGTGCCGTACAAAGGCACATCTCTCGCGGTCACCGAGTTAATCGGCGGACAAATCGTGATGTCGTTTGCCTCGGCCCTTACCGTCGTGCCGCATATACGCTCCGGGCGCTTACGCGCGATAGCCGTCACCGGTACACGCCGCTCGCCGGCCGTGCCGGACGTTCCCGCCATCGCGGAAACCGTGCCTGGATTTTCAGCAGAACTGTGGTACGCGTTATTTGCGCCGGCGAACACACCCGCCGATATCGTCGATCGTTTGAACCGTGAAATCAGCGCCATTCTCGCTTTGCCTGACATCAAAGCAAAGCTATCCGATCAAGGTGTTGATACGCTTACCGGCACACCGCAGGATATGGCGAAGCTGATCGCCGCTGATCTCGAGAAATGGGCACAGGTAGTCAAGACGACCGGCGCGCGCATCAACTGAAAGTGCCATTCCATTCTCATGGTATGTTTTTTATTTTAAAACAGGTGTTTATGAGGCACGGGATAACAGCCCTTTTGATCTCCGCCATGATCTTGCCAGTCCTCGCTGCGGACCACTATCCCACGCGCCCTATCCGTCTGATCGTGCCCTACGGGGCCGGTGGTAATGCCGATATTCTCAGCCGCTTGGTCGGAGCGCGACTGGCCAGCGTATTGGGCCAGCCGGTTATTATCGACAATCGTCCGGGCGCAAGCGGCCTGCTCGGGTCGGAGATCGCTGCGCGCGCGCCCGGCGACGGACATACGTTGCTGTGGGTGGCCAACGGCCACGCCACTAATCCGGGCGTTATGAAAAAAATGCCGTTCGATACAGCCAAGGATCTGGCATCGATCAGCCTCACCAGTTCAACGCCGATGCTGCTGGTGGCGTTCAACGGCATGCCGGCCGACAATATGCAAACACTAATTGCTTATGCAAAGTCACGCGAGGGCCAAATTTATTACGCCACTTCCGGCAACGGCTCGCCCAACCATTTCGCCGGAGAACTGCTCAATCTGATGGCGGGCATCAAACTGGTTCATGTCGCCTACAAATCCACACCGCAAGCCACCACGGATGTCATTGGCGGCCACGTGCATACGGCGATGGCGAGTCTGACCTCCGTGCTGCCGCACGTGCGCACCGGCAAATTAAAAGCGCTGGGCACGACCGGTACGCAACGCTCCACGCTCGCACCCGATGTGCCCGCTATCGCCGAAACCTTGCCCGGCTATCAGGCAAATATCTGGAACGGACTGATCGCGCCCGGCACCACGCCGCGTCATATCATCGAGCGGTTGAATCAAATCGTGGTACGACAGCTCATCTTGCCCGATATGCGCGAACGCTACACTGCGATCGGCGCCGAAGTGCAGACCAGTACGCCGCAGCAATTCGATGCATTCGTTCGCAGCGAAATGCTGAAATGGGAAAAGGTCATCCATTCGTCCGGCATGCGGGCGAATTGATGCGCGGCGACCGATCGGGTTCGAGGACGTTTACGCCACCGCAAGCGTCCGATCTCCGGCTAACGACAAGGTCAGCATTGCGACGCGCCTGCCCAAGTGCTCTGCGGTTTTGAACTCGCTGTCGATAATGGCATCCGCGCCCTGATCAGCGCCGGATTGCGTCATTGCACCGCATGAACTGCCGAGGCGGTTCAAATCATTTACGCTGCCTTTGCTGGAATTGTTGCCAGGCAACAACCCGAGACCGGTCCAGATCATGCCATGCTGCATGGCAAAGGTGAATAACTGGGTCACGGTATTGAACTTGTCGCCGCCCTGACTGGCGGAGTGGGTAAATCCCGCAGCGACTTTATCTTTCCATTCCTGGGTAGCCCACACTTTCGAGCTGGCGTCCATAAACGCTTTGAATGGCGCAGACACACCGCCCATATAGGTGGGCGTGCCGAAAATAATCGCGTCGGCCCGGTTCAGATCATCCCAATGCTGATTGATGTCCGTCACCGAAATCAATTGCGCTTCTACGCCTTCCACAGCCGCCGCGCCGCGCACAACGGCTTTAGCGATGGCCGCCGTATGGCCGTAACCGCTGTGATACACCACTACTACTTTGTTCATGATAATTGCTTTCGTTGATTAAAAACGGTTTAAGCCAGGTCGAACAACAAAACTTCTGCGTTGTCCGCGTCACTCAACACAATGCTGCGTTCATTGCTGATTCGCGCGCCATCACCACCGGCAAGCTTCTGCCCATTGACGTTCACTTCACCACGTGCCACATGCACATACGCTCTGCGGTCCGTGGCGAGCGTGTGCGTCACCGTGTCGGTGCGGTCCAGCAACACCGCGAACAAGCGCGCATTTTGATGAATTTTTACCGAACCGGCAGCGCCGTCAATCGATGCAATCAGCCGTAGCTGCCCGCGTTTTTCATCGGCGGTGAAATGCTTTTCTTCGTAGCCGGGTTCGATGCCGGTAGTGTTGGGCTTAATCCATATCTGCAGCAGATGGACCGGTTCCGTTTGAGAGGCATTGAATTCGCTGTGGCGCACGCCGCGCCCAGCACTCATGCGCTGCACGTTGCCGGGTCGAATCACTGAACCGTTACCCATACTGTCTTTGTGTTCCAGCGCGCCATCGAGTACATACGTGATGATCTCCATGTCATGGTGCCCGTGCGTGCCAAAGCCTTGGCCCGGCTGCACACGGTCGTCGTTGATCACCCGCAGGTCACCGAAGCCCATGTGTTCCGGGTCATGGTATTGAGCAAATGAAAACGTGTGCCAGGTGTCTAGCCAGCCGTGATTGGCGTGGCCACGGTCTTCGCTTTTACGCAGGATCAACATACCGCCTCCTTCAAAAGTGCGTTATCACTACTGAATGATGGCGCGAATCATAAGGCCTGCGTTTTAGCGTAGATAGCGAAATAAACTGACACGATTATTCAAATTTACTGATACACTTTAATTA
>JBEBHE010000318.1:0-5368 GCA_040081205.1 Burkholderiales bacterium | reverse complement strand
GTTATGCGCCTGTCCAGCCGCTACCGCGAGTTTCGCCTGCTGCAAAAATTGTTCAGTGTTAGTGAGCGCGATAGTACGCGTGCCGCTGCCGGAAAACGGCCCCATTTCCGCGCTGCCCACCACCACGGCATCGGCAGCGTAACTGCGCGGCACCGGTGCCTGGGCAAATGCCCGCGTGAGCCAGCCGTCTTGCAGAAATTCGTTGCTTTTCGACGCCGTATCCCAGATTTCAATCGACCGGAAATGCGACAAATTGGGCGTGGGATAACCGACACCCTGCACTACCGCGACTTCACCGGCCTTCCACAAGGGCATTAGCGGCGCCAGCGCAGGATTGAGCCCGCTGCTGTCATCGAGTTGCAGCACCTGGTCACGCACCACGGCAAGGCGCGGCCGCAGCGCGGCATATTGCGCGTCGGCATACGGGATCACCGTGTTCAAGCCATCGTTGCCGCCTTTGAGCTCAACCAAAATCAGCAGTTTCTGGTAATTGGCGGCGGCCCAACTGTGTTGCGGTATCCAAGCCAGCAAGCCAGTTGCGGCAGCGGTTTGCAAAAATGCGCGGCGGTTCATCCTGATATCTCCTCACCTCTACTTCAACTGATACACCGGGTCTTGCGTCAGACGCCGGATCACGTCCATGCCGGACGCACCAGCAGGTACGGGATGTTGCGGTGCCATTGCCAGTACCAGCCGCTGCAACTGCGCAGGTTCGCTGCCGGCCTGTTGCAACCAACGCTGGCTGTCAAACTGCACTTCCGCCATCGCACGCAGGAGGCGCTGGCGCATGTCGTTGGCTGGACCACCTTGCGGTGCTCTTCCGGGCGGCGTATTTGCCGCCATCATCATTGACGGACGCAATTCCTCGGCGCGGAATAGCCGGTCGAGAAATTGCTTACGCGCGAGCAGCGTAGTCGAGTTAATCCACGCCTCGCCGCCAGGCCAGCCTTTGACGTTAGGCGGCGCAAAGAGATTCTGCCCCAGTTGTGCCACCGCCAGCGCGAACGGTTGCACGTCTCCGGTCGTAAACTGAAACTGGCGCAAAGTACCCACCACCAAATCTACCGGTGATTTCACCAAGGTCGCGCGATACTGCGGCGCGTAGAATGCATCGGACGTCAGGAGTGCCCGTAGCACAGCGCGAATTTCATAGCGGCTTTCACGAAACACATCGGCGATGCGCCGCACTTCGGCAGCATCGGGTTCCGGTGATATAAATTCGCGCCACAGCTTGCGCACGATAAATTCCGCCGTCTGCGGCTGCGCGAGCAGAATGTCCAGCACGGCGTCGCCATCGAAATTGCCGCTGCGTCCCAAGACTGTTTTCACGCCATCATCGTGCGCGAAACGGCGGAACAGAAACTCGCCTTTTTCACCATCAATGCTCCAGCCGGTAAACGCCCGCGCCGCCTCCTTGATGTCGCGCTCGCCGTAGTTGCCCTCGCCCAGCGTGAACAGTTCCATCACTTCGCGCGCAAAATTCTCGTTCGGTTGGCCTTTACGGTTCGACGCATTGTCGAGATAAATAACCATCGCCGGGTCGCGCGCGATGGCATGTAAAAACACGCTAAAATTACCGAGTGCATGTTCGCGCAGCAACAGATTCTGGCGATAAAGATACTGCGGCTGACGCACCTTTTGCTGGCTCGACACAAAATGGTTATGCCAGAACAGCACCATTTTTTCGGTGAGCGGACTTGGCGTAGTCACCATTTCCTGTAACCACCAGCCGCGCATGTCGAAGCCGCGCGCAACGTTGTTACGCTGAAAATCGCGCCGTTCTTCAACGCTCATCTCACGCAAGCGTGATACCGGCAGCACCGGCTCGAGCACCCAGGCCGGTGGCGGCGTAAGACGCGGTTTATCAGTCCATGACAGCAGGCGTTCCGCAGCCTGTTCGCGCGTTAGTCTGGCAAAACTTTCAATATCAGCCGGCGACGCGGCATAACTGGTGCGCGTGAGCAGGTGGCGCGCGTCGTCAAAACCGAGCGAGGCGGCCAGTGTTACCTGGGCCGCCCCGCCTGCCAACGCCAGCACCAACCACATCAGCGCTGACAAAACCCGCCGCATGACTCGATCCTTTTAAATCTTGCCAGGCGCCGCGCCCGGCTTGCTGCCCTTGCGCTGCTCGAAATGCGCCTTGCGTGCAGCCGCCATTTCCTCACGTGATACTTGGCCATCTTTGTTGGCATCGATGCTTTCAAAGCGACGTACCAAACGCGGCATCGCCTTCTCCGCTTCTGCACGACTGATCATACCGTTGCCATCCGCGTCGGCTTTCTTGAAACGTCCATCAAACTTAGCCTGGCGCTCCGCACGGCATTTCTCCGGATTCGCCTTGCATTCTTCCACGCGCTTGGCGAACTTCGCTTTCATTTCCTTGCATCGTTCCGGGTTTGCAGCGCAGCGCTTTTCAAACTGTGCCTGGCGCTCCGCGCGGCACTTTTCCGGATTCGCTTTACACGCCTCCATGCGCACATTGCGTTCTTCGACCGACATTCTTGTGCCATCGGGCTTGACCGTTGCGCCGGGCAAACCTTCCGCCGCCATCGCGCCCATCGGAATCAACGCAGCTGCAATTAAAACCAACCATTTGTGTTTCATGATGATATTACTCCTGGTAATGTGATCAACGACCGCGTTTACCGCCGTAAATTTCGCGGTTTGCCTTGTCAAGATCGCGATGCAGTTGGCGGCGCTCTTCTTCCGACAAGTGCCCCCGCGCACGCCCTTGGTCAGGCGGCACAACCTGCGAGGACCGAGCTTCACGAAACGGGCGTTTGTCCTGTCCGCTTTTGTGCCCGCCAAAACCCCGATCCTGCACGCTGAACAACGCGCCATCGAACATGCCGGCCCATGCAACGGAGACCGGTTGTATCGACAACCCACCGCTCAACAGCAAAACCCCTAACAGGATTTTCATCGTGCGCATTGCGTTAACATCCTTTCAGACAAAACGTTGAACCTGTTTCAATGATTCGGGATTCGCGTTCCCTTGCCATCCAAAACGCCACCCGATCAGCATCGTTGACCCATCGTCGCATCCAGTTGTAAGCAGACTGTTACCGGAGGCATATTTTATGTAAGCAACTGTTACCGGAGTCCGGTAGCTATTACTGACTGAGCGACTCCCGTGCCTATCGTAGCGCGTTTGTTCCCGTTTGAGACAAAGGCGATTTCCCCATTTGTAACAATTTGTTACGCTGAGGTTCTGGCAACCTGAGAATCACAAAACTGGCCTGAAACGCCCCAAAATTGCTAGGATTGCGCCATGACTGAAACCAAAACCCGAATCATGGTCGTTGACGACGATGCGCGCCTGCGCGATCTGCTCAGCAAATACCTCGCCGAACAGGGCTTTGCCGTGCGCGCGGTCGCCAACTCCATGGACATGGATCGTTATCTCGCGCGCGAACGCTACGATTTACTGATCCTTGATCTGATGATGCCCGGCGAAGACGGTCTCGCCATCTGCCGGCGGCTGCGCGGAGCGAGCGAGAACATCCCTATCATCATGCTCACCGCCAAGGGCGACGAAGTAGATCGCATTGTGGGTTTGGAAGTCGGCGCGGATGATTACCTGCCCAAGCCGTTTAATCCACGAGAACTGGTAGCGCGCATACAGGCCGTGTTGCGGCGGCGGCCGGCGGCTGGCCCACCCGGCGCCCCCACCTCCGACACCGAAATTGCTGTGTTCGGAGAATTCAAACTCAATCTCGGCACACGTTCGCTCACCAAAAACGGCGGCGAAATCACTGTCACCAGCGGCGAGTTTGCCTTGCTGAAAGTGCTGGTGCAGCATCCGCGCACGCCGCTGTCGCGCGACAAGTTGATGGAAATGGCGCGCGGACGCGAGTTCGGCGCGTTCGACCGCAGCATTGACGTGCAAGTCTCGCGCGTGCGAAAACTCATCGAGCCCGATCCGGCGAAGCCCGCGTTTATTCAGACCGTGTGGGGATTTGGTTACGTGTTTATTCCTGATGGAAAATCTGCAACACCGTGAAATGTGAAGGTTGAAGAATGAAGGGTACTGCGCCGTGACCCTGTGGCCGCAAACCCTGCTCGCACGCAGCGTGCTGCTGATCGCCGCGCTGCTGCTGCTGGCGCATCTCGCATGGTTGCAGATATTCCGCATCTCCACACGTGAGCCGCGTGCCCGTCAGGTGTCGCAGCAAATCATCAGCACGGTGAATCTCACGCGCGCGGCGCTGGTTACCGCGGAGCCTTCCAAACGCTACAGCCTGCTGGGGGAAATTGCCGAGCGCGAAGGTGTGCAGGTGCACATAGCAAAGCACGGCGAAATACTGACGCCGTTGCCCAAGACCGGCTTCTACGAATTCATCGAGACCGATCTGCGGGCACAACTGGGCGCAACAACCAAATTCACGCTGTCGCGCAACGGCGTGGAAGGCATCTGGGTCAGCTTCGACATCGACGGCGATGGTTTTTGGGTTCTGATGCCGGAAGCGCGGTTGGCGGTCGATCAATCATGGCGCTGGATCGGCTGGGGTGCGCTGGTGTTGTTGCTTGCCGTAGGCGGCGCATTTCTGATTGTCGCGCGCATCAATCGCCCGCTGCGCGCACTGACGACAGCCGCCGAACAAATGGGCCGCGGCACCACACCCGCGCCGGTCGATGAAAGCGGTCCATCGGAAATCCGCACGCTGTCGCGCGCCTTCAATCAGATGGCCACCGACCGTAAAAAACTCGATGACGAACGCGCGCTGCTGCTGGCGGGGGTGTCGCATGATTTACGCACACCGCTTGCACGGATCCGGCTCGGCGTGGAAATGCTCGACGACAAAGGCGACGCGGCTATGCGCGCCGGTATTGTGCAGGACATCGAAGACATCGACGCGGCCATCAACCAGTTTCTGGATTTCGCGCGCGCCGCATCGTCAGAAAATGAAACACCGGACGCCGATCTCAATGCGCTGATCGCGGGCCTGGTCGCACGCTACGAACGCGCGGGC
Organism: Burkholderiales bacterium; assembly: GCA_040081205.1. Taxonomy (GTDB): domain Bacteria; phylum Pseudomonadota; class Gammaproteobacteria; order Burkholderiales; family SG8-41; genus UBA5216. The sequence continues at coordinate 395 of JBEBHE010000318.1, read as the reverse complement.
AAGCACCTGATCGTGCAAACCAGTCCGGTTCCACCGTTGCCGCTACGCATGCTGGCGATACAACGGCTCATCGGCAACTTGATCGATAACGCGCTGCGCCATGGTGGAGACAAAGTTACAATAATTACCGGCTGCGCAGACTCAACCGTGTTCGTTGAAGTGTTGGATCGTGGCCCCGGCATCCCGGTCGAACAAGCCGAACGCATGTTGCAGCCATTCACGCGTATGGACGCGGCGCGCAGCACCAGCGGCACCGGCTTGGGACTCGCTATCGTAGATCGCATCGCGCGCATGCATGGCGGCTGCGTGCGCTTGTTGCCGCGTGACGGCGGCGGATTGCAGGCACGGATAGAACTTTCCCTACCGCAGTCAAAAAATATTATTTAAAAATAAAT
>JBEBHE010000317.1:0-5381 GCA_040081205.1 Burkholderiales bacterium | reverse complement strand
CTACAAAGTGCTAACGCCGCGTGATCTCGATGCCGTGGCCGCCTATATGCGTACAGTTACGCCTATCAATGCCAAGGTGGCGCCGCCGCTGTATAAATCGGAACAAATTACGTATACCTATCCCGGCGCCGACAAGCCGATGACCGAAAACGATTTGCGTGATCCGGTGAAGCGCGGCCAGTACCTCGCCAATCTCGGCCATTGCATGCAGTGCCACGCCGAGCGTCACAACGATGTGCCGAACTACCGCACTGGCGCGGGCAAGGGCGGGCGTGAGTACAAAACGCCGGTGGGCATGGTAAAAGCCGCGAACATCACGTCGCATCCGGTCAAAGGCATCGGCGCGTGGAGCGACGCCGAGATCAAGCGCGCGTTGCTGGAAGGCGTGTCGCGCGATGGCCGTAAGCTGTCGATCGTGATGGCAACTTATTCGCAGTATTTGAAGCGGCTCACCGACGACGACCTTAACGCACTGGTGGCGTGGCTGCGCACGGTACCGCCGCTGGAGTAACATATTAAGTATTTGTTTTTAAAGGAAAATTTGTGAGTATATTAGACCGCGATAAACTGGGCGCATTCTGCCGCCACACCCACGTTGAAGTACAAGGCGCATCCAGTGGCCCGCTCGCCGGACTCACCTTCGGCCTGAAGGATATTTTCGACATCGCCGGACACAAAACCGGTTTCGGCAGTCCCGATTGGTTGCGCACGCACGACGCCGCGACAGCGCATTCACACGTTGCAAAAAAATTGCTCGATGCCGGTGCCAGCCTTGCCGGCAAAACGCACACTGAAGAAATGGCCTTCAGCCTCACCGGCGAAAACGCGCATTACGGCACGCCCATCAACGTGCGCGCACCGGATCGTGTGCCGGGTGGTTCGTCCAGCGGTTCGGCGGCAGCCGTTGCAGGCAATCTCGTTGATTTTGCCATCGGCAGCGACACCGGCGGTTCGGTGCGCGGGCCGGCGAGTTTTTGCGGCATCTACGGCATACGTCCGACGCACGGGCGCATTTCGCTCGAAGGCGTATGCCCGCTTGCGCCCGGCTTTGATACCGCCGGTTGGTTCGCGCGCGATGCGGCGATGCTCGCGCGTGTGGGTGACGTGTTGCTCGGCGGCAAAGCGGCTACAACCGGCCGCGTGTTATACGCGCAGGATGCGTTCGCACTCGCGATGCCCGACGCTGCGGCAGCGTTGCAACCGGCACTGGCGCGCGTGACAAAAGTGCTGGGCAAGCCCGAGCCCGTAACCGTCAGTGCCGAAGGTTTGAACGAATGGTTCGAGGTGTTTCGCATTCTGCAATTCGCGGAAATCTGGAATACGCATTGCGAATGGGTGACGCGCGTGAAACCGAATTTCGGCCCGGCCATCGGCAAGCGCTTCGAGGCGGTGGCGAAAGTCACGCCTGCCGAGGTCGCGCAAATGACGCCGCAGCGCGAAGCCATCGCCGAACGGCTCGACAAACTGCTCGCCGGCAACGCCATCATGTTGCTGCCGAGCACGCCCGATGTCGCGCCGCTCAAGAATTGTCCGCCCGATCAAACCACGGCGTTTCGCGAACGCGCCATGGGCATGCTGTGTATCTCCGGCATCGGCCGGCTGCCGCAGGTGAGCCTGCCGCTGGCCACCGTGAATGGGTTGCCGCTCGGATTGTCGATGGTGGCGGCGCGCGGTAACGATGAAATGCTGCTGGCCGTGGCGAAACAAATCGTTTGATGTACCCGCGTAGGGCTTCGTTGTTCAAGGTGATCGGTAACGAAACGACGCCGGCTACGGTGTTGCTCCTGCGCTGCGCGCCAGGGGCGCGGCTTTTGCCGCCAGCCATTTCATGAAGGTACGCACTTGCGGGCGTTCGCGCGCGGCTGGCGATGCTATCAACCAGTAAGCGCGCTCCACCAGCTTGGACTTGAACTGTGCTTGCCGGAGTGGCGCGACCAGAGCGCCACTGGCGAGGGTCGAGCCGATCAGCGGCATTCGCCCGAGCGCCACGCCCTGACCATTGATGGCTGCGCGCAGCATCATGTCGTAATGGCTAAAACGCAGCACCCCCTTTGACGAAGGCGGCGGCACTTTCATTGTTTCAAACCAAACCTCCCATGACAGCCATGGCGTAAATTGCACCGGGTCGTCGAAGTGCAGCAGCACGAAACGGTTCAAATCCTCCGTGCGCCGCAGACGGCCCTTTTGCGCTAGCGTTGGGCTGCACACCGGTAAAACGTATTCACCGAACAATCGTAAGGCATCTGCGCCAGCACGCTGGCGCGTGGCATAGCGGATCGCCACATCGAGCTGGCCGCTTACAAGATCGCGCACGGCATTATCGGCGGCGATGCGCACTTCGATGTCAGGATGCTGTTGCTGAAAATCCGCCAAATGCGGTACCAGCCACAGCGATGCAAACGTCACCGTGGTGGTCACGGTGACCAGGCGGCCCGTCGGCGTCGCGGCAAGGCTAGCACCCGCCGCCCGCAATTGATTCAGCGCCTGATTCACATCTTTGTAGTAGCGCTGCCCCGACTCGGTTAGCAGCAGCGCGCGCGTGCGACGGATAAATAGCGGCGTGCCAAGTTGGGCTTCGAGCTGCTGGATTTGCCGGCTAACCGCGGATTGGCTCAGAAACAACGCATCACCCGCGCGTGTAAACGACAGTTGCCTCGCCGCCGCTTCAAAAGCCTTCAACAATTCCAGCGAGGGCAGATCACGTGATTTATGCATGTGATTTTTGCATCTATCGAATACCCAAATACCGTTTGTCCATGTGAGTAATTGCAATGCATATTGCAGCCGTGCCTGCTGATTTTTGTGCCGGTCAATTAATGCAAAAAGCGCATTTATTATGAAACCCATTTATCGTTCGAGCAAGTCCCCCGGCGCGCCGATTGACCTTGCCGCCAACGAAGCCATTTCTGTGCCGGGCCGCCGCGGCATGTCGATTCGTTGTGTGCGCGGGCAGGTGTGGGTGACACAAGAAGGCGATATGCGCGATTACATTGTGCCGCGCGGTTTACGTTTTGTGGTGGCGCGCGGCGGACGCATCGTCGTCAATGGCGCGGCGGATTACAGCACGGTAGAAGTGGGCGACGCGGAGGGGGTGGGAACCGGCGCCTCGGTGCTGCGAGTCGATTGGCAGTGCTTTGCACTAATCGAATCCGAGGCACGGCGCGCGCGCGCAGCATACTTCGCAACAGCATGGGGCGCTTTGAGCGCGGCAGGGCGCCGCGCAGGGCGGCGTGTCGTGGGGTGGTTGGCAGGCGCGATGACGGAGGTCAGATTCCGAAAACCAAGGTGTAGGTTATGAAACCGTCCATCGCCATCGAAGCCGCGCTCGCACCTCTGCGTGCACAGCCGTCAAGCTATCCTGATGTCATCGCTTCGCGGCTGCGCGGACGCGCCAAGCGGCCCTTGGGCGAACTGTTTGGTCTCGCCAACTTCGGTGTAAACCTCACACGGCTCCCGCGTGGCGCGATGTCGTCGCTTCGTCACGCGCATTCGCGACAGGATGAATTCATCTACGTGCTCGACGGCGCCCCGGTGTTAATTACTGACGCGGGTGAAACGCAGCTTGCGCCCGGCCTATGCGCGGGTTTTCGTGCAGGCACCGGCATTGGCCACCACCTCGTCAATCGCGCCAAAGAAGATGCTGTCTATCTGGAGATTGGCGACCGCAGTAGTGAAGATCGTGTAATGTATCCAGACGATGACTTGCAGGCTGTTTTTGATGGCAACGGACGATGGGTATTCATGCACAAAGACGGCAGTCCTTATTGACTCTTGTTACGGAATTCAACGCATGGTCACACTTACCCCTTACGAAATTTCCGACGGTATTGCCACCGTAACGCTGAACCGGCCAGAGAAACTCAACGCGATCAACTACGCGATGGCTGACGCACTGATGGTTGTGCTCGATGCGCTGGAATCCAATGCGGCCGTAGGCGCGGTGATTCTCACCGGCGCAGGCGAGCGGGCGTTTTCCGCCGGTGGTGACATCCCTGAATTTTCGGAGAGCGTGCGATGCGGGACGGCCATCGCGGTTCGAGACTTCGTGCGCAGAGGGCAAGCGATGACTGCGCGCATCGAGGCGTACTCAAAGCCGATTATCGTCGCGGTTAACGGCCTTGCCTACGGCGGCGGTTGCGAAATTGTCGAGGCGGCGCATCTCGCGGTAGCAGCGGAAGAGGTTGTTTTTGCCAAGCCGGAAATTCGCCTTGGCATGCCGCCCACGTTCGGCGGTACACAGCGCTTGCCGCGGCTTGCAGGGCGCAAGCGTGCGCTGGAATGTTTGCTGACCGGCGACGCGTTCAGCGCGGCACGGGCGCTCGAATTAGGGTTGGTCAATCGGGTCGTGCCGCGCACGGACTTGTTGTCTGCGGCGCGTTTGCTGGCGCAACGGGTCTTGCGCTATTCGCCGCAGGCAATCAGTGCGATTCTCACGGCGGTGACCCGAGGCATCAACACCAGCATAGGAGAAGGATTGCACATCGAAAGCGAACAGTTTGCGCGTCTCGTGCCTACGCAAGAACTCGCCATCCGACTTGCGGCATGGAAAGAACGTCGAACAAGTTGATTGCCACTACACTGCCACGTTCTACCAACACAACCCTTGCCCTGCTCGCGCGGGAAGGCGGGGAGGCGAACGAGCGGATGCGGCAGCCGGCATCCAATCGCACGCGCTCGAATAATATAATAACTACTTGTTTTAAAAGGATCATTTATTGTGCGCCAGTACAACTACCGCATCGTCAACGTCTTCGCCGACACCTCGTCACCGCAGCCGCGTCTCACCGGTAATCCGCTCTGCGTGTTTGAAGACGCGCGCGGACTCGACACTGCGGCCATGCAAGCGCTGGCGCTGCAATTTAATTTGTCGGAAACCGTGTTCGTACTGCCGTCGGACAAAGCCACCGCGCGCATCCGCATATTTACCACGGCGTTTGAAATGCCGTTCGCGGGGCATCCCACGCTGGGGTCTGCGCATGTGGTGCGCGCCATCACCGGCGCTGGCGATCAGGTAACGCTCGAAACCGGCGCTGGCGTGATCCCCGTGAGCGCACGCGGCGACGAATGGACGCTCAAGGCCAACGCACCGCAAACACGCGCGTATGCCAAGCCGCTGGCGTCGCTGGCGCAAACGCTGGGCATCAACGCCGCGGATATTTCAGACACACTGCTGTGGGTCAGCACCGGCAACGAACAATTGGTGACGCCTTTAAAAAGCGCGGATGCCGTGCGGCGATGCAAACCGGACGCCGCGCGCATGGCCGCCGAAAAAGCCGCAGACGACACCACCAAAATCTACGTTTGGGCCGATCTGGGCAACGGTGAATTATTCGTGCGGTTTTTTTTTGTTGAAGCACGGCGCGTTGTCGGAAGATCACGGC
>JBEBHE010000316.1:0-5390 GCA_040081205.1 Burkholderiales bacterium | reverse complement strand
GCATTAGTGGAATTTGAAGTTAAGTGTTTGATTTAAAATAATAAAAATATTCCTTAAGGTTTGTTAAGAATTGGTTGAGAGATGGTTCCGACTGTTGCGTTTATGTCACAACATCGCGGGTGGTGCCATTTCAACGACAAAAGTTATTCACACCAGATGGTTAGACTGTTAACTTAACAATACGACTTGGCCGGAGGCTGGTCCGCGTATCCGAAAGCGGAGGTCTCGGCGTCAGTTCGAGGGGCATGTAAAAATGAAAAAATCTCTAAAAATCAATATATTGATGGGCGCGGTCGCGTTGACCACAAGCGCTTGGGTTAACGCTGAAACGCTCAAAGAAGTGGTGCAACTGGCGGTTGAAACTAACCCGCAGGTTGGCACCGTCGCTAAGCGTAAAGAAGCTGCGGATGCGGCAGTGAGCGCGGCGAAGGGCGCTTACTTTCCGAAGATCGATTTTCTGTATGGCTCGGGCAGCGAACGCAGTCAGACGCCGTCAACGCTGGCGGTAAGGCCTGATTTCGTGCGCTTGCATCGCCATCAAGAGGGCGCCACCCTCAACCAGATGATATTTGACGGCATGGGCACGCCGGCAGAAGTGGATCGCCGCCGTGCGATTTCAGACGCTGCCGCGCATCGTGTTTACGCTACCGCCGAAGAAATCGCATTGCAGGCCATCGACGCTTATATCGATGTGTTGAAGAACAAGGATCTCGTCTCGTATGCAAAAGAAAACCTGAGCGCGCACCAGCGCACGTTTGATCAGGTCAAACTGCGCAGCGATAAAGGCGTGGGGCGCCGTGCCGATCTCGAGCAGATCGAAGCCCGTACCTCACTGGCCAGCGCCAACGTGACGGCGGCGGAAAGCAGCTTGCGGGACGCTGAAATCGCGTTCCTCAAAGTCGTTGGCAGAAACCCCATTAATCTGGTGGCGGCACCGGATCCCAAGAACATTCCCACAACGGCTGATGCCGCTGTGAAGACCGGTTTCGCCAATCACCCCACGCTTAAATCCTCGCAATCGGATATTGAGCAGGCGACCGCACAACGCGAACTGGCACGCTCGTTCTGGTTCCCGCGTCTGGAGTTTGAAGCCAGCTACACCAACAACCGCAACCTCGACGGCGTGGTCGGTCCTAACCGCGACCGCCTGTTGATGCTGTATTTGAAGTGGAACCTTTTCCGTGGCGGCTTTGACTATCACCGCATGAAAGAGACCGCGCTGCAGATCGACGAAGCGACGGAAATTTCACGCAACACCAATCGCCAAGTGGAAAACGCGGTTCGTCTTGCCTACAACGCTTACGCGACCGCCCGTGACCGCATCCCTTCGTTGGACCGCTACGTGAAGTCGAGCAACGCAACCCGCGCGGCCTACGCACAGCAGTTCGCGATCGGTCAGCGCACCTTGCTGGACTTGCTGGATGCCGAGAATGAATATTTTACGGCGCGCAGCACGGAAGCCACCGGAAAATACATTCAGCTTTCGGCGAAATACCGTGTGCTGAACGCGATGGGGCAGTTGTTGTCCACCCTCGAAGTGAAAGCACCGGAGCAATCGGCGTTGCGGGAGCGCTAAAACCAGCACCGCTGAACTTTTTTTGCATCGAGGGGCGCTTAGGCGCCCCTCGTTTTTTCAGGCATACTATCGCCACACACTCTACGCAGAGCGCCAGATATGCCCTATGTAATCCGGGACGCCGACGGTAAAATCGTGCAGGTTTTTGATCAGCCCGTCACCGGCAAAGCCGAAGAAGTTTCCACCGATTCCGCTGACTACCAGCAGTATCTGGACGATCACGCTGCGCATACCGCTGAAGAACTGCGACGCCAGTTGGCTGCCAGCGACGTCGGCATGGCGCGTCTGGTGGAAGATCTGGTCGATGTGCTGATTAATAAAGGCATCATCAAGTTTACCGACCTGCCGCCAGCAGCAGGCACCAAGTACCTGGACCGCCAGTCGGCGCGCGAACGCCTGCATGCGTATAAAAACCTGATTGTGGACGAGAAAGACATCATCTGACGTCCTCGGTCTCGGCGCGTCGCCTAACGAGCACCACGAGCCGTTTAGTCAAGCCTCAGCCATGCGCCTGACCCCCACGCTCCTCCGGTTGTTGCTGCCTGCGTTGTTGTCTGTTCACGCGGCGGCCCAGCCTCAGCCGCTTGCACCCGCATTGCCGCCGCTATCGAGTCCCGTGATCGAAGTGGCCGCGTTTCGCGTGGCCCCGGTCGTGCGCGGTCCGGCTGATGACCGGCTCAAGACGGTTTCCGTACCATTGAGCGCCACCGGTGCCGCTACCACGATAGCGCAATTGCTCGCATTGCCCGCTACTGCCGCCGGCGGCGACCGCTCGATGGAAACGCGTGTGCAGGCGGCAGAAACCTGGGCGGACATTCTGCGGCGTGTTGCCGTCAGTCTCAACATTCCGCCGCCTGTCGCGGAATTGGCCGAGCAAATACGCGTGCTGCCCCTGCCGTTGCCCGGCAAATTTCTGCGCGTTAAAGCACTGCCTGCCGGAATCACCGAGGTCGAATACGTCGCCACGCCCGACGAGTCGTACACCATTACTATCCGCGACGCTTTGCTGCGGGTGCTACCGCTTGCCAGCGATCCACGTCTCATCGAACGCATGCGCGCCGATCCGTCCAAGGCGTCGTTGTTCACTGCCACCGACGCCATTGGCCTGCCGGAAAGCATTGCACTGCAATTGACGGAATTGTTTGCCGGCGAAGTGGATTTTCACCGTGAATTGCATCTGGGCTACCGCGGCGCGATTGTGTATGAGGCGCATTACCGCGAAGGCTTTATCGAGCGTTCCGGTCGCATCCTCGCGGCGGAACTTGAAGTCGGCAAGCGGCGATTCCAGGCGTACCGGGCACGCGACACCCAGGGCAAAGAGTCCTACTTCGATGCGAGCGGCAAAACCACGCGCCGGGTATTCCGGCGTTCACCCGTCGAATTCACGCGCATCACCTCTGATTTTACGCTGGCGCGTTTTCATCCGATTCTCGGCATCTGGCGCGCGCATCGCGGCGTCGATTACGCCGCGCCAATGGGCGCGAAAGTCATGGCGGTCGCCGACGGCGTGATCGATTTCGCCGGCGCGCGTGGCGACTATGGCAACCTCATCGTGCTGCGCCATCAGGACGCGTTCATGACGTTTTACGGCCACCTGAGCGAGTTCGCGCCGGGCATTGCGGTTGGCGGTAAAGTTGAGCAAGGGCAGGTGATCGGGCTGGTGGGCATGACCGGCCTTGCCACCGGGCCGCACCTGCATTTTGAATTTCACACCCGGGATGCCGCCGGTGCATGGAACGCCGTGCCTGCGCCGGATGTTCTTGAATCGACCGTCTCGGCGGCGCCGGGCTTTGCCGACGTCGTGCGCGACTACCGCGTCAGGCTTTCCGTGGCGGAAACCGCCAAGTTCGTGACTCTCGACTGACACGGTAAAAAAAAGCGGATACCCATGCGCGTCAGCCGTTCTGGAGTTGCTGCATGATCTGCGCGCCTCCCAAATCTTCGTAGGCGCTGAGAACGCGCTCGAGATTGTTCCACCATATCGCGGGCACCACGCCGTTTCCCCATTGATACACCGGCGTGCAAAGCTGCTTGACCACTGACATCCGGTAACTATCCCACAAGGCATCCCACGAATACTCGCGCACGCCCGATGCGATCAGCGTGTCATGGTAGCGGCGCAGCAACGCCAGAGCCGCCTCCCTGCGCCAGCCGCCGAACCACAGCACGGCCATCAGGTAGGCAAGATCATCGGTGGCTGGTGCAAGTTCCCAGTTTTCCCAATCGATGATGCGGCAATCCGCTTTGCCGGATGCAATTACAAAATTCTCGAAGTGCGCATCGCCGTGGATAATGGTCAACGGGTGTGCCTGTTGCTGCGCCAGCAAACGTGGATACACGGCGCATAAATTCAGCAGCACATGGCGATGCGCGTCGGAAATCCGGTCGCCTGCAAACGTGATAAACCGGTTCATGCGTTTTTGGATCGTCAACGCGCGTCTGCTACTGCGCTCTTCGAGAAACGGCTTGCCGATTTTCACGCCGATGCGCGGATCGTTCCACCACGCCGCGTGCAGGCGCGCGAGGCAGGTCACGATCAGCTCAAAATCACTCAGCGACGGCGGCAGCGGATTTACCGGGTGCGTGTGCGTCGCCGACAAATCCTCCAGCAAAAAGTGGTAGCGCCCCGAGCGGGATTCAAAGACGGCATCATAACAACGCGGCGTGAGCAGGCCGCGCATGGCGGGCGCGATCCAGCGATAAAATTCGTACTCCCGGTGCGCGAACTCCGGGCTGCGCCGAATCGCGCCGATCGGCTGGTTGAATTTCAATACCAGCGCGGCGGGCAGCGCGACGCCGTTGTTGCCGGCCGCATCGGCGGCGTACTCCACCCGCAGGCGCGCGATGTACGAATACGTCGATCGCTTCCACGGAGCGTGCGTGACCTTGACCGCGCGGCCGCGCAGCAAATGGCCGTTGGCCGTCAGCGTGCGCGTCAGCCATTCGTGATCGGCATCGTCCAGTTTGGATAAGGGGGATTTTGATTCAGTCATGAATGTGCGCCGCCGCTAGCATGGCACGCAGCGGAACCGCAACGAATTGTAGCCGCAGAAAGACCATGCGCTTCACCATCGCGCCGCTGCATCAACAGCAAAAAGTGCCACGGCCTTCACCGGCTTTCGTCTCAAATCGCGTGACAGACTGCATTTTGATAGCGACATGCGCACGCCGCCGGCGCTGGCTGAAGGCCCCCGAAACGACGCAACTTTTTTGCATCCCCCGAAAACCCCCGACTGTGCGGTTTTTGACGGAAATAACATAACTACATGTTTTTAAATAGTTTTTAAGGATTTTTGAAATGTGCATTAATGCACAACCGATACCAAGGTATCGATACCTTTGGCCCTGTTGCGCCAGGGCGGGCAGTAGCACAATGCAATCCATCAAACCGGGCATAGTGTCCGGTTCCGGATACGAAACCACAGGAGCAATCCATCATGGCAACAGCAGCGAGCGGAAATGCAGGCGTAGGCACGATTAAAGTCGTCACAGGCGACGTCAAAGTCATCGGCGTTGATGGCGTAGCGCGTCAAGCGCAAGTGGGCGACAAAGTATTTGCCCGCGAGACCATCCAGACCAACGCGAATGCCATCGTGCAAGTGCAGCTCGAGAACGGGCGCATGCTCGATCTGGGCCGCGACTCCAAAATTTCGCTCGACAATGATGTGATTGGCACGCAGGGCCCCGCCACGACGCAAGCGCCGACTCAGGACATCGCTGCCCTGCAGGCGCAAATTGCTGCTGGCGCTGACCCCTCCAAAGTGGCTGAAGCAACCGCAGCGGGCGGCGCGCCCGGCGCCGGTGGCGGCGCTGA
>JBEBHE010000315.1:0-5410 GCA_040081205.1 Burkholderiales bacterium | reverse complement strand
TTTTTCTTATTGGTTATTTTTAAGGCCCGCCAACGGCTTATAACCGCCATCTTCTTCCACGCGAAACTCACCGTAGCTGACGTTCTTGATGCGCCCGTTGGTAAGCCACGCCACCGACGCTTCGTGCAATACGCGATGCTGTTTTTCCCACACCATGAAGTGCGACGCGCACGCGACATTAATAAATATTTTGCTTTTTGAACTGATCTGCTCGAACACAGTACGGCGTTCCTTGAGACGATCGTATTCACCGACCACAATCAGCGTCGGCGACACCACCTTCTCGGCCATCTCCTTGGTCCAGCCAAAACCGGTGGCGATGCGCCCGCGCATCACGCCCACGCCTTCCGGGCCCCACGTCGATCCGACTTTGTCCCACTTCATGATCTCGGCCCATACCGCGTCACGCACGCCGGCCTCGACCTGACCCGGACAACGCACGTCGGGATCCCAGCGCTTCAATTCGAAATCGTCACGCGTCTGCAAACTCATCGGCGCGCCCGCCCCCGGCTTGTCGGGTATCGGTCCTGCGATGGTCGGGCTCGGCGCATACAGCATCGCGCGTTCGATTTTTTCCGGATACTGCGCGATATAACCGCCGACGCGCGGACCACCTGCCGACCAGCCGATAATATGTATGCGCCGCACACGATTGGTCTTGCGCAAATGATCCACCACAGCGTCGATTTCCTTCCAGTCGTCGCGGATGGTGTTCATCTGATGCGGATAATTAGGCGCGCATCCTGTTTGCAACGGACGCTGCATGATAATGCTTTGAAACTTGGGATCGACGTTGCACGGGTCATCCATCATCGGCTTGGGCGAGCCGCCGTAACCGGTGAGATCCATGGTGTAGGTATTAAAGCCGGCGCGCGCCAGATGCGCCATCCAGTTGTAATCCTTGTATTCAAGATCAAAGTCTGGCACACCGGGCACCGTAGCACCGTGAACGAACAGCACCACCGGCGCAGCCCGGCCCTTTTTCATGGCAAGCACTTTTTGCCGTACAAAAAGGCCGACCTTCTGCCCGGCGTTCGCTGGCACGGTGGATACGTGTTCGACAAGCAAATCCTGCGTAAACAGTTCGCCTTTGTTTTTGCTTACGTCGTCGGCACCCATCACGGTCACGGGCAGCAACAACAGCAACCAAGCGAAAAATTTCGGCATGGCAGTCTCCCTGAAAAAAACATTTTTATACAGCAGCTTTTACTGACGCTGCCGCCGATCGCGTGTCGACAGGCACCGTCGCGCGCGTGAGTTCCGTGATGCTCGTTAACTGCCCGGTGCGCTCGGCCACATCGAACAGTTTTTTTGCTCCGCCGCTGCCGAGGACCCGTCCCGCGCAATCGAGAAACTTCTCCGCCCGGTCAGCCGGCGTCATCGGCCATGCCGGCGAACCCGGGACGCGGTCGATATGCAGCTTGAAGACGCCGCGCGTGGTAACGATTTCAATGTCGTTGTAACCGGTGACGCCAGAATAAAATTTTTCATCGGGGATGTAAAAGCGCTCGACCTTCGGCATTACCGCGCGAATTTCCGGTCGCTGTACCATCGCGTCGGTGAAGGTTTCCATGGTGAGTTTTCCGTCGAGCAACGCCGCTGCCGCGTTGTATTCCAGGCTGAATTTGCCTTCGAGCCCGGTGTGTGGATCACGATGGATCAGCGGCGTATCCGCGCCCGGTAAAAAGCCGACGCGCACCCTGGTTACTTCTTCCAGCTTGATGTTGTGCTGCTGGATGAGTTCGAACATGCCGCCCACCGGTCGATGATTGCAGTAGCAGCACGGCCAGCGTTTGACGTAAATGCCGGGGGTGAGCATCTCCCACGGCTTGCCAAGTTTGTGCAGCGTGGTTTCGAGCGCGACGGCATCGTCGCCGGCGTAAGTGCTGAAAAAATTATTCTTGCCATCGAAGATTTGCGTGTCGGCGGTGAATCCATTTTTTGCCAGCCATGCCGCCATCACCGCGCTGCGCGCTGCGTGGCCTGCGTGAAACGGCTTGGTCATGGTGCCGAAATTGCGTATCAGACCCGAGGCTTCCGACGCAACGATGCCCCACGCCGTTTGCAGTTGTTCCTCCGTTAGCCCCCACAGCCGCGCGGCCACCGCTGTTGCGGAAAACACACCGACCGTCGCGGTGCTGTGCCAGCCTTTCATGTAATGCCCCGCGCCCAGCGCCGGGCCAATCTTGCCGCCAACTTCAAGGCCTATCGACATTGCCGCGAGCACGGCTTTACCGGTTGCTCCCGCCGCCTCACCCACGGCGAGACCCGCGCCCAGCATCGGCGCCGTCGGATGCCCGCGCAGCGTGGTCAGCGAATCATCGAAATCCAGCGCATGCGCTGCCAGACCGTTCGCAAACGCCGCTTCGGCGGGCGATGTGGCAAGCGGTGTGCCCACCACAGTGGCCTGCGCGCGTGCGCCTGTTTCACGCACCCAGCGTTGCGCGATTTCCGAGCCTTCGTCGAGGCTGCCCGCGAGAGCACAACCGAGCGTATCGACGAGCGCATCTCGCGCGCCGTCGAGCACATCAGCGGGAACATCATTCTCGCGTGTGTTGATGACAAACGCCGCCAGTTGTTTGGTCAGCATGATGAATTTCCTTTCGCTTTCTTCGGTTATTGCTATTTCAATAAGCGGTCAACCCACCGTCCAGCACCATCGTCTGCCCGGTAATATACGCCGCATCCGGACCGGCGAGGTAACTCACCATTGCCGCGACTTCCTCCATCTCGCAAAGGCGCGCGAGCGGCACGCGGTCGATCATGGCCTTGAATCCCCCCGTGTCGGCAGAAAAATACGACACGCGCGACGGCGTCGCTACCGTGCCCGGCGCAACCGCGTTGACTCTGATGCCATGCGCCGCCCACTCAATGGCCAGCATGCGCGTCATATGCGAAATGCCTGCCTTGGAAATGCCATAGGTCGAGCGCTGCGCGAATCCGACCAAGCCATGCGTGGAACTGATGTTGACGATACAACCCGGACGCTGTTGTGCAATGAGATGCCGCCCCATCTGCTGGCTCAGGAAAAACGTGCCGGTGAGGTTGATGTCCATCACCGACTGCCAGTCCTCGCGTGTTACATCGACCGCCAGCGAGCGGATGGTAATGCCCGCGTTGTTGACCAACACATCGAGTTCGCCGAATGCCTTGAAGACCTGCGCCGCCGCCTGTTCGGTACTCGCCTGCGAACGCAGATCGAGCGGCACGGCAACTACGCGCGCACCGGCGGCCTCCAGCGACTTCACGGTTGCCGTGAGGTTGTCGATGCGGGTGCCGGATACGGCGACATCGTAACCGTCGCGCGCCAGACGCAACGCGAGCGCCGCACCCAAGCCCTGTGTGGCGCCGGTGACGAACGCGGTGCGTTTGCGCGCAGCCGTCACATTTCCTCTCAGCCCTTTGCGGGAATAAAGGGCACCAGCAAATAGGTCGGCTTGTCACCGCCCGAGTAAATCGTATTGGTCGCGCCGGCATTGTAGTCGCAGTGATAGTGCGTGTACGGCGCCGCGCCAATGCCATCGCGCGGCTGTATATCAAGGCGCAGCTTGTGCCCTTTTTTCAGCACGATGCAGGTCGGCCACACTTCTATCTGGCACTCGACCGGCTTGTTGGGTTCCAGCCACAGGCGCTCGTTGTGCGCATGGTAGGGTCGATACGGCGTTGATTTCACCGGATCGAGTTTGCGATGCGATGCGCGCAGCCAGCCCTTGGTCAGCGGCACCGGGCCGCCGTGCTGGCCGACTTCCCACACGTCCTTGCCGTCGGGGCCGATGTTGCGCAGCGTACACATGATGTCCATATCTTCGGAGGTGCTCGACACCCAGATATTCAACATCAGCGGGCCGGTGATCTCGCTGTCTTCCGGCATGGCGTCGCTCTCGAACGAAACGCCCAGCCGTCCCGCGCCGCCGTGCGTGGTGGATAGCGACGAACCGGATGCCACACCCGCGGACGTAGCGCCGCTTGCCGAATAGCTCACCGACGCTTCTTTGGCGGGCGCGTCACACGTCAGCGTGCCTTCGGTCGCCGTGTCGTCGGCGCTTTGCTCGCGTTCGATTTTCAGGAATACCTTTTTCCAGTCGGTGCGCGCCAGGGGCCATTCGTTCTCGCTGCGAAACGGGTAAGGTTGCTTGCTGCCGCCGGTGCGGATTTCGAGCTTTACCGGCGGTTCGTCCATGATGCCGGTGTCGATGCCTTTCAGCCAATGGTCGAACCAGCGCAGTTGTTCGGCGCGTCCTTCGTTGGAGTGGAAGGGATGAAAATGCGTGCCGGTATGGATGCGCAGCTTTTTATGCGCGGATTTCACTTGGGTATAACCCTCGGTATTGCCGCGCAAATGCAGCGAAAAGCCGCCCCAGTTGCCGGCGCTGTACACCGGCACCTTGATGCTGTCCCAGCGCGCGCTCATCATGCGCCACCAATCCGAATCCAGATCATTGCGCATCAACTGATACAGCATATCCGGCTGAAATGATTCCGGATTGAAGCTGCGCGGACGTCCCAACAGATGATGCGCGGTGTGCGTGGCAATCCAGTTGGAAACGAAACCCATCGAGAAAATGCCGCCGTGATAACACTGATCGCGATACTGATCGGCACGGCCTTCCCACGGCATGATCGCTTTCAGCGACGGTGGTTGCAGATTCGCCACGCGCCATTGCGAACTTGCGTGATACGAAATGCCCAGCGTGCCGACGCTGCCGTTGCACCACGGCTGTTTGGCCACCCACTCGATGCAATCATAAAAATCCAGCGATTCCTGATACGAACTCGGCTCGCACTTACCTGGTGATTGGCCCGAGCCGCGCGAATCAATGCGCAGGCACGCATACTCGCGCGGGCACCACCACTCCGGATTTACCGTCTCCCAGTTCATATGCGGATTGGCTTTTTCATCGAGGTCAGGCGGCGGTATCCACAGCTTGTTTTTTTGGTACACGGTGATGTTCGCGATCACCGGCACTTTGGTTGTGGTGTCCGGCCGGAAAATATCGGCGCACAAGCGCCCGCCGTCGCGCAGCGGAATCCACACGTCTTTTTCGACGATCAGTTTGTGCGGCTTGGGTTGAGAAACGCTTCGTGATTTATCGGTCATGCGCGAGCTCCGGTGGCTGATGAGGTTGCCTGCGTCACGCAAATTGCGTGATGCGAACAATGTGGAATTAAAATTTAAAATAATGTTTAAAAACAAAAGCTTATATATTATTATTGAATGCCTACGTTATTGTCCATACAAAGCATACTTTACCTTAGAAAAAGCCATTCGCCATGCCACAACCTGCGCAGCGAAACGCCCGGCCATACTTGAATCACCCATGCACCGCAATATGCCTAAAAAGCCCCATAAATCAAACAAATACCCACAAAAATAATAGTGTGTATAATGCCGCACGGGGTTTGATTTCCG
>JBEBHE010000049.1:0-19642 GCA_040081205.1 Burkholderiales bacterium | reverse complement strand
TGGCCGAGCTGCAATACGGCAAGTTGCCGCAACTCGAAGCGCAACTGAAATCGGCCGAAACGCAGGGCGCCAAGCACGAGTTCAAGCTGCTGCGCCACGACGTCGGCGCCGAGGAAATTGCCGAAGTGGTGTCGCGCGCCACCGGCATTCCGGTGTCGCGCATGATGCAAGGCGAGCGCGAGAAGCTGCTTAAAATGGAAGATCGTTTGCACGCCCGCGTGGTAGGTCAGGACGAAGCGGTGCGCCTGGTGGCGGACGCTATTCGCCGCTCGCGCGCAGGGCTGGGCGACCCGAAGCGTCCTTATGGATCATTCCTGTTTCTCGGTCCGACGGGTGTCGGCAAAACCGAATTGTGCAAAACGCTGGCCGAGTTTCTGTTTGACTCAGAGGATCATCTGATCCGCATCGACATGTCGGAATTCATGGAAAAACATTCGGTCGCGCGCCTGATCGGCGCGCCGCCGGGCTATGTCGGTTACGAAGAAGGCGGCTATTTGACCGAAGCGGTACGCCGCAAACCGTATTCGGTGATTCTGCTCGACGAAATCGAGAAGGCGCATCCGGACGTGTTCAACGTGTTGCTGCAAGTGCTGGACGACGGGCGCATGACCGACGGCCAGGGACGCACCGTGGACTTTAAAAATACCGTGATCGTGATGACTTCCAACATGGGATCGCACATGATTCAGCAGATGCAGGGCGACGATTATCAGGTGATCAAGCTCGCGGTGCTGGGCGAGGTGAAAACACATTTTCGTCCGGAGTTCATCAATCGTATCGATGAGATTGTGGTATTCCACGGCCTCGACGAGAAGCATATTCAGTCGATTGCGAAAATTCAGCTCGCGCTCCTTGAGAAACGACTGGCGGCGATGGACATGAAAATAGACGTCAGCGATGCCGCGCTGCGTGAACTCGCGGCGGCAGGCTTTGATCCGGTGTATGGCGCGCGGCCCCTAAAGCGCGCGATTCAGGCGCAGTTGGAGAACCCGTTGGCGAAAGCAATACTGGACGGACGCTTCGCGGCAAAAGATGCGATACACGTGGATATCAGCAAGAGCGGCGCGTTTACCTTCGACAAAGCTGTGCTGCACTAAGGCTTCGCCGCGGCTTTACGGCGCGCCAGTCGAACGGTAAGCTCGCGGCTTATGAATATTCACCAGATACAAATGACGTACGACCGGTTGCAGGATCGTATCCTGTTGCGCGTTTCAACATTAGACCGTGCGGAATTTCGCTTCTGGATGACACGCCGCTACGTCAAGTTATTGTGGCTGGTCCTGATCAAAATGCTGGAACGCGATCCGGTTGCTGTGGTGCATGTTGACGAAAAAATCCGTCGCACGATGATGGGTTTTCAGCATTCGGACGCCGTGCGCGCGGGCAACTTTGAAAAGAAGTATGAAGAAGCCGCGAAGGCATTGCCGTTGGGTGATGAGCCCGTACTATTGGCGAAAATTACTGCCAAGCAGAATGCGAATGCACAGCAAGTGTTAAGTATTCAGCCGGAACAGGGGCAAGGCATTGACGTGGTGGTTAACACCGAGTTGCTGCACATGATTTCCAAGCTGGTGTTGGATGCGGTGGCACAGAGCAACTGGGATCTCAAGCTGGCGATTGATCCTGATTTTGCGGTGCCTGCGATGGCGCAGGGCATTCCGCCGCACAAGCTTAATTGACGATGTTTCGGGTTTGTTTTGACGGTTCATCGGCTTGCGCTGTTCTGTTGGGAGGCGTGCGTCAAATCGCCGCGAGCATTCGCGTAATCGATGTTTCGGCGGCGCCATGCCCGATATCCATAGGGGTGTGCCCGTAAAGGGCAGCACAAGCCCGGCTTTCGTGGGGCTCGCGTTGCCTGCCATTGACGCGACAGAGACTAAAACGCGGGGTCTGTTATTATGCCGCGCTAAATTACTGATTAAATTTATTATGAAATATCAAATTAAAACAAATAGTTACATTGTTTTTTCCATAGTGCTTTTGAGCGTGCTCGCGCACCGCGCCGATGCGCAGAATTTTCCGACGCGCCCGGTGCGCCTGATCATTCCGTTTTCCGCGGGCGGTGCCGCCGATGTGCCTGGACGCATTCTGGGTCAGCGCTTGTCGGAGAACTTCAAGCAGCAGGTGGTGATTGAGAACCGTCCAGGTGCGGGTTCAACGATAGGCGCGGACGCAGCGGCGAAGGCGCCGCCGGATGGGCACACGCTGTTCATGATCAGCAACACGCATTTCGTCAGTGCGGCGCTTTACAAAAAATTGCCTTACGACGCACTGAACGACTACACGCCGATTACGCAAATTACCAATGCGCCGAATGTGTTGGTGGTGCATCCGTCGCTGCCGGCGAAATCGATCAAGGACCTGATCGCGCTGGCAAAAGCCAAACCGAATCAAATCGATTACGCGTCGTCGGGCAACGGCGGCACGCAACATTTAACGGGCGCATTGTTCACCAAAATGGCGGGCATACAAATGACGCACGTGCCATATCGCGGCAGCGGTCCGGCCACAGCGGATTTGCTGGCGGGGCAGGTGACGGTGGGTTTCCCCGGCATCGCGGGCATGCTGCAATTCATAAAAAGCGGCAAGCTGCGCGCGCTGGGCGTGAGTGGCGCCAAGCGTTCGCTGGAATTGCCCGAGGTGCCCACGATCGCCGAAGCGGGCGTGCCAGGCTACGAAATGGTGGCGTGGTTCGGCATTGCGGCGCCGAAAGGCATGACGCGTGATATGCAGATGCGTTTGCATGGCGAATTATTGCGCGTGGTGAAGAATGCGGAATTTCAGAGGATGCTGCGCATAGCAGGGCAAGAAATTACGTTTCAGGATACGCCGGAAAAGTTCTATGACTTCATGAAAGTTGAAGCGGCAAAGTGGGCGCGCGTGGTGCAGGATAGCGGGGCGCGGGTAGAGTAGTGTTGTTACCCGTGCAGCAATTCTAGAATGGCCTCGCCGTAACGTTCCAGTTTCTTGGCGCCGATACCTGAAATTTCCGATAGATCGTCCAGTGTTTTGGGATTAGCTGCGGCGATGCCGGCGAGCGTGCTGTCGTGAAAAATCACAAACGCGGGCACGGATTGCGACTGGGCTTCCCCATAGCGCCATGATTTAAGTTTATCGAGCAGCGCTGCATTGGGTTGTGAAGCAGAAGGGCTGCTTGTGCCGCGACGCGGCTTCGCGGATTTTTCCTTGCGCGTCACCACGCGGCGCATGTCAACCTTGGCTTCGCCTTTCAATACCGCGCGGCTGGCATCAGCGAGTTTCAACGCGCCGTAGGCCTCATGATCGGGCCGTGCGTATCCGAGCGCAACCAGTTGGCGAAACACGTTTCGCCACGCCGCTTCGTCGAGGTCGGCGCCGATGCCGAACACGCTGAGCTTGTCATGATTCCATTGCGTGATGCGATCCGTGGTGCGGCCGCGCAGGACGTCGATCAGATGTACTGCGCCGAAGCGCTGGTCGGTACGATAGATGCACGATAGTGCCTTGCGCGCGGCGTCGGTGGCGTCCCAGGTTTGCGGCGGCTCAATGCAGTTGTCGCAATTGCCACAAGGGGTGCTCGATTCGCCAAAGTAATCGAGCAGACGCACACGGCGGCAGCCGGCGCTTTCACACAGGCCGAGCAGCGCATCGAGCTTGGTGAACAACACGCGTTTGAAGGCCTCGCCGCCTTCGGACAGGTCGATCATGCGCCGTTGCTGCACGACGTCGCCCAGACCATAGGTCATCCACGCATCGGCCGGCTTGCCGTCGCGCCCGGCGCGGCCGGTTTCCTGATAGTAGCCTTCGATGCTTTTGGGCAAATCCAGATGCGCGACAAAGCGCACGTCGGGCTTGTCGATGCCCATGCCGAAAGCGATGGTGGCGACCACCACAATGCCGTCTTCCTGCTGGAAGCGTGCCTGATGCTTGGCGCGCGCGGCGCTGTCCATGCCTGCATGGTACGGCAGCGCGCGTACGCCCTGGGTGGCGAGCCACGCTGTGGTTTCATCGACTTTTTTGCGCGACAGGCAATACACAATGCCGGCGTCGCCGGTGTGATCGTCGCGAATGAAGCGCAGCAATTGCGCGCGCGCTTCCTGTTTATCGACGATGGTGTAGCGGATGTTGGGACGGTCGAAGCTGGAGACAAAGACGCGTGCTTCTTCAAGTTTGAGCCGCACGATAATTTCATCGCGGGTCTGCGGATCGGCGGTGGCGGTGAGCGCAATGCGCGGGATGTCTGGAAAGCGTTCGTGCAGTACCGACAGTTGCAGATATTCCGGGCGGAAGTCATGGCCCCATTGCGACACGCAATGGGCTTCGTCGATGGCGAACAGCGCGATTTTCGATTCAGACAGCAGTTCAAGCATGCGCGGCATCATCAGCCGCTCCGGCGCCACGTACAGCAGATCAAGCTCGCCCTGGCGCAATGCGCGTTCCACCGCATTGACCTGCTGTCCATCCAGCGTGGAGTTTAAAAATGTCGCGCGCACACCGAGTTGTTTGAGTGCCGCGACCTGATCCTGCATCAGCGCAATCAGCGGTGATACTACCAGGGCTGTGCCTTCACGCAGTAACGCCGGCAATTGATAACAAAGGGATTTGCCGCCGCCCGTGGGCATCAGCACCAGCGCGTCGCCGCCGCCGGCAACGTGCGTGACGATCTCCTGCTGCGCACCGCGAAAAGCAGGGTGGCCGAAGACGGTGGTGAGCAGGTGCAGGGCGCGCGTGTCGCCTTCAGCGATCACGCTGCTTTACGTGGATTATGCGGTGGCCGCAACTCGGCCACGCCATCGCCGTCTGTTGCCGCGATGGTGGTGCGGATCATGTAGCGCGGTTTGTCGCCGGGCCACGGGCGCCCGCGATGCATGCTGGCGCGGTTATCCCACATGATGACGTCTCCTGCGTGCCATTCGTGCTGATAGCTGTGGCCCGGCGCGGTGGAAATGGCCATGAGTTCGTCGATCAGCGCCAGTGCCTCCTGATCGGCCATGCCGTCGATGCCGCAGGTATGGGATGCGATGTAGAGGGCATCGCGGCCATTCACCGGATTGCGCCAGCGCATGCGCCAGCGTGCGGGCGGCAGTGCGTTTTGTTCGCGTTGCGAGGCCAGCGCGGGATCAATTTTGCCGCGTGAATGGGCGTAGCTATGCCAGGCGTAACTGTTCGCAAGTTTGGCGCGCAGCGAGTCGGACAAGCGGTTCCACGACGCCCGTTGCGACACGAATTCCGTTTCACCGCCCGCGCCGGGAATGGTGCGCGCCGACAGCACTGACGCCAGCGCAGGCGTTTCATGAAACGAGCTGTCGGTATGCCATAGCTGATTGGCCTTGGCGCGCAGCGCTTCCTTGTGCGTGGGCGGCACCAGACTGCCGGTGGCCTTATCGATATTGGTGAGGATTGAAAACGGTGTGCCTTCGCCGAGCGACGCCACCTTGGCGGTTTCGAGCGGACCGAATTTTGCCGAGTAGCCGACTTGTATCTGATCGTCGGTGGGTTGATTGCGAAACAATAATACAGAGTGTTCTTCAAATGCGGCGCGCACGGCACGATACGCGTTGTCGTCGTTGGCGACATCGGCCATGCTGACGCCGCGAATTTCGGCGCCGATTTCGGGGTGGAGTTTGACGATTTCCATGTGGCGGTTCTTCAGAGGTGATGGCTTTACTTTACCACTGCATGATGTAGTACAAACGTGGCAGGTGTGATCCCGTATAAAATCTAATCCTGTACTGCCAGGCGCACGAAATTTAATAGCGACAGATGAGTAATATGAAAAATAACGTTAAAAACCAACTATTTATATATATTCTGCTGATGGGGGTGCCAGCTGCTGCAAGCCACGCACAGCAGAATTACCCAACTCGCCCGGCGCGTTTGGTGATTGCCGTGCCACCGGGCGGCGCCGCTGATCTGGTCGGCAGAGTGGTAGCACAAAAACTCAGTGATGCGTTGGGGCATACGGTCGTCACCGATAATCGCGGCGGTGGCGGCGGCATGATCGCTGCGGATATCGTCGCAAAATCCGCGCCGGATGGTTATACGCTGTTGCTCGCGTCAATTACCACGCACGGCATCGGCCCGCATGTTTATTCAAAGCAGCCGTACGATCCGGTAAAAGATTTCGCGCCGGTGGTGCTGGCCGCGACCATGCCGATGATTATTGTGGTCAACACTGCTGTGCCGGCGAAGTCGATCAGGGAATTGATCGCGCTTGCCAAAGCGAAACCCGGTGCGTTGGGATTTGCCTCGTCGGGCTCCGGCGGTGCACCGCATCTGGTGGGTGAATTGTTCAAGGGCGCGACCGGCGCGCCGTTGCAACACATTCCCTACAAAGGCAGTGGGCCGGCGGCAACCGACGTCGCGGGCGGACAGGTTGCCGTCGCGTTCGATGCCATCGCACCGCATCTCGCGCACATCAAATCGAACCGTACGCGCGTGCTGGCAGCGATCAGTCCCAAGCGCCTTGCGATGTTTCCCGAGGTTCCCACCATGACGGAGATCGGATACCCGCAGGTAGCTGCCTCTATCTGGTACGGCTTGATGGTGCAGGGCGCTACCCCCAAAGCGATTATCAGCAAAATCAACACCGAAACCAATCGCGTGCTGTTGCTTCAGGAGGTGAAAGATCGCATGGCTGGCGCGGGTATCGACGCCGCGACACCAAATACGCCAGAGGATTTCGCAAAATTTATTCGTGACGAACTGGCGAAATGGGGGCCGGTGGTTAAGGCGTCGGGCGCCAAGGCGGATTGACCGAGGCGTTGGGTGTAATCCTGTTTTTCCCTATAACGAACCTCATGCGGCTTCACGCGTAACAAATTCCCGTGCTATCTCCGCTGCAAACAGACGTTTGGCGATCCAGGCAAAGGCGATGCCGAACACGATGCCCATTGCCATGCTGATGACGGAAAGCATTTTTGTCATGATGATGGCGGCGCTGCGTACGTCGGGTGGCATGTTGTTGATGGCATTTGAGACATCGTGCCCGATGTAAAACGGTAGCAGCAGTCCCGCGAAATGCAGGAGTGCGGTCGCGATCATGATCCACGCGAAGGTTATGCGCGCCCAGTTTTTACGTTTTAATAGGGCGATAGACACCAGCAGTGTCAGCAGGCTTGCGGCGAACAGTGCCATGCAGATACCGGGCAAGTGTTCCAGCAACGTCAATGCTGAAGGCGGCAGCAGCTTTACATCGATCGCGTCGATGAATGCTGCACGCAGCGGCGCCATCGGAACCGCATAGGCGAACAACATATATTGAATGGCCGCCAGCAGTAGGGTGAAGGCGGACAGCCAGATAAAAGACCAGGCGACGCTGCTGACAAAACGGGCCGATGGCGTTGCTTTTACCTGGTGTGCCGATGACATGATGAGGCAACAATCGACCCGGCGTTATTCTGCCTTAATGCCTGCCGATTTCAGCAGTTTGCCCCAGCGTGGCAGATCCTGCTTGATGCGCTCGGCGAACTGTTCAGGCGTGACGAGCACCGGTTCCATGCCCTGACTGAGCAGTCGTTGGGTGACGTCCCTGTCGCGGATGGTTTTAACCAGCGTCGTGTGCAAGCGCGATACGATGTCGCGCGGCGTGGCGGCCGGCGCGACAATACCGAACCAGGTGTCGGCTTCAAAGTGACTCAGGCCGGGCAGGCCGGACTCGGCGACCGTGGGCATTTCCGGCAGCAGCGGCGAACGTTTGGCGGAGCCGACGGCCAGTGCGCGTATTTTTCCGTTTTTAATATGCGGCACGGAGGTGAGCACGCTGTCGTACATCAAATCGGTTTGTCCGCCCATCAGATCAATCAGCGCGGGGGCCGCGCCCTTATACGGTATATGCAAAAAATTGACGTTCGCCATGCGCTTCAGCATTTCGATGCCCAGATGCGTGACCGAGCCCGCGCCGGAAGTGCCGAAACTGAGTTTGCCCGGATTCGCCTTGCCCAGTGCAATGAGTTCCTTCACATTACGCGCGGGCACGGACGGGTGCACCACCACTACGAAGCCCACCGCCGACACGATGGTAACGGGTGCAAAATCTTTCAGCGAGTCGTAGCCGATTTTCGGATACAGGTGCGGCACCACGCATAAGGTCGCCATACTGCCGAGCCCCAGCGTGTAGCCATCGGGCGCGGCCTTCGCCACAAATTCGTTGGCAATGGTGCCGCTGGCGCCCAGGCGCGGCTCGATCACCACGGGTTGGCCGAACGCTTCAGACAATTTTTGCGCGGCGAGCCGTGCGCTGAAATCCAGCGGGCCGCCGGGTGCCGACCCGGTGACGATGCGCACGGTTTTGGATGGATAGTTGGCGGCGCGATCCTGCGCGTTGGCCGGGTTTGATAGTGCGGCCAACGACAGCACCGCGCAGTGCGTAAGGAGGCTGAAAGAGGGGGGTAATAATTTCATAATAAAAACAATTGGTTATGCGCCATTTCCCAGGAGACAACATCCGGACGTTTCGCTGAACAATACACGACTTCGCGCTAGAATCCACCATCATCACCTAGTTCAATTTGATTTCATTGGAGGCGCTCATGGATAACAATACGCAACCGGCTTTTGATCGTGCCGCAGAAGACATCGGCAATTCTGTCTGGCTCGAGCATACGAATACTACGGTGCCGGATCAGGTGAATGCCACGTTGTTCTATATCACCGGCATGGGCTTCACGCGCGATCCATACATCATGACCGGCCTGGAAAATATGTGGGTCAATATTGGCCGTAGCCAGATTCATTGTCCGGCGAAACCGGCGCAGGTGCTGCGTGGTCATACCGGTATTGTGCAGCCGAATCGCGCCGCGTTGCTGAAACGGCTGGAATACGTAACGCCCAAACTCGCTGGAACCAAATTCGCTTACAAGGATTGCGGCGAGTATGTCGAAGTCACCTGTCCGTGGGGCAACAAGTTCAAGGTGTATGAGCCCGATCCGTCCCGCTTTGGCGGCGTGATTTTGGGCATGGCTTACGTGGAATTCGATGTGCCGCCGGGCGCCGCCGATGGCATCGCGCGCTTTTACAATCAGGCGATCAGGGCACCGGCGAAGGTGGTGGATGACAAAGCGGGCCGTGCGGCGCGTGTCATGGTCGGACATAACCAGCATCTCGTTTTTCGCGAGACCACCAAGCCGATTCCTGAATACGATGGTCATCACTTGCAGATTTATATCGCCGACTTCTCTGGACCGCATCACTGGTTGAAAGCCAAAGGACTGATCACGGAAGAGAGCGACCAGTATCAATATCGCTTCAAGGATATCGTCGATCCTGACAGCGGAAAGTTTTTATACACCATCGAACATGAAGTGCGCAGCATCACGCATCCGCTGTATGCGCGGCCGCTGGTGAATCGCAATCCGGTGCAGACCAACCGCAACTATCGTCCAGGGTACGACGCCGGGCATTGGGCCACGCCGCACGCGAATTAAGTGCGGGAATCCAGTGCGGCGCACAGCATGAAATGGCCATGGCGCCCCGTCATCATCGGCGGCGTGCCTGGCGCTCGGCTTGTCAATCGCCGGCCTCTGCACACGCTGGAACACTGGCGGCATGCAAACGTCAATTCACGGAAATTACTGGTGCGTCCGCGCATCACGACATACCTGATCGGCGGTTTGTGGGCAATGGCATCGGGTGCGTTCGCGCAGCCTGCGGTAGTTGCGTGGCCCGCGAAACCGATACGCATGGTGGTGCCTTTTGCCGCCGGTGGTCCGGCAGATGCCACCGCACGCCTGCTCGCGCCGCGCCTGACGGAATATCTGGGCCAGCAAGTCGTTGTGGACAATCGTGGCGGCGCCGGCGGCTTGATTGGTATTGATATTATTGCCAAATCCCCCGCCGATGGGCATCACGTGTTGCTGATGTCGAGTTCAATCGTGATTTTACCGAGCATGCGGCGTGTTATGCCCTATGATACCCAGCGCGATATTGCGCCGGTAACCGACGTGCTGCACGCGCCGTTTGCGCTGGTGGTGCATCCATCATTACCGGCGCGTAACGCGGATGAATTGGTCAAGCTGGCCAAGGCCAAGCCGGGGCAATTGATGTATCCGTCCGCGGGCGTGGGCGGCACCAATCATTTGTCGGGCGTGCAGTTTAGTATTGCCGCAGGTATCGACACCGTGCATGTGCCGTATAAAGGTACCGCGCCCGCGCTCACCGATCTGGCGGCAGGGCAGGTGCATTTTCAGTTCAGCATGCCGCTTGCCGTGATGCCGCTGGTGCAGGCCGGCAAGCTGCGCATGATCGGTATTGCGGCGGGAAAACGGCTGCCGGATATCCCTGATTTACCAACGGTGTCGGAATCCGGTGTGCCAGGTTTTGAAACCGCCGTGTGGTATGGCTTCTTTACCACCGGCGGCGTGCCACGCGACATTGTGTCGCGCCTGCACGTCGATATGGCGCGTGCGCTGGCAGTACCCGAGGTGCGGCACAAGCTGACGCCGGGTGGTGCGCGATTGGGCGGGGGCAAGCCGGAAGCATTCGCCGCGTTCATGCGCAGTGAAATCGTCAAATGGGTAACGGTAGTGAAGGCGGCAGGCATTAAACCGGAGTGAGCGCCACAGCGGCACGGCCCGCAATTTAAAAAATAAACGCATGTGGTTACGCATAGATTGGTACAAATTGCCGTGTTGAAATGCGGCCGCGTTGATGGCTCGCCAGATGCGGTGCATGGTGGCCTGTGAGGTTTTATCTAAATATATGTTTTTAAAGGAAAATATTTAATGGAATCGATGTTGTTTTCACCGCTGCAGATTCGTGGCGTCACGTTGAAAAATCGCATTGTGCTGTCACCGATGCTGCAATACTGCGCCGACAACGGCCACGTCAACGATTGGCATCTCATGCACTACGGCAAATTTGCCGCCGGCGGTGCGGGCCTGGTATTCGTGGAATCTACCAAAGTCGATCCGCGCGGTTGTTCGACACCACGCGATCTGGGTTTGTGGAAAGACGATTTCGTCGCACCCTTGAAACGCATCACTGATCTGATCAAGCGCAACGGCGCGGTGGCCGGCATACAACTCGGTCATTCCGGACGCAAGGCGCGCCGCAGCGTGCCGTGGGAAGGGCGCGTGCCGATGGCGCAGTGCCCGGGCGTCGATCACGGCGAAGAATGGGAGTTGATTGCGCCCAGCGCGGTGGCGTTCTCTGAGCGATATGCCGTGCCGCGCGCCATGACGCATGACGATATACAGGAAGCGATGTCGAATTGGGGACAGGCTGCGCGGCGCGCCAATGAAGCCGGTTTCGATGTGCTGGAGCTGCACGGCGCGCACGGTTATCTGATTCACCAGTTTTTGTCGCCGGTGGCCAACCAGCGCACCGATGAATACGGTGGCACGCCGGACAAGCGCATGCGCTTTGCGATCGAAGTCGTGCGCGAGGTGCGCAAATACTGGCCGGACGAGAAGCCTTTGTTCCTGCGCGCCTCGGCGGTGGATGAAACGGGCTGGACGATAGAAGACAGTGTCGCCGTCGCACGCGTGCTTAAAACACATGGCGTTGATGTGATCGATTGCAGCGCCGGCGGCATGTCGGAAGCCAACGCGTCCGAGATCACACCCAACTATGGCTATCAGGTGGATTACGCGCGGCGCATCAAGGCGGGCGCGGACATCAAAACGATGGCAGTGGGCATGATCATTCATGCCGATCAGGCCGAAGAAATCATCCGTTCTTCCGGCGCGGATTTGGCGGCGTTGGGACGCGAGTTTTTGCACAACCCTAATTGGCCGATTGATGCAGCGCAGAAACTCGGCATTGCAAAGCCTTTCGCGCATACGTCGCGGGCGTATGGCTACTGGCTGGAGAAGCGCGCAGCCAACAAGATCGGTATCCGGTCTTCTACCTGGCAGCGGGGGATTCAGGATCGTGCTGGCGAGAAGGTGGGTTAATGCGCGTGGGCACGCTGCGCTTGGCCCCGCCTTGCTTGCTCAGCCAAGCACCAATTTGGCCTCGCCTCCCATATGCCAGAATGCAGATCCTTCGTACGTTACCTGCAAGGCTGCTCCGGGCTTAACCGTGACATTCAAACTTCTCAACCCATAGCGAAACCAACGTCCGAGAATGGCAATTCCGGCGCCCCGGAACCACACTGTCACCTTGTGCGGCCCGGGCGAGACTGTCACTGTGTGGCGCGGACCTTCTTGAAATACCCGCAAAACCCCGTCAATTTCGACGCACACATCCCAGCGGCGCCCAAACCGGCGGATGTCAGGCCGTCTCGCCAGCGGCGCAAACTTGAGTGTCAGGTTGATCGTCCCGTCCATGATGTTGAGGATACCCGTTCTGGCAAGGGCAGGACGTGCAAAGCGCAGTGTGTTCGTGCAACTTGTGAATATTCTACGGCTTTGCCGTCTCCGCTTGCTTCTGCTCCAGCCGCAACTGTGCCGCGCGCGCGCACCCTTCCATCACTCTGAAATAGCGCTGCACCGCGTCGGCGCCCTGCTCGTAAGGATGCGGGCCGTTGCCACGTGCTGCCAGCATTTTGTTTTTGGTGTCGGCGATGTCGAATTCCGAATGGTTCGACATGAGCACCGTCGCGCCGCTCGCCGCGGCGTTTGCGGCGAATTTTCGCTGTGAGTCGATGTAAATCTGGAAATTCTTGATGCCGGGGTCCGGCGTGTTGTTGACAAAGTTGAATGCGGTGCCGCCGGAATACGCGACGTTGACTGGGCGGCCGTTGTCTAAAACCTGGAACGTGTAAGACAGCGTGCCCGGCGTATGGCCAGGGGTGTGGGTGATCGTCACGGTGGATGCGCCGAGGGTTACTTTCATGCCGTCGGTGGCGACGATATCGCGCTTGGGCGCCATCGTCCTGTAGCGGTTCGGATATTTTTCGACCAGATCCCAATCGGGTCCGGCCATCACCACGCGCATGCCATTCTTGCCATAACGCGATTGCATCATCTCGGCGCCGCCGATGTGATCGCCATGGGCGTGTGACACGATCAGGTATTTGATATTCCGGGGATCGAGGCCAACTTTTTTCATGCCGCCGATGATGAGTTCTTCGGAGTTGTAGGGATAAATCGTATCGAAAAGAATGATGCCTTCCTTCGTCGTCAACGCCCACGCAGAGTGTATCTTGCCGCCGACGAAGTAAAGATTATCAAAAACTCTGGCGGGTTCGGTGTACCAACTCTCACGCGGCGGCGTCCTGGCAGGGTCGGTGATGTAGAACGGCGGCACGTCCGTGGTGTTTTCACTGCCGCTCTGTGGAACCAGACATGTTCTGACCAGTGTGCCAAGGAACTCAAACCCGGCTGCGGACTTGGCGGACGCCAGTGCAGTGCCGATCTCTTTTTCGAAGTCTCTTTTCGCGGGCGATTGCTGCGACGAAACGGTGCCCGCAGTTATTGTGGCAAATACGCCAAGCACCTGTGCGAACTTGCGAGTATTAAATGTCATCATATCCCTTTTAAAATAAACCCGTTTTACGTTCAGTGTGAGCGCAATATTTCACCGGGCACTGCCCCGGTGTGCTTGCCGTTTTGATACAGAATTCGCCCGTTGACCACGACATGTGATATGCCTTCGGCCTTGGCGTAAAGCCGTGTGCCTCCTGCGGGCAAATCCTTGACTGGCGTTGGCCGTTGTGGCGAGTTGATCTTGTTCTCGTCAAATACCACGATGTCGGCGGCGGCGCCGGTTTCCAGGCGGCCGCGGCCCTTGATGCCGAAGAAATCGGCGGGCTCCGAGGTAATACGCTGAATTGCCCGTTCCAGGGTTAGCGCTTTTTCTTCGCGCACCCAGTAGCCCAGCAAATAGGTGGTGTAACCCGACTCGCACAACATATCGAGATGGGCGCCGGCATCCGACAATCCAATCAAGGTGCGCGAGTCCTGAAGCGCCGCGGCCAGCGCGGCTTTATCCGTATTCGCGCGAGGCACCACGTATTTGACCTGAAGCTGATCTTCCACCGCGATGTCGAAGAACACGTCGTCGGGGTCTTTGCCGCGCGCTTTCGCGACCTCGCCGATGGTCATGCCTTCATAGGGTTTAAGCGCAGGATTCTCAACCGACACGATGATGATGCTTTGCGCGAGGCCAGCCCATTTTCTCCCGAGTTTCAATTCGTCCTTGAAGGCTTTGTGGAAATTGTCGTCGGCGTAGATGGCCATTTGTGTTTCGAATGACGCGTCGAATATCGGCTTTGCCGAGATCATTTCAGTAAACATGAATGGCCGCCGCAGATTCATGTCGTAGAGTAGCGGCCGCGTGAGTATCTGCGGCAAGGCGCCGCGCTTGATCAGCGGCGCGACGCGCTCAAGTATGTCCGCGATGGCGTTGGGTTTCTCGACAAGATTGTGCAAAGACAGCCAGGTCACCGGGCGCTCGCTGGCATCGAGCATGAACTTCAGCATTTCTTCTTCGTCTGCCGCAAGCTCCGAGTAGCGTTTGGTCAGCGCCATTTCGATCACACCGCGTCCGAGTTGCTTGAGCACGCCGCAGTACGCGGTGAGTTCGTCGCGGCTCGCCAGCCTTGCCGACAGCGGTTTGCCGCCGTGGCCGATGTGCTGGCGGCTGGTGGTGGTGCTGAATCCCCACGCGCCGGCCTGCATGGCATCGCGCAGCAGGCCGGTGATGATCTGTGTCTCCGCGGGCGTCGCCGCGCGTTCATTGGCTTCCGTTCCCAGCACGTAGGTGCGAAAAGGCGAGAGCGGGGCGATGAATCCCAGATTGATCGCGCTGCCACGTTTGGCGGCGGCATCCATGAATTCCGGAAACGTTTCCCAGTCCCAGCGTATGCCCTCGGTCAGCACATCGTGATCGATGCCTTCCACTGTCACCAGATCTTCGGTCAGCAATCCGCGCACGGCGGGTTTGCAGGGTGCAATGCCGACGCCGCAATTACCCATCATCACGGTGGTGACGCCATGCTCGCTGGAGCTCGACAACAGTTGGTCCCACGTAATTTGCGCATCGTAATGCGTGTGCGGATCCACGAAGCCCGGGCAAACGATTTTGCCGGCGGCGTCGATAGTGCTTATCGTGCCTTTGACGAAATCATCAATCTTGCCGATGGCGACAATCTTGCCATTTTGCGCCGCGACGTCGGCGTGAAATCGTGGCGTGCCTTTGCCGTCGACGACCGTGCCGTTCCTGATAACCAGATCATATGCCATGCCTGTGTCTCCAGAAAAATGCGGGGCGAACACCCGTGCCAGCCCATAATAGTATCCTTCTGCCTGTCACTGCGCCCATTTGTCAATCGCTGGGTTTTGGGGCCATACTCCGGCTGTAAGTTGCGTCTGCACCCACGGTATCCCGATCGGCCAATTCACCAGGGGAGAAGTGTATGAAAGCCAGCTTTGCAACGAACGCGATCCTGATACTGTCAGCCGTGTCTTGCGTAGCCGCCGGCGTGTGTGCGGCGCAAGGTAACGTGGACGCAAACTACCCCACCAAGCCAATCCGCCTGATCGTGCCGCAGGCGCCCGGCGGCAGCAACGACATCATGGCGCGCACTATTGGCGCCCAGCTTGGCGAGCGCACGGGCCGCCAGGTGGTGGTGGATAACCGTCCTGGCGCTGAAGGCATGATCGGCAGCGAAATGGTCGCGCGCGCCGCCCCCGACGGTTACACGCTGCTGATGGCATCGACCGCGTTCACCATGAACCCGGCGGTGATCAAAAAGCTGCCGTACGATCCGATCAAGGACTTTACGTTCGCCGCGACGCTCGGGCGCGGACCGGTGCTGATTACGGTGGGGCCGTCGCTGCCGGTCAACTCGGTGAAGGAGTTGGTGGCGCTCGGCAAGTCCAAGCCGAATCACATCACCATGGCGTCTGCCGGTGGATTCATGCACTTTGTGTCGGCGATGTTTCGCAGTCACGTTGGCATCGACGCGGTAATCGCCCTCTACAAAGGCGGCGTTCCGGCATTGAGCGATGTGACAGGCGGCCACGCGCATATGGCGGTAGCGACGGTTCCGACGGCGAATCCTTCTTTGCGCGGCGGAAAGGTCAGGGCGCTGGCGATCGGCAGCGCCAAGCGCCTTGCGATACTGCCCGATCTGCCCACGGTGGATGAGGCAGGATTCCCCGGCTACGAGGCGTCGATCTGGTGGGCGTGGGCGGCGACAGGCGGTACACCCACTGCGGTCATTAACAAGCTGAACAGCGAGGTCGCTGCCATACTAAAGTCGCCCGACAACGCAAAGCGCTTCGCGGCCGAGGGCGCGGAGATCGAAACCCGCACGCCTGCTGAAATCCGCAAAATGATCGCGGCGGATCTTATCAAGTGGGAGAAAGTCGCGCAGGATGCCAAGATGGTGAAGCAATGATGCGTGGCGCCGCACGAAAAATGACGGTTCGCCCTGAGACTGCTGAGGGATAAACAGCAGTTTCTTTAGGCCGAGTTAGAACGCAACATTATCGCCGCCCTTTAACGCCAGCATCTTGCGCGCTTCAGCGGGCGTGGCGATTTCCAGCGACAGATCTTCGAGAATGCGGCGTATCTTCGCCACTTGCGCAGCGTTGCTTTTTGCGAGCTCGCCTTTGCCGATGTAAATGCTGTCTTCGAGACCCACGCGCACATTGCCGCCCATTAGCGCGCCCATCGTCACGAGTCCCATTTGATGACGACCGGCGCCGAGGATCGACCACAGGTATTGATCGCCGAATAATTTATCGGCGATGTTTTTCATGTGCATCATATTTTCAGGATGCGTGCCGATGCCGCCGAGGATGCCGAAAATGGTCTGCACAAACAACGGTGGCTTGACCAGCTTGCGGTCGAGAAAATGCGCGAGGTTGTAAAGGTGCCCAACGTCATAGCACTCGAACTCGAAGCGCGTGCCGCAGTCTTCACCCAGATGCTTCAGCGAATATTCGATATCCTTGAACGTATTGCGAAAGATAAAATCGCGGCTGGCTTCCAGATACTGCGGTTCCCAAGGGTGTTTCCATTCGGTGCGTTTGTCGAGATTGGGATAGAGGCCAAAATTCATCGACCCCATGTTGAGCGAACACACCTCCGGCTTCGCCAGCAGGGGTGCCGCGAGCCGCTCCTGCACCGTCATATTATGACCGCCGCCGGTAGTGATGTTGATCACCGCATCGGTGCCGGCCTTGATCTGCGGCAAAAACTGCATGAACACTTTTGGGTCTGGCGTGGGCCGTCCGTCCACCGGATCGCGCGCGTGCAGATGCAGTATCGCAGCGCCCGCTTCCGCTGCACCGATAGCGCCGGCCGCCACCTCGTCCGGCGTGATCGGAAGATAGGGCGTCATGGTCGGCGTGTGTATTGATCCGGTCACAGCGCAGGTGATGATGACTTTGCGGGTTTCAGCCATGACAGACTCCTTGTGGGCATTGCGCAGATTACAATAATCGCGCGATCAGGCAAGTGCCCGTTTAATGGAACAGCAAGCGCTTATCCTCGTAGTCCCTCTGCGGCCTGTCGCACAATCTCCTGCGTTGGGATGTCTTTGAAACACCAGCCCGCCACGATACGCGCCGAGTTGCCGAGTCCGTGCCCGTCGGGGCCGGTTCCCTTCCCATGTAGCGTCTCCACCGGAATGCCTGCGTCTTTGAGCTTGGCCGACATAATGATCTGCGAGGGCCAGACCACATTTGTTTCATCCGGATTGCCCAGCACGAACACGCGCAGTTTCGCATGCACGTTGCCTTTTCGCAGGTGCTCGGTTGGCTCGTACGAATCGCGGTATCCGGTGGTGTCTTTGGTCAGGCCCTTGACGGTCCATCGCACACGCGGTGACGAAGGCGCCGACGTTGGCACGGCACAGACGATATCAGCGCGGTAGGTAATAAGCGAAGAAGTCACATGTCCGCCGCCGCTTTGACCGGCGATAACGAATTCCCGGATATTCAGCCGTGCTTTGATTTTTTCCAGCGCGGCGGAGATCAGGATGGATTCGCCCGCGCGCCGCCGTTGCATGTGGTCACCGGAAGAGCCGAAGGTGCCGGGCCGGGCAAAGAAAATATACGGTGCCGCCAGTTTTTTTGACCACGCCTCCGCATCCCGCTGAATCATCCAATTACTCGTTCGCAGGTAGTCTTTGCTGGTCTTTCCCGTGCCAACCCAAATATCGCCGTGGAAGTACACCACCGCGCGATCCGTGGATTTATCCGCGAAACCGGCAGCCCAATATTTGAGGCATTCCGCACCGTGATCTTTTGTGCTGACCCACACCGCGTTGTCCACCTTGTCGCACTGTTCTCGCGTGGCTTTGACGCCGCGTCGAATGGCTGATTCCGAAAAATCGCCCTCGGCGGAAAAGTTAATCCTGCCGCCGGTCGCGCAGACCGGCGAAACAGCACTTCCAGTTGCTGCGGCCAGAAAATAAGCGAGAAATCGTTTCATGGTTGCGGTCGTTTGAATGTAGTGCTGCAGAAGGTGTTCTGGCAAGCAGGGTCAGGCATGGGGGGTTCCCGCACGCCTGCCAAGCATGAAAGGGGCAATAATTCCGGCGGCAAAGCGCAAGGCGAGATTATGACAAACATGATGCGCGTCAATATCATATTTTTTCCGAAAAATCGCTAAACCGCTTCCACTATTGCGACGAAACGAAAGATAGTCAAGCGGGTTAAAAAACAAGAAGTCCGATGGGCCTCGTTACGCGGCTTTATCGGTGATGGGTGCTTAGTCTGGCGCCAGGAAGCAAGGCATCGGAACGCGGAGCGCAAGCGCAGCAATGCCGTGCACAGTAAGGTGAGGGTAAGTCCCATGAAGCGCAAGACGGGTGAATAATCACTGAACACGGGCTTTTGTAAAGCGAGTGCGCTTTATGCGAAACAGGTATATCGTGCGTTTTTCTAACGGGAGGTGTGACATGAAAGTATTACTGAAGGCGGTCGTGTGGTTTGTGATGCTGGCGGGTGTGGGCCTCCCGGGTGTTCATGCGCAGGCGCCAGTTGAGGTTCCCCAAGGGCCGGCCCACCTGGTGACGTACATCGAAGTGACGCCCGGCGTGTCGGGAAAGGCTACGGGCTTGTTGCGGTCGGTGAGAGCCGCGTCGCGCAAGGCTTCGGGCGTGTTGCGCTATGAAATTTTGCAGCGCCGCGAACGGCCCAATCATTTCGCGATTATCGAGGCGTGGCAGGATGCATCGTCGCGCGATGCCAACCTGGCTGCGGCGCATACCAAAAAATTTCGTGACGATTTAAAACCGATACTTGCCGCAGGCTACGACGAACGTCCGCACATCGGTCTTGACGTCGGATCCGCAACCGCTGCAGCGAGTGCAAAGGGCGCCACCGTGTTCACGGTGACGCACGTCGATTTTATTCCGCCCAAAAAAGACGAGGGTATCGCGGCGCTGCGCGCCATTGCCGACCCCAGCCGCAAGGAATCCGGCAATTTGCGCTATGACATACTGCAGCAGGGCAATCGCCCCAATCACTTGACGCTGGTCGAGGCGTGGCGCGACCACAGTGCGCTGGAAGCACACGAGGCCGCGGCGCATACCGTGACATTTCGTGATGTATCCACGCCGATGAGCGGCGCGCTATTCGATCAGCGCTTATATCGCGCCATCGATTAACGTCATTTCACACAGAGCCTGCAGGGTCTGTCGCGCATCGCCGCGGCGGCGTCAAAACGGCGCCGTTCCGGTGAGCGTGGTGCGCTCCATATGGCGCCGTAGCGGCGGCTTGTAATCGGACACTGCCTGATGTTGCACGGCGCAGTTGTCCCA
>JBEBHE010000314.1:0-5424 GCA_040081205.1 Burkholderiales bacterium | reverse complement strand
TTTTCAAAGGAGTGCTCCTCCATGTGGCGGGGATTATTATTTGCCGCGCGAAAGATCATAACCCAACACTGTCGTTCCCGCGCAGGCGGGAACCCATACCACAGGGCCATATGAAACATCGTATGGATTCCCGCGTGCGCGGGAACGACAAGGGATCATTTTCGACGATAATGTGATTTCCAATAATAAAGAAATAAAGGAGTAGCACATGGTTCGACGCGTAGTCACCGGCCACGATGAAAGTGGCAAAGCGATTGTTTTGTCGGACGGCCCGGCGCCGTTCGTGATGACCAACCCGGCGCGCCCCGGTTATGTGTCAACGGATATCTGGCGCACCAATGCCACGCCCACGCCGGTGGTTGCCCAGCACGAAGAGCCCACGCTCGGCCCGCGCCGCCAGATGCCCGAAAAGAACGGCACCGTGTTCCGCATTAACCGCATCATGCCGGAGACCAGCGAAATTCGTGACATGAGCCCGGAGCAATCGAAAAAACTGTTCGCCGCACTCGGCAATGAGCAGGCATCCACCTTTGGCAAAAACGGGCGCCATCCGCTGATGCATCGTACCGAGACCATCGATTACGTGCTGATCCTCTCGGGTGAAATCTACTGCGTGCTCGACGACAGCGAAGTGCTGCTGAAAGCGGGCGACATGATGATCCAGTGCGGCACCAATCACGCGTGGAGCAATCGTTCCAATGCGCCATGCGATATCGCGTTCGTGCTCATCGATGGCAAATTCGATGCTGATCTGGCGAAGCGGCTCGAAGCGCATTGATCGCCGACATGTGGTCTAGGCGTATAAGCGCATCCTTAACAACACTGTCGTTCCCGCGCAGGCGGGAACCCATGCAATGTTTCCAATGTTTCATGTGGCGCTGCGTTATGGGTTCCCGCCTGCGCGGGAACGACAGGTATGGGATTGGGCTACGGGGTGCGATGCTTGCGCTGATGGCGTGCATGACACCCCCGGTTAGCGCGCAGGACGCGTTTCCCAACAAACCCGTGCGCATCATTCTCTCCGCCGGCGCGGGTGGTGCATCGGATATCGTGGCGCGCATTGTCGCCGAGCGCCTTGCCGCGCCGTGGAAGCAAACGGTGCTGGTAGAAAACCGGCCGGGCGGCGGCGCGGTGATTGCCACCGAAGCCGTGGCGCGCGCCACGCCGGATGGCTACACGCTGGGCCTGTTCGGCAGCACGCTGGCGCTGAACCCGGCGATCCGCACCGACTTGCGCTACGACACCGCGCGCGATCTGCGCGCCATCCTTTACTTTGGCGCCGCACCCGCGGTGCTGACGGTGCGTGCGGATTTTGCCGCGCGCACACCTGCGGAGTTTTTTGCGCTGGTGAAAGCCAGCCCCGGCAAATACGCCTACGGCAGCCCCGGCGCCAGCACCAACGGCCATCGCGCGATGGAGGCATTAAAGCGCGCCACCGGCATTGATGTCATCCACGTGCCGTACAAGGGCGGCGCCACCGCCGTGACCGATCTCATCGGCGGCCAGATCGCCATGCTGATGGCGACACCCACCGCGTTCGTGCAGCACATTCGTTCGGGGCGCTTGAAGGCTATCGCCGTTACCAGTGCCAAGCGCTTTCAGACCATGCCCGACGTGCCGACGCTGGCCGAATCGGGCGCGCCCGGCTTCGATCATGTGGAGTGGTGGATATTCGTTGGCCCCTCGCGTATCCCGGCGGCGATTGAAGCGAAGCTGCACAAGGATCTTTCCGCCGTGGTGGCGCAGGCGGATTTCAAAAGCCGCGTGCTGGAACTCGACATCGAAACCTTCGCGAATTCGCGCGAGGCGAGTCAGGCATTTTTGCAGCGCGAACTAGCCCGCTGGGCGCGGGATGCGAAGGCGTTGGGCATGGCGCCGTAAAAGCCTTGCCGCCGCATCGGGCGCTTTTAACAAAGAGGAGTAGCGAAAGTTTTACAATATTGCACGAGAACAATCGTTAACTTCAATGCCGGAGACGCCGCTTCATGAAACGCAAAACCAGCCCCTTTCAACCCGGCATCCTCGCTGCCGTGCCGCGCGCGGCGCGTTACCTGACATTTTCGGTCGCAAATCCAAAGCGCTTGCGTGATGCTTTATCGGCACTGTCATCAATTGCCGACGGCGAAGAAATTGTGGCCGGCGTCAGCCTGCAACTCGCGGAGCAACTCGGCGCGACCATAGACGGCTTGCGGCTGTTTCCAAAGTTCAGCGGTGCGAAGGTGGAGATCCCGGTGACGCCCGCCGCACTCTGGTGCTGGATACGCGGCGATGATCACGGCAGCAATCTGCATCGTTCGCGTGCCATCGAGGCCGCAACAGGGGATGCATTCAAAACCGAATCCATCGTCGATGGCTTTCGCCATCGCGAAGGCCGCGATCTCTCCGGCTACATCGACGGCACCGAAAACCCCAAGGGCGCCAAGGCGCAGCGCGCGGCGATTGTGTCGGGCAGGGGCGCCGGCCTTGATGGTTCAAGCTTTGTGGCCGTGCAGCAGTGGCTGCACAATTTTTCCAGCTTCGACGCCATGAGCACGCGCGAACAGGACAACGCCATCGGGCGCCGCCGGCGCGACAACGTCGAACTCGGCAACGCGCCCGCATCCGCGCACGTGAAGCGCACCGCACAGGAAAGTTTTGATCCGGAAGCATTCGTGGTGCGGCGATCAATGCCGTGGATCGAAGGGCAACGCGCGGGACTGATGTTCGTCGCCTTCGGCGCGTCGTTCGACGCGTTCGAAGCGCAGCTGCGGCGTATGGCCGGCATCGACGACGGCGTGATCGATGCGCTGTTTCGATTTACGCAGCCGTTGACCGGCGCGTATTTCTGGTGTCCGCCGGTGAAGCGGGGGAAGGTGGATTTCGGGCGGGTGATGAAATAGCGGGATGCAACTGTGTGACGGTGTTGAGCGAGCCGCTACGGTAATTATATTGTAATCCTTTGTTTTTAAACATTATTTATGTATAATTATTTTGCGGAATAGTGCGTAGCCACCGTCAATGCTTCACGCGTTGATAGAACAGCGTGTAGTCTCCTTCGCTAAAGGAAACTACGGCAAACTAAAGCAAACCATTGCTAGAATGACGAACAGCACCAAGGAGAATTTCCCATGAGCGAAGTCGAACAATTGGAACAGAAAATCCAGAACCTGCCCGAAGCGGAGCGGGCGAAGTTTCGCGCGTGGTTCACCGAGTTCGATGCCAACGCGTGGGATCGCCAGTTCGAGCGCGATATCAGCGCAGGCAAGCTGGATGCGCTGGCGGACAAGGCGCTACGCGATCACGCTTCCGGCAAGACCAAACCTATTTGATTCATCACGCGTCGCTGCATTTCAAGAAAGTCAGGCGTTTCTGTTCTGTGCGTGTAGCTAGCACACTTATAAGTCATCAAGTCCGATTCTTTTCTTGAGTATCCGATACCTGGCACGATTTTGCATTACATCCCACTTTTGGCCCCAAACAATATCGCCATTTGCAACAACGAACATTACTGGGATTTTGGGATTGTTTATATCTTTACGGCCACTATCGTGCCACTTCTTTTCCCACGCAGAAAAATAAGGTTCTAGTTTCTCTGGTGACAAGTAATAGATGGTCTTAAGTTCTATCGCCTCGTAAATCGCAAATATCCATCCAACTTTGCGGTATTTTGCAAGAATCGTGGGATTCAGATGGTGATGTGTTGAAAAACTTTGTGTAAGAGCAAAATTGACTGACTTGAGTTCATATTCGCGACCAGTTTCGTCACGCGCATCGTTGCCCTCACGTTTTCCTAGCACCGTAAGCCCTGTTGCTAAGGCGACTTGTAAGAGTTTTCCACCATTATCCTGAAAAATATCTCGGATGCCATGCTTGTCTGCAAGCTCCTGCAACTTCCGTATATACGGAAGAAGCTTCTCAAGTTCCTCTTGATCAGAATGCGGCTTCATTTGCCACTGCCAGTCAGTAGGATTGAAGGTTCTACACCCAATGCTTTGGCGATTCGCTCAACATTGTCGATCGATACATTTCTCTCGCCGCGTTCGACCGAGCCGATGTATGTTCTGTGTAGCCCGCATTTTTCCGCAAGTGCTTCTTGCGAAAGCTCTTTCAGCTTGCGTTCACTGCGAACGCGCGCCGCAAATTGGGCGCGCAACCGAAATTGCTTTGAGG
The DNA here is from genome assembly GCA_040081205.1 of Burkholderiales bacterium. Classification (GTDB taxonomy): domain Bacteria; phylum Pseudomonadota; class Gammaproteobacteria; order Burkholderiales; family SG8-41; genus UBA5216. Next base: position 1,275 of record JBEBHE010000314.1, on the reverse strand, counting down.
CTGCTACCATAGTGAACAAAAGAATGCTAGAGTGATGACTTTATATCTACAGACTTTAAGTAGCTTTTCTGATCCATGACAATCGCACCCGCATATCGAACTAGGCTTGGCGCGTGTTACTGCGGTGACTCACTCGAACTATTGGAAACCCTTCCGGACGAGTCGGTTAGTTTGGTGCTAACTAGCCCACCGTTTGCGTTGCTCCGAAAAAAAGAATATGGAAATAAGGATCAACACGAGTACTTGGACTGGTTGTGTGAGTTTGCGCGGATAGTAAAGAGAAAGCTGAAGAACGATGGTAGTTTTGTGGTGGATCTAGGTGGCGCATACGAAAAGGGTGCGCCATCAAGAAGTCTTTACAATTTTCGGGTGCCTATCCGATTTTGTGATGATCTAGGCTTCACGCTAGCGGAGGACTTTTATTGGTATAACCCATCAAAATTGCCGAGCCCGATCGAATGGGTTAACAAGCGGAAGTTGAGAGTGAAGGATGCGGTCAATACCGTATGGTGGTTCGGGAAAACCGAATGGCCAAAAGCGGATGCGTCAAATGTGCTCGTGCCGTATAGCGATAGGATGAAGAAGCTTTTGGACGATCCGGAGGCTTTTTATCAACCGGCGAAACGACCATCGGGGCATGATGTTAGCAAGGGATTTAGTAAGGACAATGGTGGTGCGATTCCATCAAATCTGTTGCAAATACCGAATAGCGAATCCAATGGTACGTACTTGAAAGGTTGCAAAGCTGTTGGCGGTAAGGGACATCCCGCACGATTTCCTTCAAAGCTCCCGGAATTTTTTATTAGGTTTCTCACTTCTCCAGGTGATCTAGTCGTCGATATTTTTGCGGGATCAAACACCACAGGGTATGTTGCGGAAATCGAAAATAGAAAATGGATAAGCTATGAGGCCGATCGAGAATATGTAGCGGCATCGGTCTTCCGATTCTTGCCATCTAACCCAAGTACAGAGTTATTTCGGCAGGTATATCAGCAGGTCTTGAACGCGGAATCTGTAGACTTAAGCCACATGTGGCCTATGCAGGAAGCGCTATTTGCTGTGAATGGCTGATGGCTGGCTATTGTTCTGCGACGAAGGGCGGCGAAGAATTTAAGGGACCAGCGACGAATCCTCAGTCTTGTTTAAAGCTGGGTTTTCTGCTTGGCTAAACCATTGCTGTGGCGCTTCAGCCCGACTTCGGCGCCAGCACCAGCTTTTTCAACGCGCTAGCGCGTACCAGTGACAGCCACACGTAAGCAAGCATGATCGCTGCCC
>JBEBHE010000313.1:0-5424 GCA_040081205.1 Burkholderiales bacterium | reverse complement strand
TCGCTGCCCGCGGCGAATCTTCAGGAATTTATTGCGCTGGCGCGAAAAAATCCGGGTAAATACAGTTACGGTTCGGGCGGCATGGGCTCGGCATCGCATCTGGGAACGGAAATGATGCGCATTGCCGGCGGCTTTACCTTACTGCACGTGCCGTACAAAGGCACGGGGCCGGGCATGGCGGCGGTGATGGCGGGTGAAATTCAACTTCTGGTGGTGGGACTGGCCACGGTGTTGCCGCATGTGCGCGCCAAAAGCGACAAATTGAAAGTGTTCGCGGTGACCGGCGCGAAACGCGCGCCGGCGGCGCCGGAGATTCCCACGGTGGCCGAGTCGGGCTTGCCGGGCTACGAATTCGACGTGTGGTACGGCATGGTTTTGCCGGGCGGCACGCCGCGCGCGATCGTGCAGAAAACCAGCGTCGAAATCGTGCGGCTACTCAAAACCCCGGTGTTGCGCGAGCGTTTTACGGCTGCAGGGCTGGAACCGCTGGGCAGCACATCCGAGGCGTTTGTCGGCCAGTTGCAGCGCGAAATTCCTACCTGGCGTAGAGTCGCCAAGGAAGCCAATATTCAAGTCGATTAAATGTCTGTTGCAGTGCAAAAACCATTTGATTTTAACGGGGAAAATCGGTAACGTAGTCCATACCAACACAGTCTAAACCCTCACTCAGCACGGAGCCTATATGACCACTGAAGCCACTGAAGGCACTATTGCCAAAGAAAAGATCGTGCAGGATTTCAAAACCGTTTATTCGGATGTTGAAGAGCTGCTACGCGCCACCGCCAGCCAGACCGGCGAGAAAATCGGCATCCTCCGCGAACGCCTGCAGGAGCACATGCACAAAGCCAAGGATCGTCTTGCCGACACCAAGGACGTGGTCGTTGACAAGACCAAGCAGGCGGCGCGCGTTACTGACGAGTATGTACATGACAATCCGTGGCATGCGGTGGGCATCGCCGCAGGCATCGGGCTGGTGGTTGGTCTGCTGATCGGCCGCCGCTAAACTTTCGCGTATCAGACGGATGGAAGATCAGTCGCCTGAGGGTGAAGCGAAGGGCGCTGCATCACAAGGCGGTTTGTTTCGCTCATTGCGCGGCTTGCTCGCGACGGTGGTTGTCACCGCGCGCACGCGGCTCGAACTGCTGCAAGTCGAGCTGGAAGAAGAAAAGCTGCGGCTCGCGGGCATCGGCGCATTGGCCGTTGCCGCGGTATTTTTTCTGGCGCTGGCGGTGCTGGTATTCACGTTTTTCGTCATCCTGCTGTTTTGGGATACCCATCGGGTAACGGCGACGGGACTGATTGCGCTCGCGTATCTGGTGGCAGGGCTGTGTTGCGCCGCTGCCGCGCGCGGGCGGGCGAATACCAAATCCAAATTGTTCGCGGCAAGCCTCGCGCAACTGGATGCGGATCGCGAACGTCTGACGCAACCGGATTAGTCATGTCTGCGGAACAGCACATCGCGCTCGCGCTGCGCAAGGAACGCATCGTTATTCGCGTTGGTCAGCAACGGGAGCAACTCGCCCTGCTTGGAGGCCGGCTCAGGAAACCGTGCGCAGTTGCCGATAAAGCATTAGAGGCCGGACGTTATGTGAAAGCGCATCCGTGGACGGCGGGCGCCGCCGTTGGCGTGGCCGTGCTGATGGGGCGCCGCCATTTGTTTCGTTTGGCAGGCTATGCCTGGAGTGCGTGGCGTGCCTGGCGATTCATTGGCGGTTGGGTGCAGCAGACGGGTTTTATAAATCGATTTAAAAACAAGTAGTTATGGAGTGGCAGTGCAATGTCGAGGCTCGGCAATTTTGGTAAATCTACATCGCGTGCGTTTACCTCGGTGCGTAATTTATCGGCGCGCGAACGGCAACGGTTGGTAAAAGAATTCAGCCAGGTACGCGGCCTGATGCCGTTGCTCATGAAACCACGCAACAAGATGCAATGGACTGGCGAAGATAAGGCACAACTGGCGGTTCACCTCAAGCGGCTGTCGACGCTTAGTCCCTACCTGGTCGTGCTGGTGATGCCGGGTGGACTGCTGGTGTTGCCGGCGCTGGCATGGTGGCTGGACCGCCGCCGTCTGCGTGACCGTGCGCCGGCGTAGAATGTCGCTTTTGCGGCGCGTCTGACGTTAACGCCGCGCCGCAGTTTTTCCGGGGAGGCTCCCATGGCGGGTAAAGCGGATAACACGCTCGGCTGCTACAACATTTTCGATCTGCGCGAGATCGCATTAAAGCGCGTGCCCAAGGGATTGTTCGAGTTCGTTGATCGCGGCACTGAAGACGAAGTCGCGCTGCGTAACAATCGGGCGGTGTTCGAGCGCATACGCTTGCAGCCGCGCACCTTGGTGGATGTATCGGCGCGCAGTCTGGGCATCACGCTGTTCGGCAAGCAGCACAACATGCCGATCGTCATTGCGCCGACCGGTACCGCGGGTTTGATGTGGCACGAAGGCGAGATCGCGCTGGCGCGCGCCGCGCGTGAGGCGGGCATACCGTTTACGCTGGCGACAGGGTCAATGACGGCGATGGAAAAAGTTGCCGAGCAGGCCGGTGGCCCAGGCAGCACGTTGTGGTTTCAACTGTACATGTGGCCCGACAAATCGTTGTCGCACAAACTGGTGGAACGCGCGCGCGCGGCGGGTTACGAGGCGCTGGTGGTTACCGTGGACAATGCCGCGCCGGGCAATCGTGAATTCAATTTGCGCAACGGCTTCACCATCCCGTTTTCGTTTACCCGCAAGAACGTGACGGATGTGCTGATGCATCCGCGCTGGCTGATGACGGTGTTGGCGCGATACCTGCTGACAACGGGCATGCCCAAGTATGAAAACTACCCGACAGAACTAAAACAACGAATTACCGCAGCGCCGATGGGGCGTTCATCGCTGCGCAACGATACCTTGAACTGGGACGATCTGCGCGCGCTGCGCAAACTGTGGCCGCACAAGCTGATGGTGAAAGGCCTGCTGCATCCGCAGGACGCGATCAATGCTGCCGATTGCGGTGCGGACGGCGTGATTGTGTCTAATCACGGCGGGCGCAATCTCGATGGCGCGGTGTCGCCGATGGAAGTGCTGCCAGAAATGCTGGATGCCGTGGGCAAGCGCGTGACGGTGCTGGTCGATAGCGGCTTTCGTCGCGGCAGCGATGTGGTGAAAGCGCTGGCGCTCGGCGCGCACGCGGTGCAGATCGGACGCGGCACGCTCTACGGTGTGGCCGCGGGCGGCGAGGCCGGCGCACGCCGCGCGATTGCGATCTATCGTGAAGAAATCGACCGCGTGCTGGCGTTGCTGGGATGCCCGGGCATTGCCGGGTTGGGCCCGCACTTTCTGCACATCGCGCCCGGCACGTGGCGCCATGCGACGCATTCCAGGCCTAATCTGCGATTGATATCGTCCGCGCAGGCGGTTGCCGGAGAGTAGTCATGCTGACGGCGTTGCTGTGGTTGAGCCCTTTCGTTGCTATTGCCGTTATCGTCTGGAACTACCGGCGCAAGACTGCGGCACGCGAAGCTGCCAGCAACGAACGTCTGAAGGAAATTTTCAGCAAGAGCGCAGGAGAGGGTGCCGCCGATGCGTTGCCTGCCACATCGGCCACAGCGGTTTCCGCGCCGGCGTCGGCAATACCAGCCTCCGCGCCCAGCGCACCGGTGCGGCCATCGATGCAGTTCGCTTTGCGTGAACGTTTGTTGGCCCCGCCACAGACGCTGCTTTATTACTTGCTGAAATCGAGCCTGTCCGATCACGAAGTGCTGGCGCAAGTCAGCGTTGCAACCCTTATTGATGTACCCACGGGTGTCAGCGGATTTGAACGCGAGGCGCGGCAACGCCGGCTCACCGCTGCCGTGATTGATTTTGTGGTGTGCGATAAATCGTTCAAGGCGGTTGCTGTCGTGCAATGTGTTGTGAGTGAGGGAAGCGCCGCCGAAACAATGGCGTATGCACGAACCTGCTGCGAGTCTGCCGGTTTGCGCTGGGTAGAAATGGCGCCAGACGCCCTGCCCAGGCGCGAGGCGATGCGCACGGTGGTGCTGGGTGGATTGCGCGTTTAGGTCTTCCCGAGAACTGCCGTCTCCATGGCGGGTATTAAAAACAATAAATAAAACAAGTAGTTAAATCTATTTCGCCGCACGGCCTCAGGTGCTTTACAAATCGTTCACGCCTTCTTTCCTAGAATGCGTTGTGGGCACCGTGCTGCACAAAAATTCCCTTGACGGACGAACGACAACTGATGATTTCGAGCAAACCGCATTTGTTAACGCCTTCGATACCACCGGTGATAGCCCAGGCAGACACCATAGCCGTGGCGATCCCGTCCTACCTGGATGAAGTTTACTGGTGGGCGTATGTGCATCCGAATGCGGTGCGCGTATTTGAGCGCCAATGGCTGGTCAACCTGATTCTATGGGGTAACTTCAATCGTTTGCGTGACGCCGCGCTCGATGCGCTGGGCAAAACCATACCGGGTAGAACGCTGCAGATCGCGTGCGTGTACGGCGATCTTACGATGCGCCTCGCCGAACGTGTCACCGGCATGCTGGATGTCGTTGATGTGCTGCCGGTGCAGTTGCATAACCTGCGGGTAAAACTGCCGGTCAATACGCCGGTGGCGCTGCTGCACCGGAACGCCACCGCGTTGGGTATGTCCGACCATAATTATGATCAGGCATTGCTGTTTTTTCTGTTGCATGAACAACCTGAAAGTGTGCGCCGTGCCACACTCGCGGAGGCGATACGCGTGGTCAAGCCCGGCGGACGCATCGTGATCGTGGACTACCACGGGCCGCATGCGCTCAGTCCGTTTTCATGGTTGTTCGGACCGGTGCTGCGGCGGCTGGAGCCGTTCGCCATGGATTTGTGGCGCGACGAAATTTCCAATTGGCTGCCCGCGGATTTCACGCCGGCATCGATCGACAAGCGCACGTATTTCGGCGGGCTATATCAAAAGGTGGTGGTGACCGTCTAATGATGGCTATGAGGTGGTTGCCATTTTCCACTGTGCACGTTGCTGCGACGGTGCTGCTGTGGCTGGGTGCAGCCGCATGTGGTGCGGCGGACAATGTGACAGTGCATGCCGAACGGCAGGGCAGCGCTGTTGCCATTGAGGCGCGCGCGCTGCTGGTGGCGCCGTTGCCGCTGATCTGGGCCACACTCACCGATTACGACCAGCTTTCGACATTCATTCCTGGTATGCACGTGAGTCGTGTGATTGAACGACGCGGCCCGGCGGCGATTGTGAAGCAACTCGGTGAAGCGGGATTCCTGTTCTTTACGCGTCCGATCGATGTGGTGGTCGAATCGCTGGAAAAACCGCCGCACGTGATAGAAATCCGCGTGCTCTCCGGCAATTTGAAAAAACTTGATGGGCGCTATCAGATTGAGCCCGACGCCCAGGTGCCCGGAACCTTTGTGCTGCGCTGGTTTGGCGTGATAGA
>JBEBHE010000048.1:0-19682 GCA_040081205.1 Burkholderiales bacterium | reverse complement strand
TATCAGGGCAAGGCGCGCGAGTATAGTTTTATTCACTACGGTTTGTTCGTGACCTATTTTCCGCATTTGATCGCCGGGCCAATTCTGCATCATGCTGAAATGATGCCGCAGTTTGCGCAGCGTGAAACGTACCGGCCCGACTATGACAAGATGGCCGCCGGCGTGACGCTGTTCGTGCTGGGCCTGGCCAAAAAAGTATTGATTGCGGATGAAGTGGGCAGCTATGTGGCGCCTTTTTTCGATGCGGCGCGCGGTGGCGCATCGCTCACGTTTCTGGAGGCGTGGTGCGGCGCGCTGGCGTACACGTTTCAACTCTATTTCGATTTCTCAGGCTATTCCGATATGGCGGTGGGCTTGTCGCTGATGTTTGGCGTCAAGCTGCCGATCAATTTTCATTCGCCCTACAAGGCAGTCAACATTATCGATTTCTGGCGGCGCTGGCACATCACATTGTCGCGCTTTCTGCGCGATTACCTGTATGTGCCGCTAGGGGGCAACCGCAACGGCCAGGCGCGGCGTTACGTTAATCTGCTGCTGACGATGTTACTCGGCGGCCTATGGCATGGCGCGGGCTGGACGTTTGTGTTGTGGGGGCTGCTGCACGGTGTGTATCTTTGCGTGAATCACGGCTGGCGCGCGCTGCGCGCATCGCTTGGTCATGATCTGCGGCGTTCGACGGCGGCGGGGCGTGCTACGGCGTGCATCATCACATTTGCTGCGGTGGTTGTGGGCTGGGTGATTTTCCGCGCGGACAGCCTGCCCACCGCAATAACGATGCTGCGCGGTATGGCGGGGCTCAACGGATTTGCGCTGCCGGATTATTGGCTCGTTCGTTGGGGGGATTTTGGCGCATGGCTTTCCGTTCACGGCGTGTCGTTCAGCGACACGCGCGGGCTGGTGCGCGCCGGACTCATCAACTGGCTCGTCATTTTGCTGATCATCGTATGGTTCCTGCCGAACACGCAGCAGATCATGCGTCGCGCGCAACCTGCATTGGGTGTCCCGGCAAACGACGTCGTGGGACGCTGGATGCAGCAATTGCAATGGCGGCCCGCGCCGTGGCTCGCGGTACCGTTTGCAGCGCTGGCGATTTTGGTTGTGGTAAACCTGCACAAGAAATCCGAATTTCTGTACTTCCAGTTCTGACACCGCAGTGCGCGTAAAACGCTATCTATTTGTTTTTATTGGGTTATTTTTCTCCGCTATTGCGGTGATCCTCGTGCTCAATCTGGCATTGGGTGAACGTGGCCTGGGCAGTGCGGAAGCGGTGCGGCAGGCGAGCGCATGGCAACAGGCGGCGCGTGGTGTGACGTATTCTCCGCCGGTAACGCACACACGCGCATTCAAAGCGCATCGTCTGGCGGATCGCGTCCCCGAAATCAATACGATAGTGCTCGGCGCTTCGTCGTTGATGGGAATAACCGAGGCGATGTTTCCCGCGCCTATGCGCACGTATAACTTTACGCTTACCGCCAATCCGACATCGGCGATTGCCGCGGAAGCCGAGTTTATCGACCGCCATCACGCGACGCGAATACGCACGATACTGATCGGTCTCGATTGGGCCATCGGAATGATTTACCACGCGGGCGGCGTGCCGGCGATGGATTTGACGCCCGCGGCGACGCTGGTCAATTACGGCGCAGGCACGATACCGTTGCACCGCAAATTTGCCGATGCGTTGTCGTCGCCGAAAGTGATTAACCTGGGCAATGCGTTACGCGCGGCGATGAAATCCGGTCAACCGGTGGCAAGCTTCAAGCATACTTTTTCCGACTTGGCCGGCGCCGAATATCGTTGTGCGGACGGTTCGCTGGCCCGCGACTACGACGTGGTGAATCGCGGCATCTGCCTGGGATTTCGTTACGATGGGAGTTGGACGTTTGCCGGCGAGCGCCATCTGAGCGAAGCGCGCGCGCAAACCCTGGCGCGTGCGGCTGCGGCGCCGAGTTCCAAGTTTTCAAAATATCTGTGCGAGACGCAGGGCGAACCGAATCCCGAATTTTTACGCCGATTGGGTGTGTTTGCGCAGCGTTTTGTCAGTCAAGGAGGCGACGTCGCGTTCATTCTGCCGCCGTTGATCCCGGGCATGGAGCAGGCAATGTTGACGGCGGACGCTTCGAATCGCTGCCTTGCGCGTACCAAGACCGTGCTGGACGTGTGGGCGCGGCAGCACGGCGTGACGGTCATTGATGCCGCGGCGTCGGAGCACTTCGGCTGCAAGGCGGAAGAGTTTCTGGATGAGAACCATGCATGGCCGGAGTGTCATGCACGCATACTGAGCCGCTATTGGAGCGACAGGAAACAACAGCGCGTGGCGGCGGGCCTCTATCGGCCCGGCCTCTGATTTTTGCCGATAGCGCGCATGGTGAATGATAAAATCCGGCACATGCTACGCGCCGTTCACAGCGGGTTGATGCAAAGCCATACAAGACGCAGTTGCTAGCGCGGCGGCCATGCTGTTCAATTCCCACGCCTTCATCTTCCTGTTTTTACCGCTGACATTTGCGGTGTTTTTTCTGCTGGCGCGTGTGAGCCACATGATGGCGGCTGGCTGGCTGGCGGTGGCATCGCTGTTTTTTTACGGCTGGTGGAATCCGCTGTACGTCGGGTTGCTGATGGCGTCCATTGTGTTCAATTATTTCGCGGGCCTGCGCATCGCGTGTGCGGTGGCGGACGCGCGCGAGCGGCGGAAGAAATGGCTGACGATAGTCGCCATCGCGTCCAATCTGGCTTTGCTCGGTTACTACAAGTACAGCCATTTCTTTCTAACGAATGCCGCTTCAGTGATGGGATTCACACCACCAGCGGCGGAAATTATATTGCCTTTGGGCATCTCGTTTTTTACCTTTACCCAGATCGCATTTCTGGTGGATACCTGCAAAGGCAAGGTGAAAGAATATCGTTTTGTGCATTATTGCTTATTTGTGACGTACTTTCCCCATCTGATTGCGGGGCCGATACTGCATCATGCGGAAATGATGCCGCAGTTCGCGCGGGATTCGACGTATCGCATGCAGGCGGGAAATATTGCGGTCGGGCTGACCATTTTTTTCATCGGGTTATTCAAGAAAGTCATTCTTGCCGACGGCATAGCGCCGTATGTCGCGCCGCTTTACGGATTGCCGGGTGCAGGCGTGGCGCCGACGTTGATTGAGGCATGGTGCGGCGTGCTGGCGTATTCGCTGCAACTTTACTTTGATTTCTCCGGTTATTCCGACATGGCGATCGGGCTGTCGCGACTGTTTGGCGTGCAACTGCCGTTAAATTTTCATTCGCCGTATAAGGCCGTCAATATCGCGGAATTGTGGAATCGCTGGCACATGACGCTTTCACGATTTCTGCGCGATTATGTATTTGTTCCGCTCGGCGGACAGCGCAAGAGCGCGTGGCGGCGTTATTCAAGTGTGATGATCACGATGTTTTTATGCGGGTTGTGGCACGGCGCGGGATGGACTTACATCGTGTTTGGGATTCTCCACGGCGTATTCCTGTGCGTGAATCAGTGGTGGCGTATGCTGCGTAAACGCCTGGGGCAGGATCGCAAGCGTCCAACGCGTACGGGCACCATTGCTGCGGTGCTGCTGACGTTTGTGACGTGGTTGGTGGGTCTTGCATTTTTCCGCGCGGATTCGGTGCCGCACGCGTTACAGATAGTCGCCGGCATGCTTGGCTTGAATGGCGCCGCGCTGCCGGATCAGTGGCTGGCGAAGTGGGGTGCGCTGGGGCAATGGCTGTCTGCAAGCGGTGTGGCGTTCGATGTTTCGCGAGGATTGGTGACCGGCGGATTGATTAACTGGATTGTGATTCTGCTGGCTGTTGCGTGGTTCGCGCCGAATACGCAGCAGATCATGGCGCGGTTCAATCCGGCGTTGCTGATCCCGCGCGACATGGTTGCGGCACGCAGGCTGGCGTGGCGGCCCACCGTTACCGTGGCGCTGCTTACGGCCGCACTGGCGTTCGCGTCCATCGTGAATCTGCATCGCCAATCCGAATTTTTGTATTTTCAGTTCTGATGCAAGCATGACTCCGGATACTTCGTCTGCTTTCGCTGCCGCGCCGTTGCGCCGGTATGTCGTCGTGCTGATTGCCGCATTGGGAACAACGCTCGCGGTGGTGCTTGCGCTTAATCTTGTGCTGGGTGATCGCGGCCTCGGCAACGTGAAATCCACGCGTGCGGCGTCATCGTGGCAGCAAACGACGCGCGGTGTTACCTATGCGCCCCCGGTCGGGAATACGCGTCCCTTCAAGGTGTTGCGTCTATCCGACCGGTTGCCGGAAATTAACGCAATGGTGCTCGGCTCCTCGGCGCTGATGGGCATTACGCAGACGATGTTTCCGCCGGACTTGCGCATTTACAACCTCACCGTGACCGGCAATGCCACGGCAGCCGTTGCCGGTGAGGCGCAGTACATTGAGCGGCAGCTGCCGGGCGTACGCTGGATGCTCGTGGGCCTGGATTGGTCGGTGGGCATGATTTATCTTTCCGGCGGCGTGGCGGATGTTGATCTGTCGCCCGCTGCGGTTGATCGTGCGTATGCCGATCACGTCGTGCCGCCGCGCAAACGGATCGAGGACGCATTGTCGTGGCCGCGCGTGGCAAACCTCGGCGTGATCGCTCGCGCAGCCTTCAAGAGCGCAGACCCGTTAAACAATTTGCGCCACGCTTTCTTCGATATCGGCGGCGCGGAATATCGCTGCGCCGACGGATCGCTTGCGCGCGACTTCGATGTCATCAACCGCGGCTTGTGCCGAGGCTACCGTTACGACGGGAGTTGGACGTTTGCCAACGATCGCCGACTGACGTCCGCGTTGGCGGCGACGCTGGCGATGGCGGCCGCGGCACCCAGTTCGAAATATACCCAGTATCTATGTACTAGCGGCGGCGCGCCGAATCCCGGCTATTTGACGTCACTGGGTGAAACGGCGCGGCGTTTTGCCGCGAAGGGCGGGCGCATGGTGTTTTTGCTGCCGCCGCTGGCCCCGGGGCTGGAACAGGCATTGCGCCAATCGCCGCGCTGGAAATCCTGTCTGGATCGAACGAAATTGGAACTCGATGCGTGGGCGATACAATATCAAGTGATCCTGATCGATGCCGGCGCGTCAGAGCGCTATGGCTGTGTGCCGATGGAATTTTCCGACGAACATCACGCCTATCCGGAATGCAACGCGCGTATTCTGCGGCGGTTTTTCGCGGACGTCGAGGCGGGCCGCGTGCGCACGGGACTTTACCGTCCGGAGGGCGCGTGATGCCCGCTGTGGTTAGCCCATCCACGCGGCAATGGTGGCTGCTGTACGCCGTGGCGGTGGCGAGTTTTATTCCGGCATTCGGCTATTACCTGGTGGGTGAGGAAGGCATACTCGTCAACTCCTCGCTGGAGATGTGGCAGCGCGGCGACTGGTTGCGGCTATGGTTTTATGGCGGCGACGCGCGGCACGGTGTGTTTGCCAACTGGTTGATTATTCCGCTTGCCAGCACTTTGGGTTGGGAGCATGCGCCAGGCATCGTGCGCGCGATCATGGTGGGCGCGACCGCCATCAGCGGCTTATTCGTTGCGGGGCTGGCGTATCGGCTGTATCGCGACGCGGCGCTGGCCGCACTGGCGGCAGTCGTTTGCGTCACCTTTGCCGATGTATTGCTGTATCGCGGCTGGCTGGGCTATCGCGATCCCTTGTTCGGCATGCTGGTGTTTGGCGCTATTGCGTCGCTGTGGATGGCGGTGCATAGCACGCGGGCGATTTGGCTCGGCGGCACACTGGCAATGGCCACCTGCGCGTTTTTGACCAAAGGCATTATTGCGTATGTGTTTGTGGGCGCTGCCGTACTGGTGTTTTTGTTGCAACGCGAGCCGCGAAAATTTCTGCTGAGGCCGGCGCCGTTGGTGTTGGCGGCGGCGACATTGTGTCTGCCCTATGTGTGGTTTCACTGGATGATCGGTGATCAGCAGGGCGGACGCATGGCGACCGAGATTGGTGACAAGCTGGTGCCGCTCGGCATCGGGCCCTATCTGTGGAAGCTGGCGGCGTATCCGCTGGAAACGGTGGCGCGTCTTGCGCCGGCGTCGTTGCTGGTGGCGTGGTGGTTGTGGCGCCGTAAGCTCGCCGGTGGCTGGTTAGCGGATGGTGACACGCGCACGGCCATAGCGATTGCTGCGATAGCCTACATTCCGTTTTGGCTTGCGCCGCAAAGCCATTTTCGTTATCTGTTTCCCATATTGCCGTTGCTGGCGCTGGCATTCGCCGTTTGTATTGCGCGGCAGAGCGAATACCGTCGCCGTGTGGCGTGGCGCTGGCTGTGGGCAGCGGTGGTGCTGAAATTTATTATTGCGGCAGCGCTTTTCCCTTACTATCAGCAGCGCGTGCGCGGAGAAAATTACGCGCGGGTGGCGCAGCAAGTGTTGCAGCGAGTGGCCGACTTTCCCTTGTACACGCATGACGTTAGCGCGGCAGGGCTTTCCGTTACGGCATACATGAATATTCGGCGGTTGCCGAAACCGGTGTTGACGTTTGCCCCGGCGCAATGGGACAACGGATTTGCGGTGTCCAACGTTGCGGATGAAAAGCTGGGGAAAATTGCCGCGCAGTATCCGCTCGGCAGTAATGTGTTGTATCTGCATTGCCGTGGCGCGGCTTGCGCCGTGTCATATTAACGGAATACGCATGCCATCCGACATCAAACGTTTTAGCCACGTCGCCAACTTTACCGGCTACATGAAAATAGCCGCCGATTGGTTTGGCGCACAGCGCTCGGGGTTGCGCGTGCTTGATCTCCCGGCGGGCAACGGGTTGCTGACCGATGCGCTGCGGGCGATGGGGCATGAGGTTGCTTGCGGCGACATTAATCGCGAGCGGCCGGATTATCATTACGTGGATATGTCGTCGCCGCTGCCGTTTGAGGAAGCGTCATTTGATGCGGTGCTGTGCCTTGAAGGCGTCGAACACCTGGTAAATCCGGTTGCGTTCATCGCCGAACTGTCGCGGGTGATTCGTCCGGGCGGGCACATTGTGTTGTCGACGCCGAACGTGATGAATTTTTATTCGCGGCTGCATTTTCTTTTTACCGGCGCCTACTATCAGTTCAATCCTGCCGCCGTGCCCAATGTCGTGCCAGGCGAGGCCGCTGATCGCGGACATATTTTTCCGTTGTCGTATTTTCAATTGCGTTATTTGTTTGGCCAGAACGGCATGCGGGTGGTGCAGGTGTTCGGTGACAAATACAAGCGTAAGTATTTGTTTTTATTGTATATTTTATTGATGCCGCTGGTGTGGTTGGCCACCCGTGCGATGCTGTTAAAGCAGGGCGACCTGCGCGAACACGAACGTAATCAAGAAATGCTCAAGCACACGCTCTCGGCACCATTGCTGTTCAGCCGTTCGCTGGTGCTGGTGTTGGAAAAACGCTGAAGCAGCCAACGTGAGTTAGCGGCGGCGCAGATACGCCAGCATGTCGTGCCCGCGTCCAGCGAGCCGTGCCGGCAGATTGAGCAGTTCCGCGGCAATTTTTCCCGCCGTGTATAGCACCGGTGAGACATCGCCCTTTTCGTGAAATTTCACGCGCGACGTTTCGATGCGTTCGACAGTGAATCCGCAGACCGTGGCAAGCGTGGTGATGGATTGCGGATTAAAAAAGCTGATGTGGCCGCCGTCTTTCTCGATGTGAAAGTAATCCCAGCGTGCGCCCATAGAAGCGACGGTCCAGCTCGCAGCGTTGCCGGTGCTGATGATGAGAATACCGTCCGGCTTGAGTAGGCGCCGGCACTCCTGCAACAAGGACAAGGGCTCACGCAGATGCTCGACGACTTCGAATAGTGACGCCGCATCAAACGTCGTGTCGGGATAGTGTTGCTCTTCCAGCAGGCCGGTGCGCACGTTGAGGCCGGACTCGCGCGCGGCGGCGGCGATGTCCGGCGCGGGCTCCACGCCTTCGGCGGCAAAGCCTGCGCGCGCCGCGAAATCCACGAACTGCCCGCGCGAGCAACCGATATCAACCAGGCGGATTTCCGGTGGCGATTTTCCCAACAGGCGCCCGATCGTTTTCAAGCGCCGCTGTGCGATCCTGCGCCGCCGTTCAATTTCGCGCGGCGCTGGCTGGTTGAATCCCGGCGCGTTGAATGACGCCATGGTTTCCCAATAGCGCGATTCGCTGGCTGCACTCACCAGTTGGCCGCAACTGACGCACCGGCGCAGCGATCCTTCCGGCAGGTGGAGTTGCGTTGGTTCCAGTGCAGCGCCGCAGCCGACAGGACAGGCAGAAACATAAGGCGTAGTGATGGAATGAGTGGTCATGGGTGTGGTTCGATGCGAGCTATTTGGCGCAAGGCGTTGATCACGCGGTTGGCGGACAGAGAAAGCAGGCAATCGCTGAAGCTGCCAGTGCGGCGCTCGCAGCCTTCCTTGTTGCATGGCGCGCAAGCTGTATTTCCCTGAACGATACTGACCTGCTCAATCACTTGATCTCCCAGGCGTTGCCACGGCGAATGAGCGCCACGGAATCCTTTGGGCCAGGGACCCCACTTCAGCGGATCCGTAGGACCGAAGAATGCCACAGTAGGCACGCCGAGTGCTGCCGCCATGTGCGTGAGCGCGGTGTCGGGTCCGACATACGCCGCAGCCTGCGCGATCGCGCAGGCCGATTGGTTAAGCGTCAATTGCCCGGCGAGATTAAGCGGCGCGTCCATTTGTTGTGCGAGCCGATTCACGTAAGTGATTTCGGCTGGGTCGTTGCTCCCGGTCAGGACGATGCTGAATCCCTGCGCGGTGATCCAGCGTGCGAGTTCCAACCATCCCGCATCGCTCCACATTTTATAGTTGAATTTCGGATACAGGTGCAGCACGACGTAGCGCTTGTCCTGAACCGTTGCCAGAACTTGTGCGACGCGCTTTTCATCTGCGCTGCACCAGCTCGCAGTGACTTCGGCAACGGCAGGAACACCCAGCGGTTCAAGCAGCGATAAATGCGTGAGTACCGTGTGTTTTTCGGCGATATCGTAAGGCACCCAATGATGCAGAAAGCGCCGTTTCCAGTGCTCCTTTTGCGTCGGCAACAGCAGTCCCGCGCGCGTGCGACCCGCGAGCCACGCGTAAAGTGTCGGCCGGTCACCGGCCACCAGCGACAAAGCCAAATCATAACGCCTGAATAATTTAGCAATAAAAACAATATGCTGCAGAAACCCCGGGCGTTCGGAAATAACGCGTATGCCGTTTACGTCGGCATTCGCTGCCAACACGCTTGCAGTGCCGCTGAACACCAGTGCATCAATGGTTGCATCCGGCCAGGCTTGCCGCAGCGAGCGGAATACGGGCGTTGCCAGCAATACGTCGCCGATGCGGCGCGTGATAATGACCAGCACACGGCGCGGCGGCGGATTCATAAATACTGATTGACGCCCATGCGCGCTTCGATGCGGTCCGATGCGATAATTTCATCGAGCAGCTTCTGGTTTTCAGCGAGCCGGTCGCGGTCGCTCTCGCGGTGCCACAGATGAAACACGGGTGTGGCGAAGCGCGCGCTTTTGTGGTGCACACCGGCATGGATCAAGCGTATAGCGAGATCGCTGTCTTCGAGCCCCCAGCCAGAATACGACTCATCGAAGCCGTTCACGCGCATGAAGTCCGCGCGCCACAGCGACAGGTTGCAGGTTTTGACGCCTTGCCATTGCTGCGGCCAGCGTTTACGAAACGGCGTATCACGCAGCGTGAGTAAGGGTAACAAGCGATTCACGTCGCGCGCCATCCATGCTTGAAGCCAGCGTGTCGCACGCCAACGATGAAGCGGCAGTTGCCCGGCGAGCGCGCGCCGCGTAAACGATTCGGAAAGCAGCACGCGATTGCCAGAAAGAAAATAATTCTTTTCCGCCAGCGACTTATGCCGCCGCACAAAGTCCCGTGCGGGTATGCAGTCGCCATCGACGAATATAAGATACTCGGCCTGGGTGTGCGCCACCGCGCGATTGCGCGCAGCGCCGGGGCGGAATCCGCGATCTTCCTGCCACACATGATGCAGCGAAAACGGTGCGCGCGCGGCATTTTCCTCAATCAGCAAACGGGTTTCGTTTGTTGATCCGTCGTCGGCGACCAGCAACTCGAAGTCACTGTCCGATTGCGCAAAGTATCCGGCGAACACCGCCGCTAGTGCGTCCGGACGATTGTAGGTGGTAACGATCACCGCGGTTTTCACCGGGGCTTGTCTCCGAGCATCATCAGCTTCAGATAGCGGTAGTAGGTGCCCTCGGCATTGGAAACAGAAAGCATGAATCCCTCGCGCCCATCGAGGAATCCGGCTTGCAGGATATAGGTGCGCACAAAAGCCCACCCACCGTGAAAAATGGCTTTGCCCAGCGACGCATGTTTGCCGTTCTCGAAATTGAATTTTGCGCCCGCCGAAGAGTAGCCATTCATTTTGTTGATGACATGCTCCAGCGTTGGCATGGGTTCGTGCCGCAGCGGGTTACGCAGCTTGCCGATTTTGCCTTTGACAAGAATGCGGTCGTGCAGGTGGTCTTCGGAAAACCGTGCCGATCCTTTGCGAAAAAGCCGCGTCACAGGATCGGGCCACCATCCACAATGCCGCATTTCGCGCCCGCAAAAACTGGAAAGCCGCGGCATGGTGAAAGCAACGGCATCCCCTGGGTTTCTGATCGTGGCTTCGATTTCCGCGCGCAGTTCCGCGGACACCCACTCATCATGATCGAGTGCCAGCACCCAGTCGCCGCTCGTGCGGTCCAGCGCGCGATTTTTTTGCTGGCCGTAGCCCGGAAAATCGGGTGTCCGGGTGACATTTGCGCCGAGTTCAGCGCAGATATCACGCGTGCGATCGGTGCTGCCGGAATCGACGACGATGATTTCGTTGGCCCAATTGACAGATGCCACACAGCGGCGCACCAAAGGCTCGCCATTGAAGGTGGTGATTGAAACCGAAAGTGTCATGTAGGTGCCGGTGGTTTGTCGCGCGGGCCGTATTCTAAACCGCCGTAGAGCAAACCCGTGAGCCAGGCGTAGAAGAGGCCTTCAGTGTGATCCAGCAGGAGCGAGTTCAACAGGCAGCCGATAACCATGGTTACCACCAAACCGTGTGCGAGCCCTGTTTCGAGTCTGGTGGGTAGGCGCTTCGCCGCAATCCACTGCATTGCAAATAATCCCAACAACGCTAAAAGCCCGATAAGCCCGGTTTGTGCTGCAATCATTAAATATTCGTTATGGGGATTCTGCGTTTCCGCCATTCCTGTGCCGCGCACTTTCTCCGCGTAAGCCTTGGGAAATCCGCCGGTGCCGACGCCAACGACCGGGTGTTCGGCAACAATTTCAAGTGTGTTCTTGTAAAACTCCAGCCGTAAACCTGCTGACGAGTATTGTGCCGAGGTGCCCGGACGCCACGCCTCGATTTCCTTTGTGATGGTGGATACACGTTTGGCAAATGGTCCCGGTACTGCGGCAAGCACGCATGCAATCATCGGGATCGCGATGATTGCCACCATCGCCAATCGTTTTGGCAGCACACTGAAAACCAGCACCAGCGATAGTGCGAGCAGAATGATATAGCCGGTTGCTCCCTCGACCATTAGCGTTACATTGCCGACGGCAAGCAAGCCGAGTACACCGAATATCACGCGCTCCGCTTTCAACGTGCTTGCCATCGCAAGCCGTATGAACAGAAATGCGCTAAAGGCCATCAAAAAATTATGCGTCACGCGAAATTTGAATACGACGGGAGACAACGGCGTGCCCTTTATTGGGCCGCCGAATTCAAGAACGCCGAACTTGACCAGGAAAGAACAAGCAAGAACCAGGGTCATCGCGGCCGCGAACGCCAGTAATCCGCGCTGGCGTGTTACCGGATCACGAAAGTAGTATGCGAAGACCGGCACGATCGCAAGATCGAGGTATTTTATGAGATGTTGTTGCGCATCCGTGGCCGACTGAACGCCAAGAAATGCACCCAGCAACAAAACAGCAAACAGCGCTAATGTGCCAAGGCACACGATATTGTTTTTTATCGTTGCCCACTTGACGGCGTAGCATCCGCCAACAATCCAGCCAACAACCAATAAGCCCAAGAGGGTGTTGTCCAGCGCCACTGAAAGAGGGATTGTAAATCCCAGACCGATCGCGGCATAACGCCCGGAATGATTTGCGAAACGCAGCGCTCCGGACGGATACATCGCGTTTACTGGCGCACGTATTCCGGAACCCACCGGACGATCTCGGCTTTCACCGCTTCGGCGTCTGGTTGGTCAGGGCGCGACATCCAGGCGACGATTTGTGCCAGCATTGCGCTGTCTCCCTGCCTTGCTTTTGCGATCCTTAATTTGTGGTGCGGGGTTGGCAGCGAATTTTCGTCGGCGGCGAGCACCTCTTCGAAGAGCTTTTCGCCGGGACGCAGTCCTGTGTAGACAATCTTTATATCATTGTCGTCAAGGCCGGAGAGCCGGATCATGTCACGCGCAAGATCCGCGATTCTCACGGGCTCCCCCATATCAAGCACGACAATTTCTCCGCCTTGCCCGATCAGACCGGCTTGCAATACCAGTTGCACCGCTTCCGGAATCGACATAAAGAATCGCGTGATATCCGGATGGGTTACGGTGAGCGGACCGCCCTTTGCGATTTGCTCGCGGAATTTGGGTATTACGCTTCCGGTGGACCCGAGAACATTTCCAAAGCGCACCACAAGAAATCGTGTCCCGGTTGGCTGTTGCAGGGATTGGCACACCAACTCCGCGAGCCGTTTGGTTGCGCCCATGACGTTCGTGGGATTGACCGCTTTGTCGGTTGAAATAAGCAGGAACTTTTCCACGCCATAGGCCAGTGCCGCTTCGGCCATCACGTAGGTTCCCTGCACGTTGTTGATTACCGCCTGCCACGCGTTGTCCGTCTCCATCAGCGGCACGTGTTTATAGGCGGCCGCGTGAAATATGATTGAGGGTTTCCACAACGACATAAGCGTCGCGACGCGGCGCGCATCCTTTACGTCGCAGATCATGGGAATGATTTCAATGCCTGGAAAGCTCTGGTTGAACTCCTGTTCTATCGTGTACAGGGGAAATTCACTGCTTTCCAGCAGAACAATGCGTATCGGCTTATAGCGCGCGATCTGGCGGCACAGCTCGGCGCCTATGGAGCCGCCCGCCCCCGTGACCAGCACAACACGATTGCCCAGCCACTCGTTTAATCCCGCGGTATCCAGCTGTATCGGATCTCGCCCAAGCAGGTCATCGAGTTCAACATTCCGAATCTGCGACACCGTTACGCGACCGCTCATCAAATCGTCGAAAGAGGGCACGGTAAGCACTTGCAATCCGGCGGCACGAGCCCGCTCAACCGCGCGTCGGCGCAGACTGTGGTTGGCTTCGGGCATGGCGATAATGGCGCGCCGAACATTCAGCCGGTCGCGCATTTCAGGCAGGTCATCAATAGCGCCGTAAACCGTTGCGCCATGAATCTGCCGGCGATGGTTTGCCCGATCGTCATCAAATACGCCCACCACGCGCCACTGGGGGCTGCGCAAGAGTTCCCGGATCAAATTGGCGGCGGCTTCGGTTGCGCCGAGTACCACCACGGGTTCCCGTGCCGCAGGCATCATTGCGCTCAGGCGCTGCTCTTTCCAGCC
The DNA here is from genome assembly GCA_040081205.1 of Burkholderiales bacterium. GTDB lineage: Bacteria > Pseudomonadota > Gammaproteobacteria > Burkholderiales > SG8-41 > UBA5216. Next base: position 6,076 of record JBEBHE010000048.1, on the reverse strand, counting down.
CCGATAGGCGAGCCTGCTGCCCCCCATCATCATTACCAGCAGCACCGGGCTCATCACGAGTACTGATCGCGGTACCGTGATTTGCAGCATGAAAAGTATGGCAGGCACAGCAAGAGCGCCGATCGCCACCGCGACAATAATACGTCGCAAGTCCGGCAGGCTCGCGAAGCGCCAAATACCGCGGTACAGCCCCGAGCCAAGAAAAAGCGCGGCATACAGGGGAACGACCCAAATGAGTGATCTCAATGCCTGCGCGCCGTAGGAATCGGGCAACTCGAGATTAAAGCGCAACCAGAACGCGATAACCCACGCAGCCATGACCGCCATGATGTCATGCACGATCGCCAGCACGGTACGGATGTTAAGCATTCAATTTATGTCTTACGCGCCAGGCGCGCTCAATGATTGCGATCAGTGTGGCGTAGAGCAAACCCATCAGGATAAATAGAACGTGTTGGGCATCGGTAGCCAAGGTCATGGCCCACAGCGCCGCACTGCCGCACGCCAGCATGAGTGCATACTCGGCGAGCGCGGTAGCCCGATGACCAAACCCCATTCGTACCAGCCGTTGGTAGTAATGGTCACGATGGGCTTCCCACACACGGGTTCCCGAAGTGAGGCGTCGAGCAAGCGTTATGCTGGCGTCCACGATAAACGGAGAAAACACCAGTAATGGAAACCACCAGGCCCAATCGTGCTGTAACCATCCCGTAATTCCAAAGGCGGCCGCGAGAAAACCCAGCGGTACGGAGCCCACGTCCCCTAGAAATATTCGTGCCGGATGGAAATTAAAAAACAGAAATGCCGCTGCCGCCGCTGCGATACTTGCATTTGCCATTCCAAACGCGGAACTCCCAGCGGACCAGGCAGCAATGGCATAAAAAGAAAATCCGAACATTGCCATGCCCCCAGCCAATCCATCGGAGCCATCCATGAAATTGTAAAGATTTGTCATCCAGGTGATGGCCAATGTGGCAATAACCATTGCAACGGGGCCGTAATCGATGAACATATCCCAAGCCACAAAGCTTGCTGCGCAAAGCTGAGCCGCCAGCCGCCAAACCACGGGTATGCCCCGCCAGTCGTCGCCAAGCGACACGCATGCCAGTAGCAATGCACCTGCCAGTAGTGCCAGCGAAGGATAGAAACCGAGAACAAAAAACCCGATACCGGACCCTGCCAGCACTCCGACACCACCCACGCGAGGGACCGGTGTCGAGTGCAGTGAACGGGTGTTTGGTGTATCCAGAGGCATACGGGTGCGCAGCGAGGAAACGGCCCACCACAGCAACAAAAACGAGACCACGAAGGAAAGCGCTGGCGCCCAATAAATTTTGAGCATTTAACGAAGCTGTCCTGCGACGGCTAATCCAATTGGCGGCATGCTGCTCGGCGACAAATCTTTCATCATGATCTACGGTAAAGTCATCACGTCTTCTGTGCGAGGTGAACCACAGCACACCTGTGGGCGTTGCTTAGAAGAAATTCGTAATCCTGCTGCGGATCGTGTTAACCACCACAGCGGACGGCGAGAAATCATGTTCCAGTTCGTATCGTCCGGACCAGGGCATCGCTACGATGGTTTCAACGGCATCGGCGATGTTCGTGGCGCCAAGCCCAGCAACGATGTGCGCGCCACCTTCGACGGTTTCCGGGCGTTCAGTCGTCATGCGCAAGCTAACGCACGGTACCTTGTAAAAATAGGATTCCTCGGGCGCCGTTCCGGAATCCGAAAGGATGCAGTAGCTATCCCGCAAGAGCCGATTAAAATCATAAAAGCCCAGCGGCGCCATTACACGGACACCTTTTGGCAGCCGCGTCTTGCCGATTTTGCTCCGTGTGCGCGGGTGCATCGGATAGATGACTTCTTTTTTGAATGTGCGATAGAGCTGGCCCAACGCATCCATGATCGCCTGCAGGTGGACTGGGTTGTCCACGTTTTCGCTGCGGTGCGCAGTGACGATAAAGTAGTCTTTTCGTTTCAGCCCCAACCGACTGAGCACGTTGCTTTTCTGAATTTGCGGTAGAAACGCGCGCATGGCTTCAAACGTCGGGTTTCCGGTGATGAATATTTTTGACGGGTGAATATTTTCCCGCATGAGGTTTTCGCGGTGGTATTGGTTAAACGGCAACAATACGTCGCTCATATGATCAATGAGTATTCTGTTGCGTTGCTCCGGCATCCGCTTGTCCCATGCCCTGAGTCCGGCTTCCATGTGGAATATCTTGACGCCCCGATGGGAGGCCGGCATTACGGACAATCCGGAGTAAGTATCTCCCAGGATCAACAGCGCATCCGGCTTTATTTTCTCCATCAGCGCATCCGATTTGGCGACCACATCGGCCACTTCGCGCCCATAGCTGCTGGTGTCTATCCCGAGTTGATAATCGGGTTCGCGCAGCTTGAGGTCACGGAAGAAAAAATCTTTTAGTTCCGGCGTAAAGTTCTGGCCGGTATGAACCATGATGTGATCGAAATTAAGCTCGTCGAGCTTTTTGAGCGTCGACCACATTTTGATCATTTCCGGGCGAGTTCCGAAAATCGAAAGTACTTTCATGTTGTTCTCGGTTTGGTAATGTTAAAGGCTATCGTCGGTATAACGTCGCGGCGGTTATCCGGACTGGGGATGGGAAACAAGGCGAACCTCGGGCAGCGGCGTGAGCAGTTTGCCTCCGTGGTCAAGATAATCTTTGCAGTGTCTCGCAATTTCGTTGAGATATCCCCAGGCGAATACCAGAAGATAGTCGGGTTTTTCTTTTGAGAGGCTGTCGCGAGACCAAATTTCAATATGCGAGCCTGGCGTAAAATATCCCCATTTCGCGGAAGCGTCGTCGATCATGAATTCCACGTGATCATTCGTAATGCCGCAATACTGGATGATGGTGTTAGCGCGCCCCGATGCGCCGTAGCCCGCGACCCGCAGTCCCTTGTCGCGCGCGTTTTCCAAAACGGCCATTAACTGCCGTCTGCGGAGGTCAATTTCGTCGGCAAAGCGCTGGAATGACTCCAGGCGATCGTAACCTCTTTCCAGTTCTTCTTTCCTAAGGCGCGTAACGTGCTCGGTAATTGCCAATGCACGCCGACTGGTTTTCTTGCAAATGTAGAACCGCATGGAGCCACCGTGAATGGCAATTGCCTTGAGATCAAACACGATCAGTCCATGGCGTAAAAGATGGTTTTCAAGCGCGATCAGGGAATAATAATAGAGGTGCTCATGGTAAATCATGTCGTACTGCAGGCCGTTTATCACGCTGCCGAGATAGTGGGCTTCAAATACAAATACGCCATCGGTATCGAGCAGTTCTGCGACGCCCTTGGTCACGTCATTTATATCGGGAATATGTGCGTAAACATTGTTGGCCACGACCAGTTGCGCGGGCCCGTGTGCTTCGCGTATTTCCCGCGCCACACTGCTGCTAAAGAAGGTATTAATGAGCGTTATTCGCGGGTCATTAATGGTGTTAACAATATTGGTCGCTGGATCGACGCCAATAACCGTGCGAATGCCGTGATTCGCGAGCGGCTTGAGCAGAATGCCGTCATTACAGCCGATCTCCACCGCGGTGGCCTGAAGCGGGTCCAGGAATCGAGGCACCACTTCATTGGCGTAGTCGACAAAATGGTCCCGAAGGGACTGAATAGCGGATGAAAAATAAAAATAGTTTGCGAAAAGTATCGACGGATCCACGATGTCGATTACCTGCAAAGCAAAGCAATCCGTGCAGTAATGCACCCGCAGTGGAAAACGTTGCTCAGCCGGAAACCCCGCCGGCTTGATGAACGCACCAGCCAGCGCGACCGAGCCAAAATCAACGATTTTCTCGAGAGCCGCACTGCCGCAAAAGGCGCACGTTGTTCGTGTCGTATGGTTCGTCACTTAATAACCGCGAATTTTGGAAAATTAATGCGAGTATGCCTGCGTAGCGCTGGCTATTCCCGAGTCAATGTCAACAGCGGGACGCCAGTTCAGTTCCTGCTTCAGCAATGAGCAATCAACGCGCAATGATTCTATCATGCGCCGAACCTCATCTCCGCGTCCTGCCATGTACCCTCCGGCCTGGAGCAGACGAGGCGGGCAACGAAACATGAGCGGCGTTAGGCCCATCGCCACGCTTATTTTTTGTATCAGATCAGGCGTCGATACGTCATGGTCATCGCTAATCAGATAGGTTCCCGAGGCTGAGCCGGGTGCAATCAGCGCGGCGTCAATTGCACTGATCAAGTTGTCCACGCAAAGCAGGCTTCTTGAATTGGAGATGCTCGCCACGGGTAGTGGTATGCGACGGCGGATAAGCGACATCAATCTTAAAAAATTCCCTTTTACGCCTGGACCATAGATCAAGGGCGGCCGAAAGGTGACGGCTTCCAATCCGGTCTCGTTGCTTACTTCGTCGAGGCAGCGCTCGGCTTCCAGTTTGGAAATCGCGTAAGGGTCGGCGGGAGAGGGCAAGTCCGCTTCTGTGAGCGGCCTCATTCCCGTTTGTTCGCCATGCACTTTTACTGTGCTGAGAAAAACAAAACGTTTTACCTGTGCGTGCGCGGATGCGCGCGCAAGAGACTGTGTGCCTGCGGTATTGATTCGCCGGTATTGTTGCAGGCTGTCCATGCCGGTGTCGCGCATCATATGCACGCGCGCAGCAAGGTGAACGACCGCATCCATCCCCGATACTGCTTCTGTCCAATCCGTGTCCGGGCCGATGTCGGGGATCAGGCAGGTTTCGACGCCTGACGGCGGCATCGACGTCGCTACCGTTCTGACGGCCGCGCGAACATGCCAGCCTTTGTGCGACAGGTGTGCACACAATCTGCGTCCGACAAAGCCGGTTGCTCCGGTAACAAGGACGCGTTTCAACCCGTGCCTAACGGAGCAATTCGAGGCTGCTTGCAGACGTTACCTGATCGACCATCAGCCGATAGCGTTTCAGCAGCGAAATCGTTCCCGCAAGGTTAAGCACGGTGTCTCCGGAACTGAACTCCTTTGTCAACGCTGGAGCGCGACCGGTGCTTTTCGAGGCGAGTTCCGGCAACATGGGCTGGATGGCGTAGTAATCACCTCGCTTCACGCAGTGATGCGCCTCTTCTTCCGAGACCATTATTTCGTGCATTTTCTCGCCGGGGCGGATACCGATAATCTTTATTCCTATCGAGCGCTTTCCTATCAAGGCCCGCGCGATGTTTTCTACGGTTGCAGCCGGGGCGTTAGGGACATACGTTTCACCGCGCTTCGCCTCTTTAATCGCGGTGAACACCGTGTCCACTGCCTGATCAAGGCTTAACAGGAAGCGCGTCATTTTTGGCACCGTAAGCGTTACCGGGCCACCCGCTTTGATCTGCTCGTGAAATAGCGGAATAACAGAGCCGCGTGATGCAAGTACGTTTCCATACCGGACGCAAATAAAGCGCGTCTTCGGATTCAGTACATTGGCAGAAATGAATATCCGCTCCTGCAGGGACTTTGTCATGCCCATGACGTTTACCGGCTTGCAGGCCTTGTCGGTGCTGATCGCTACAACAGTTTGCACCGGGTAACTATTTTCTTCGATGGCGCGTACGATGTTGACGGCCCCCAGACAATTGGTGGCAATCGCTTGCGCCGGAAAGTACTCGCATGTAGGCACTTGTTTCAGCGCCGCCGCATTTACCACGATATCGGCAGTTTTTACCGCAGAGCACACTGCCGCATAGTCGCGCACGTCGCCGATGCGAAATTCCAGCACGTCCATGAAGTTTCGAAAAATCACCTCATCCGTGGTAACGGTGCGATGCAGGTAAGACATTCGCATCTCGTGCTGTTTCGCTTCATCCCGCGAGAACACAATTACCTTTTTCGGTTTGCCGAGTTCCCCGGAGAGCACGCGGCGCACAAAGGTTTTTCCCATGGAACCTGTTCCGCCGGTTACGAGAATGGTTTTGTTTTTGAACATCATTGTGTCTTTCTCAACTGGTAGTCTGCCGCCAACTCATCGATCATTTGTTCCCACGATGGCGGTGTGTATTGAAAATCCCTGCGAAAGCGCGTGGAATCAAGGCTGCGGTTGCAGTGAAATTTTTCATCAGAAACGAGTTCAATAGGCA
>JBEBHE010000312.1:0-5434 GCA_040081205.1 Burkholderiales bacterium | reverse complement strand
GCCATATGGTACATCGCATGTATTTGCGCCTGCGCGGGAATGACAGAAGTACCTCACAGTACCTGCTTAAGTTCAGGATCGAAACGCGCATCCATCAGCACATACAACATGCGCACCGGCTTGCCGGAACGATTGCTCCACGCGTGATTGGTGCCGCGCTGAATGACCACGTCGCCTGCTTTCAGATGTACCTCTGAATCATCGAGCAGCATGGTGATTTCGCCTTCCAGCACCACCGCGTAATCCATGGTCTCGGTGCGATGCATCAGCGGATGCCGCGCGCCGCGTCCGAGCGTTGACGCATCGGCGTTGCCTACGCCTTTGAAAACCTCTTGGGCTTTGCCGGCGTCGAGGTTCAGAATCTCTTCGGTCTCCGGCGGCACGATGGAAATACGGAATGTCGTGCCTTGCGGCGCGGGGTGCAGCGAGCGTGGACCGAGCGTCGGATCGGGTTCGCTTTTGCCGATGGCGATGGGCGATGCGCTGGTTTTCCAGATATCCGTTGATACCAGGCCCGGCCATAGTGGCACGGTCTTTACAGCGGTGGCATAACCATCCGACAGAATGATGGCCTTGCCGCTGTCGTCATGACCGGTGACAACGCGCCGGATACGTTCTTCCATGATTTTCCTTGCGTGTTTAGTCGAGTTCTAATCGATTCGTATGCCGGCAGCTTTAACCACCGCAGACCAGGTGGCGAATTCCTTGCGGATAAACGCGCCGAGTTCCTCCGGCGTGCTGCCCACGGCGCGCGCGCCGATACCCTCGATGCGTTTGCGGAGTGCGGCGTCACTTAACGTTTTGACGAATTCCTGACTCAGGCGTGTTATCACTGCGGGAGGTGTTTTTGATGGCGCCACTACACCCTGCCAATCATAAAATTCGTAGCCGGCAACGCCGGCTTCCGCAATGCTCGGCACATCAGGGAGTGCTGCGTCGCGCGTGGCCGAGCTCACGCCCAGGCCGATCAGTCTGCCGCTGCGCAGGTGTTGCACCGATGCCGGCACGGACGTGAAATTGATCGCGGTTTCGCCGCTGACACTCGAAATCACCGAAGGCCCGCCGCCCTTGTACGGGATGTGTACCATGCGGATGCCGGTGCGGTGCATCAGCAATTCGCAGGCGAGGTGGCCCGAACTTGCGTTGCCGCCCGACGCGTAATTGAGCGCACCCGGCTTCGCTTTGGCGAGCGCAATCAATGCCTTCACCGACCGCACCGGCACCGATGGATGCACCAGCAATACCTGCGTGACTGTTGCCGCCAGACTCACCGGCGCGAAATCTCTTTCGCTGTCATAGGGCAGTTTGCGCAGGGCAAACGGATTCACGCCGAACGCCACGTTGGCCACGCCCAGCGTGTAACCGTCCGGCGCCGCCTTGGCGGTGAGATCCATGCCGATGGTGGCGGCACCCCCGGGCCGGTTGTCGATGATCACTTGCTGCCCCAGATGCTCCGACAGCGCGGGGGTGAGCATGCGAAACACCACATCGGTGGCGCCGCCGGCGGCGAACGGAATAATGATGCGTACCGGGCGGTTCGGGAAATTCTGCGCGTTTACGCCGCCGCAGGCGAGAAGCGCGAGTGTCGCGCTCCGCAGGATTAGCTGTTTCATGTCGTTGCTCGATTCAGTCACGGAATTTTAAACAGCTTGCCGGCGCCGGGCATGTCGCGCTCGTCGCGCGCCAGCCGCAGCATTTTCCACATCGAGGCCGAGGTTGCCGTCAGCACCGGCTTGCCGAGTTCGCGCTCGAGGGGTTCGATGATTTCTAACGTGCGGAAATTTGTGCAACTAATAAAGATGGCCTGCGCCGCCGGGCGGTCGACCGCGCGCGCGAGGGCGGCCACTTGTTCCGGCGTCACGGCGGCGGCGTTGTGCGGGCCGACGGCGCCACCCGAGCCGGCGCCGAAGCCATCAATCGCGCACACCTCGAACCCCGATTTTTCAAGGAAACCGCGCAGATAATCGTTGAGCCACGGCTCATAGGGCGAGGCGACGCTCACACGCGTGACGCCGAGTGCGCGCAGCGCATCGCAGCTTGCCGTGCTGGTGACGGTGGCGGGCACGCCGGCGGCGGCTTCAATGGCGTCGATGATCGCGCGATCGGCGCCCGCGCCCTTGACCACACCGCCAGCGGTGCAGCCAAAGCAGATGACATCCACCTTTGCATGCGCGAGTAGTTTCGCTGCCTGCGGCGCTTCGTTATCCATCCACAAAAGGTTCTCGCGCGTGCCAACCGCCTCGCGCGTGCCGGTGGTGTGGGCGGACACACGCATGGTGTGGATCGACGCGGTCCCGCCGGCCATGCGCTGCATCTCGAATTCCATCACCGAATTGAGCGAGGGCACGATGAGCCCCAGCTTCGGCGCGCGGATGATTGTCATGTCAGTCGGCGCGCGCGCCGGAATCGCGCACGACCTTGCCCCACTTGGCGAGGTCGCTGCGGATGAGGCCGGCGAAGGCGTCGGTGCTCTGGCGAAAAGGATCGAAGGCGACGTTCGCCATCTGCGCGCGCACTTCCTTCAACTGCGCGAGGCGCTCGATTTCGGCATTGAGCCGATTGACAATCGCCGGCGGCGTGGCGGCAGGTGCAAGCAGGCCAATCCAGGTGATCGCCTCGTAGCCGGGCAGTTTCGCTGCCTCGGCAGCGGTCGGATATTCGGGCGCCATCGGCGAGCGTTGCGCGCTCGTCACCGCCAGCATGCGCAGCTTGCCCGCGCGCGCGTGCGGCAGCGCGGTGCCGAGGCTGGTCGACAGCACAGGCACCTGGCCACCGATCACGGCGAGCGTCGACGGACCCGAGCCGTTGTACGGCACGTGCAGCAATTTGATGCCGGCCATGGCGTTGAACAGTTCCATACCGACGTGCATGACGGTGCCGCTGCCCGCCGACGCGTAACTGACAGCACCGGGTTGCGCCTTCGCCAGCGCGACGAGCGCAGCAAGGTGCTGCGCTGGCAGCGACGGGTGCGTGGCAATGCAGTCGGGCGAGGAACCGACCGTGCTGACCGGTGCGAAATCGCGCAGCGGATCGAACGGCAGTTTGGAAAACAGGCTTGGGTTGATCGCATGCACGGTGCTTGTCATCAGCAGTGTGTGGCCGTCGGGCGCGGCCTTGGCGACGAGATCGGCGGCGATGTTGCCGGTGGCGCCGGGGCGGTTATCGACGATGAACGTTTGGCCGAGCGACTCGCCGAACTTCTGCGCGAAGATGCGCGCCAGTACGTCGACACCGCCTCCGGGTGCGAAGCCGACCAGCACACGTACCGCGCGCGCAGGATAGTTCTGCGCCGGCGCGGGCGTGGTCAATGCCGCAGCAGCGGCGAGTAACAACAATCGGTACGGGCGCAGCATGGTTTCTCCAGTGAAACGCCGCGGCAACACCGCGGCGCTGGCCGCTATCCTAGCGGGCGCGGCGCAACGCGGCAACCATGGCGCGGGGCGGCGTGATGGGATACCTGCGCGCCGCGCGAGCGCGACAAGCCGCCCGGCATCAAGCCCGCTATTCGGACTTGATGCCGGCTTCCTTGACCACTTTTCCCCAGCGCGCGTACTCGCCGCGAAGAAACACCGCAGTCTGATCGGGCGTGCGCGTCTCCGGTTCTCCGCCCAGCGCGCGCAGACGCGACTGGACATCGGGCGGGGACATCACCTTCACCGATTCGGCGTGGAGCCGCTCAACAATCGCGCGCGGCGTACCCGCGGGCGCCATCAGCGCGTACCAATTCACCGCCTGCAACTCCGGCATGCCCGCCTCGGCCGACGTAGGCAAATCCGGCATCGACTGCGAGCGCTTGCTGTCCATGACGACGATTCCGCGCATCCGTCCATCCTTCACGTAGCTCACGCCGCTCGAGACGACCGTGATCACCATATCCACCTCACCGCTCATCGCGCCGACAAGGCCCAGGCTCGCGGTCTTGTAAGGAATATGCGTGAACTTCACCTTCGCCAGATTTTCAAGGAGCGCCGCCGCGATGTGATTGGCCGAGCCCACGCCGCCCGAACCGTAGGCGATTTTGCCCGGTGCCGTGCGCGCGAGTTGCGTCAACTCCCGCAGCGTTTTTGCCGGCACCGACGGATGCAGAAACAGCCCGTTGGGGATGGTCGAGAGCAGCACGATCGGCACGAAATCCCGCATCGGATCGTAAGTGACCTTGCGGTAGATGAGCTGGTTCGTGAGCAGCGGCACGGCGCCCATCAACAGCGTGTAGCCATCCGGCGCGGCTCTCGCCGCGGCATCGAACGCGATGTTGCCGGCGGCACCCATGCGCGCCTCGACGATCACCTGCTGGCCCAGCACCGGCGTAAGCTGCTGCGCAACCGCGCGTGCCATCAGGTCCGAGCCGCCCGCGAAGCCAACGAGAATGCGGATGGGCTTTACCGGATAAGCTTGTGCGCGCGCACTGGTTATCCCGAAGCACCAGGCAAAAGCCATCAGGCAACAGAACGCCGCAAACCCTGGAGACCGATATCTTGCAACTCGCCTGTTATGCCTCATAACGCCCGGAAAATGATGTTCACGCATATTGATCGATGCTCCTAATCGCCTGGCAGCCGTAGCCGGAGACACGCAAAAAAAGTAAGTCCCAACAACATACTATACGACCGCGAGCAAGGCGACTAAAGCATCGCGCGTTCCGCGCGGTGGCGGTAGTGATGCTGCTGGCGCGGCACTACTGAATCTTGAGATTCAGCCGCTTTATCTGCTGCTCGATCTCGGCATACTCACGCACCATCGTTGCCTTGAGTTCTTCCGGCGACATGCGCTCGGCGGGCTGACTGCCGTCGGCGGCCAGCCGTTGCGACATTTGCGGTGTATGCATGCCGCCGCTCACCGTGTGGTTGATGGCGTTGATGATCGGTCGCGGCGTTCCTGCGGGCGCATACATGTTGTAGCGATTGGTGATCTTGAAACCCGGATAGCCTTGCTCCGCCACCGTTGGCAAATCCGGCAATGACGGCAGTCGCGTCAGCCCCAGCGTCGCCAGCGCGCGAACTTTTCCCGTTCTGATTGCGCTGCTCGCGGCAATCGTACTGCCGGCTGCCATATGAATCTCACCGCCCATGGCGGCAAGAATGGCTGGAGCGCTTCCTTTATAGGGAACGAACAGCAGTTTTGCACCGGACAGTTGTGCGAACCATTCCATGCCCAGGTGAACAGTGCTGCCAACGCCCGAACTACCGGAATAGTTCAGCGTCTGTTTTGCCGAATAGGCAACCATCTCTTTGATCGATTTGAAGGGCAGGCCCGGATTGACCAGCAGTATGTACGCCTGTGAGGCGGTGGCGACGATGGGGTCGAACGCCTTGAGCACATCAAACGGCACGCGCTTGGTTGCACCCAGAAGCATCATGGTATCGCCCTGCATGATGATGGTGTAACCGTCGGGCGCGGCGCGGGCGACCAGTTCCGTGGCGATCACGCCGCCGCC
>JBEBHE010000311.1:0-5461 GCA_040081205.1 Burkholderiales bacterium | reverse complement strand
ATGCTGCGCGCGTGAAAGAAGTGGAGGAACAAGGCATCGAACACTGGGCGCGGCGCAGCATGGGTGCTCGCCTAGGCAGCGCGTTTCCGAAAGCGGGCATCGAGTGGTGGATTAAATATATGGGCCGAACATCCGTTTCAACCGAAGCAGGATTTGCCGGCACGATTAATTTTTCTGACATCAGCGAGGACGTGAAAAAAATTGCCTGTCCGATGCTGGTGATTACCACGCAGGAAAGCGGCCTCGCGTCGGTGGCGGAGACGCGTGCGTGGCAGGAAAAAGTGCCGCACTCGGAGCTGGTGGTGCTGCCCGGTGATTCGTTTCATGCGGCGGCGACGGATCCGGATGCTTGCGCGCAGGCGTTGTTGCAGTTTGTCGGGCGCTATCCCGTTTAAAGTAAGTATTTGTTTTTATTGATTATTTTTTAACCTATGCATTCATTTAAATTTGCGGTGACGCTGTTGGCCACGTTGTTATGCGCTGACATAGCGATTGCGCAGAGTTATCCCAATCGCCCGATACGCATCGTGGTGCCGTATCCGCCGGGCGGCGGTACCGATGTGGTTGCACGCACGCTCGCGCAAAAAATGACCGAGGTGATGGGGCAGCAAGTCATTGTCGATAACCGCGCGGGTGCAAATGGCATTATTGGTTCCGACGCCGTGGCGAAAGCCGCGCCCGATGGCTACACCGTGTTGATCACGCTTGCCACGCATGTGATCAATCCTGCGCTCTATGCCAAGTTGCCGTACGGTCCCGACGACCATGCGCCGGTGACGGTGCTGGCCGAGTATCCGTTTGTGATCACCGTGCATCCGTCGCTGCCGGTAAAGAACACGAAGGAATTAGTTGCCTTTGCGAAGTCGCGGCCCGGCCAGTTGACGTTTGCCTCGTCGGGCAACGGCAGCGGGCCCCATCTGGGCATGGAGCTATTCAAGAGCATGGCGGGCATCGACGTGGTGCATGTTCCTTACAAGGGTGCGGGGCAGGCCATGAGTGATTTGTTGTCGGGGCAGGTGCCGATTTTTCTGAATAATTTTCTGGCCGGCGCGCAGATGATTAAAGCGGGCCGTTTGCGCGCGCTGGCGGTGACCAGCCGCAATCGCTCCGGTGCCGCGCCGGATGTGCCTACGGTTTCCGAATCCGGCGTGCCCGGCTACGTGGTCACCGGTTGGTACGCGATGATGGTGCCCGCCACCACGCCCGCGCCAGTGTTGCGCGCGCTGCACGACGGCACGGTCAAGGCGCTGAAATCCAAAGAAGTCAGCGGGCGTTTGTCGAACGAGGCAGCAGACATCGTTGCCAACACGCCGCAGGAATTTGCTGCGTTTCTGAAATCAGAATCCGAAAAATGGACTGCGGTGATCCGCAAAGCCAAAGTACGTATTGCGGAATGACACGGGTTTTTAACGTCGTCATGCGATAATGGACTATCACCAACGTATTTCACAGGGAGAGCATAGATGCACACGCATAATCATGTTAACGACGGCGCCTGCGCGGGCGACAGCGGCCTGCAATTTGTCGATTGCGGCCTGAAAAATGTAACCAGCGCTACCAACGAATCTGCTGCGCAGCCGGGTGGCGGACGCCGCCGTCAGGTGATCGTGGGCGGCAAGCGCGTCAAAACCATCGATGTCCATGCGCATTGCGTTATTCCGAAGGCGCTGGCGCTGATGGGCAAAAAACTGGCGGATGAACGCGGGCCGAACATCGGCGAAGTCGGCCTGATACGCATCGGCGAAATGGACGCGCAGGGCATCGATGTCGAGGCGATCAGCATTAACCCGAGTTGGTATCATCTTGAGCGTGATCTTGCCGCTGAAGTGGTGAAGATCAACAACGAATCGCTGGCGGAACTGTGCGCAGGGCATCCCGACCGCTTTGTCGGTTTTGCGTCATTATCGTTGCAATCGCCGGATCTGGCGGTACAGCAACTGGAGCACGCAGTCAAAAAACAGGGCATGCGCGGCGCGGCTATTGGCGGCAGCGTGGCCGGCGAGGAATTCGCCGATGCGAAGTTTCATCCAGTGTGGGCGAAAGCGGAAGAATTAGGCGTCCTGATTTTTATTCATCCGCAAAGCACGCCCGAATTGACCAAACGCTTCAGGGGCAACGGCTGGCTTGCCAACACCATCGGCAATCCGCTCGACACCACCATCGCGTTATCGCACCTGATTTTTGAAGGCACGCTGGATAAATTTCCGGGTCTCAAAATCTGCTCGGCGCACGGCGGCGGCTTTCTCGGCTCATACGCACCGCGCTCGGACAATTGTCTGCGTGTCGCGCCCGAGATGGACACAGGCGTCAAGCTCAAGAAAAAGCCGACGGACTACATCCGCCAGATGTATTTCGACACGCTGGTGTTCACCGACGAAGCGTTGCGCCACCTGGCGGCGGAAGCCGGTGTAGGGCAGCTCGTCATCGGCACCGATCATCCGATTCCGTGGCAGGATCAATCCATCAATCACGTGCTGAACTGCCCGCACTTCACCGATGCGGAAAAGCGCATGATGCTGGGTGAAACAGCCGGCAAGTTGCTGGGTATCGCGCCGTTCTAAGCACACCAACAAAATAAATTCCCTCTCCCTGCAAAGCGGAGAAAGGGGTAGGGTGAGGGGCCGGTGCTTAACGCGCATCAGGCCCCTCATCATTTTGGCCGGAGAGTTCTACCATGAAAGTTTACCAAGCCGTAGCCAATGCCTTTGTCAAAGAAGGCGTTACCACTATCTTCGGGCTGATGGGCGACGGCAATATGTCGTGGGCTGCTGCGATGTCGAAGCAACCCGGTGTGCGCATGATTGATGTGCGTGATGAAGGTGCTGGCCTGTCGATGGCCGAAGGCTGGGCGCGAGCCACTGGCAAGGTGGGTGTGTGTAACGTGACCCACGGCCCTGGCATTACGCGCATGACCACGTCGCTGGTGGCGGCGACCAAGGCGCGCGTGCCGGTGGTGATTTACACCAGCCGCACGCATTTCAATAACGAATGGCAGAACCAATCGCTCAATCAGGACAGACTGGTCACCGCCACCGGCGCGGGCTACATCGAAGTGCTTACGCCCTCGTTCGCCGAAGACGCCGTGCGCCAGGCGTTTTATCAGGCTAGGGTACAGAAGCGGCCGGTGGTACTGGCGTTTCCGATGAACGTGCAGGACATGAATATCGATAGCGATGGTGATGATTACCGGCCGTCGTCCACGTCGTTCGCGGGGCAGCAGCGGATCAGGCCCGCGGACGAACCACTCGCGCAAGCCATCAAAATCATTTCAGCCAGCAAGAAACCGGTGGTGATTATCGGTGACGGCGCGATTCTGTCAGGCGCGGTTGAAGTAGCAGAACGCCTCGCGCATCGCATCGGCGCGTTGACTGCGACATCGCTCGTAGCGAAGGGCGCTATCAGCGGCGAGTTTCATGCGGGCATCTCCGGTTTGTTCTCCACACGCGCAGTAATGGCGCTGTTCGAAGAAGCCGATTGTGTGATTGCCGTGGGTGCCAGTTTGAATCCGCACACCATCGAAGGTGGCCTGCTTTACCCGCAAGCGCGCATTGTGCATATCAGCACCGAGCCGGTGGTGCTGATGGGTAACGATCGCGCCGCCGATTGTTATGTGCAGGGCGATGCCAAAGTGACGGTGCAGGCGATCGAGGATGCCTTATCGCAACTATTTGTTTCCAAAGAAAATTTCAGAACGCCTGCAGTGCGCAAACTTTTGCTGAATGCCGACCGCGATGCGGCGGAATATGAAATCGAAGCCGGCACCGTGGATCCGCGTGGAGCCTCGCGCGTGATTGATGAAAAATTGCCTGGGGATGTGGGGATAGCCATCGGCGTAGGGCACTCGTTCGCGTTCCCCGTGATGATCATGAAAAAGCCGCGCGTGTTGCAGGCGTTCGTCAACGGCTTCGGCTGCATCGGCCAGACCTTGCCTACCGCCATCGGCATGGCGGTGGCACTTGGCAAACCCTTTGCGTTGATCGAAGGCGACGGCGGCGCGATGCAGAATATTCAGGAGCTTGATACCGCGTCGCGCCTCGAGCTCAAGTTGCTGTTTATTATTCTCAACGACGAAGGGTTGGGCGCGGAGTACCACAAGCTAAGGGCGTCGGGCTTCGATGCCAACCTCGCGAGCGTGCGCTCGCCGGATTTCGGTGCGGTGGCGCGCGGTTTTGGCTGTCGCGGAAACGTGGTGCGAACGCTTGACGAATTGAGTGCAGGCATAGCTGAATTTCTGACTGGCAACGGGCCGATGGTGCTCGACGTACGCATCTCGCGTAACGTAGTGAATATCACCTATCGGCGCATGTTCTACGGCGAGGATGCGTAGTGCTTATTGGCAACGGTTGCGAGTGATCTTACCGACTGTGAGGTTATGACGCCGGGTGGATCGTCGCGTTTTTTTGAAGTGGCTGCGCTGCCGCTGCAGCGGATGGGGGCGCGTATCACCGCAATCCCGTTACTCCAATTGCTGCATCTTCGATTCAATGATGATCTTGCGAAAGCGTTCGGCATCTCGCTTGACCATGGCGCCGAACGCCTCCGGTGTGGCGGACATCATCTGGTAGCCGATTCCGGTGAGGCGGTCTTTTACTTCGGGCAGTGCTGTGATGCGATTGATTTCACGTGCATAAGCCTGCACGATTTTGGCAGGTGTTTGCGACGGCAGAAACACGCCTGTCCAGAATTCCACGGTGAATCCATCCATCCCGCTTTCCGAGAGCGTGGGTACGTTGGGCAACGTTGATTCGCGCCGCGCGCCCGTGACAGCGATAGCACGCAACCGTCCCGTATCGATCTGCGGTTGCACGCCGGAAGGATTGGTAAACACCATGTGCGACTCGCCCGCCGACACCGCTATCACTGCGGGGATGCCGCCCTTGTAGGGCACGTTGCTCATATTGGCGCCTGCAATCATTTTAATGGCGTTGGTGGCGATTTCACCGGTAGCGCCCGCGATGGCAGCGTTCACTTTGCCCTGCTGTGCTTTGGTATAAGCGATAAATTCCCTGAAATTCTGCACGGGTAGTTTCGAAAAAATGGCGAGTACCAGCCCGCCGGTCATGACCGGTGCGACTGCCGTGAAATCACGCACCGGATCATATAGCGGCTTCTTGTAGAGCGACCCGTTGATCGCATGCGTGCCGGTATTGCCGACTGACAAAAATGTGCCATTGGGTGTGGCCTTGGCGACGTAGTCGGTACCGGTTACGCCGTTGGCACTGGCGCGATTGTCGACAATGAAGTTTTGTTTCACCACTTCAGACAGGCGTGGTGCAATCAAGCGCGCGGCAATGTCGCTGGGGCCGCCAGCGGCATTCGGCACCACCATCAGCACGGGGCGCTGCGGCAGCAGTTGCGCAAGTTCGCTGGTGGGCTGCGCGTGGCACAGCGTCGGCGTCAGCAGCGTGATGGCCAGTAATGATGTTTTTAAATTATCATTTAAAAACAAATACTTATAAAT
>JBEBHE010000047.1:0-19861 GCA_040081205.1 Burkholderiales bacterium | reverse complement strand
CGCTATTCCAAATTTCAGCATAAAAACTTGCATCATGTAAGTTTGATCTAAGAGGCATCGAGGTGTGGCCGACTACTTCATCAGCGGTATAGCCAGTATCCGCACCAGCGGCCCAAGCTCGCCTTGCGCCAGCCGGTCAACCGCCTCAAGCGTCATATGCTGCTGCTCCTCACGCATAACCTTGCGCGTGGCAACGCGAAATTTCTCGCGCAGATCTTCCCACGACATCGGATTCGACGGCTCGCCGCGCGGTGTAGTGACCGGCGATTCAAATGTCGCGTTGTGCGTTGTGATCACTACTCGCGCCAGCGTTTCATCGGGAAAGCGCGCATCCAGCGCCGCGTCGGTATGCAGCGTAACCTTGCGGGCGAATTCGCTCACGTCAGGCCGGTTCAACGCATCGGCTTCGATCGGCAACAAAGCCGCGCTGCCCATGATGGCAGCCATGCCGATGCAATAGGGAATACTGTACTGCACGTCCACCAGATTTTGCGGCTCGATTTTGTTGCCGAGCTTGAGCGCCCAGCCGAAAGTATGCACATCGACGGCGACGATGTCGTTCGGCGGCAAACTGTGATCAGCCATCAACGCGGTGAAAGCATCGATTGCGCTATGGTTGTAGCGGCAGCACGAATACGGTTTGAAATACGTCGCGCCTATCAGCGGATTTTCACCCAGGCCACCCAACAAATGCGCCCGCGAGAAATGCGATGCATGATCCAGAATATCTTCAGGCCCGGTCAGGCCCGCTTCCGCCAGGTGCAGTGCCGTCAATCCCCCTGCGGAACTCCACGCGATGCCTTCCTTCACATCATTGCCGGTGAGCCTCGAATAACCGGAGCTACCGTTGGCCTCCTGATTTGGCGCGGTGACCCCGGCAATCGCAAACGCATGCGACATTTGATGCGGCGGTGTTTTACGCAGGAGCCCCGCGGTCGCGACGGCGGCGTAGCCCGACCAGCGGCCTGATTGCCTGCTGATCGCGTTGGCAGCATTCCGTGCTGCGGCGACGCGCACGCCGACTTCATAGCCGGCGACAATCGCGGCGATGACCGCTTCCGCCGATGCGTTGATTTCGGAGGCAACCGCGAGCGCGACCGGAATCACCGCCGCGCCCGGATGTCCGCGCGCCGCGCGATTGCCGTCGTCAAGATCAAGTGCGGAAGCCGCGGTACTGTTGCACAGCACAGCGCCGGTTGCCGTCATCGCTTGCCCGGAAAACCAGATCGCGGCGCGGCCGTTGCCGTAAAGCTCACGCGCGACACGGCGTGTGCCCTCGGCCGCGGGCGTCCGGTAACCGGCAACCGCCACCGTCAGTAAATCCAGAATACAGCGCAGCGCCGCCTCGTGGGTGCGCTCCGGCAAATTGTCCGCGCGTGACGCAAAAACGTAGTCGGCAAGAATCCGGGTTGTGTGCATTGATAGTATCGCTATAACCGCGTCGCGAGAACGCGCATCAACGGATCAAGCGCACCTTGCTCCAGCTGATCGACAGCATCGAGCGCGCACTGTTGACGCTCTGCCGGCATGACGTTGCGTGTGGCCCGGCGAAATTTTTCGCGCAAATCTTCCCACGACATCGGATCGCTCGCTTCGCCGCGCGGCGCGGTGTCCTGCGACTCGTAACGCGCATGGGTGGTTGTCACCACCACACGGCACAAGCTCTCAGCAGGAAAGCGCGCGTTCAGCGCAGCGTCGAGATGCAATTCGACCTTATTCGCGATGGCGGTTACGTCGGGCCGCCCTAAAACGCCGTTCTCAACTGGCAACAAACACGATGTCCCCATCAGTGCGGTCAGGCCCAGGCAATACGGAATACTAAACTGCACATCCACCAGATTGCGCGGTTCGCGGCGATTAGAGATCAGCAGCGCACCTTCATAAATATGCACATCGATACGCTCAATATCATCGGGCTTGATTGAATGACGAACCAGCAAGTCGCTAAACGCATCCACCGGCGCATGAATGTGACGGCAACAGGCGTAGGGTTTGAAATACGTCCCGCGGATCATCGGCTCATCGCTGCCCAAGCCAGCCAACAGGTGCTTGCTGTCGTAATGCGGCGCATGATCAAGGATATCTTCCGGGCCACACACACCGGATTCCGCCAAATAGAGCGCGGTCATGCCGCCAACCGTGGCCCACGGAATGCCTTCCTTGATGTCGTTGCCCACGGGAACGGGATATCGCGGACCGCCATTGCTGCTCAACAAGTGCGGCGCCGTCATGCCGGCAATTGCCAGCGCGTGCGCCAGCTTATCCGGCGGTGTATCACGCAACCAGCCCGCTGCTGCCGCCGCACCATAGCCGCACCACACGCCTGAGCGCGCATGTACGCTGCGCGCGGCGGCGATGCGCACGCAGACTTCATAGCCGACGATGATCGAAGTGAGCAACTCGTCAGATGATGCGCCGACTTCCGCCGCTGTAGCAAACGCCGCCGGAATGACGCACGCACCCGGGTGACCGCGTGCAATCCGATGACCATCATCCAGATCCAATACGGATGCCGCTGCGCTGTTGCAGAACGCAGCGCCTATCGCGTTGGAAGACTCGCCGGAAAACCAGATCGTGGATGTGCCGCCGCTGCCTTTGCCATAAAGCGCGTGCGCAACATGGCGCGTAGCTGAGACACCGGGCACGTTCAATCCCGCCGCCGCCGCGCTCAGTAAATCCAGAACGCAGCGCAACGCCGCTGTGCGCGATGCGGACGACATGTTTTCTGCGCGCAGCGAACAAACATAATCCGCCAGCGCATGGACGGAATAAATCATTCGGCTTTGATGCCCGCTTTATCCGCCACCGTCTTCCACTTCAGCGTTTCGCTGCGAATCAGGCGTGCGAATGGCTCCGCACCGCCGCCGACTATCTGCAATCCCAAACCCGTCGTCAAGCGCTCTCGCACTGCGGGAATTTCCAGCGCCTGATTCACAGCCGCATTGAGCCGTTCGATGACGGGCTTGGGCGTTCCAGCCGCAACGATAATGCCGCTCCACACGGTAATCTCATAACCCGGCAATCCGCTCGCGGCAATGGTGGGCAAATCCGGCAGCACGGATGATCGTTGCAGACCCGTGACCGCAATGCCGCGCACGCGGCCTCCCTTGACATGAGGGGCGCTCGAACTCAAATTGTCGAAAATAATGGGCACCCGGCCCGCGATGACATCGTTCAACGCGAATGGTACGCTGTTATAACCTATGTGGCGCATCGGCGCGCCGCTCATGCTGCTGAATAGCGCACCGGCAAAATGCAAGCTCGACCCGTTCCCCGACGACGCGTACAGCAACTCCGCCGTGCTTTTTTTCGCAAAGTCGATCAATTCGGTAACCGATTTAACCGGCAGCGACAGCGAAACCACCAGCACGTTCGGCTGTGTATGCGTTTGTACTACCGCTTGCAATTCGGTATCTGGGTCGAACGGCATATTTTTCCGCGTAGCGCGGTTCATCGAAATATTTGAAATGCTGCCGGCGCCGAAGGTATAACCATCCGGCGTCGCCTTGGCAACCAGATTGATGCCAATGGTGCCGCTGGCGCCGGGCCGATTGTCGATCACCACCGGCTGACCCAGCACCTTCGTGAGTTCCGGCGCAATAATACGCGCGCTGGCATCCGCGCCGCCGCCCGCTGCGGCCGCAACGATCCAGCGCACCGGGCGTTCAGGGTAAGCTACTGCGGCTCGTGCGGAAAAGGCACAAGCTATCAGCATCAATGCCAGCGCAGCGCCATACGTACTATACGGGATAGCCTGTTTCACCATGCCTCCAAATCATTGCTTTCATGAGAGGCATTGTTGCGAGCGCATCATGCGCCGTCAAATAACTTGTTTTACGCCGGCCATAACGCAGCGGATACTACGTATATGAATCGCCTATAGCACCACCAGCGTTTTGAAGCCGCCGTAGATCATGCGCTTGGCGTCGAAAGGCAGGGTTTTCAGATTCATCATCGGTGCTAGGCGCGGATCTTTCATCACTTTGGCGTTGACACGGTCGCGATGCGTGCGTGATTTGTAAACAATATAAGCGAAGACCACCGTCTCGTCCTTCTCCAGTTTCACGCTTTGCGGAAACGACGTGTGCTTGCCGGGTTTCACGTCGTCCGCCACCCACTCGGCATATTCCAGCGCGCCGTGCTCGCACCACACCTTGCCGCACTTTCGCGCCATGCGCCGATAGGCTTGCAGGTTTTTCTTCGGCACGGGCAACACAAATCCATCGATATATCTCACAATAAATATCCTTTAAAAACAAATGGTTACAATACCATCACTCAGCTGCCACCTTAGCCGCCACTCAACGCCTGAACAATCACCACATCGTCGGTTGATTTCAGCGCGCGCGCGAGATCAATCACTTGCTCGCCGTTGATAAAGATGCGGATGTGGCGGCGTATGCGTTGCTGTTCATCGATCATGCGAAAGCGTATGCCGCGGTATTGCCGGTCAAGATCGGCGAGCAAATCAGCCAGCGTTGCGCCGCTGGCTTCGGCGTGGCTGCTTTCGGTGTACGAGCGCAGCGCGTCGGGGATTAGTACTTTCATTTTGATTGCATCAGGTAATGACATACATCAACACCACTACCGTCATTCCCGCGCAGGCGGGAATCCATGTGATGTCTCACGTTGCCCGGTGTTATGGATTCCCGCCTGCGCGGGAATGACGGGCTAGCGGTATCCGCATTCACTTTACTTTGCCTTTATATCTCAGCCGCTTCCACCGCATAAATCTCCGGCAGATGGCGTGCGATGCACGTCCATTTTTTTCCTTCGTCGCGACTTGCCCATAACTCGCCGCTGGTGGTGCCGAAATACAAACCAACAGAATCGCGCGTATCACCCGTCATGCATTGCCGCTTCACCGTCCACCAGGCCTGGGATTTAGGCATGCCCGCATCCTGACGCTGCCACGTTTTGCCGCCGTTGCGCGTGACATAGACCGCAGGCTTGCCATCAGGACTGGTGCGCGGCCACACGCCGCTGCCATCCATCGGGAACACCCAAGCCGTGTTGTCGTCACGCGGATGCACCACCAGCGGAAAACCCACATCGCCGACTTTTTTCGGCATGGTCTTGCCGATGCGCACCCAGGTGTCCGACGGGCGGTCGATGCGATAAATACCGCAGTGATTTTGCTGATAAATGCGATCCGGGTTGCTCGGACACATACGCAGGCAGTGCGGGTCGTGACACGTCGGCACTTTTCCATCCAAACCAAAGCCCTGCACCACCTCCATGCCGTTAATCAGCACACGCCATTTTGTCCCGCCATCGAGCGATTCATGCACGCCGCCACCCGACATGGCGAAGTACAAGTGCTTCGCGTCGCGCGGATCAACAATGATCGAATGCATCTTCGGCCCATCGGGTGTGCCGTCCTGCACCGTGCCCATCCACTCGCGGTACTGCGGATCGTCGTTGATGGTTGAAAACGGCGACCAGGTCACGCCGCCATCTTCGCTGCGAAACAAGCCCTGCGGCGAGGTACCTGCGTACCACACGTTGGGTTCTGACGCGTGCGCCGGCGTGAGCCAGAAGGTGTGATCGACCGAGCGGCCTTTTTCGCCTTCAGGCGCCTTGGCGAAAGCGGGCGGCTGCGCGGATTCTTTCCACGTTTTTCCCATATCGGTCGAGCGGAAGATCGTCGGGCCGAGATGGCCGGTCTTCGCCGCCGCCAGCAGCGTACGCTTGTCGCGCGGATCGAGCACCAGGTGACTGATGGTATGGCCGAGAAAATGCGGGCCATCGACACGCCAGGTTTTGCGCGCCGCATCGCCGTGATAAATCCATGCGCCTTTGCGCGTAGCGACCAGCACTACCGTGCGTTTCGCGCGGGCAGCGGTTGCCCTGGTTCGAATTGCCGATTTTTTTACCTTGCGTGCCGTTGCCATCGTTATCTCCTATATCCAGTAAGTGTGAACCGTATCCATTCAATGCTACCCGGCTATAACGCCGGCAGTCCTGCGATCTCGGTAACGGGACGCACCTCCACCGCGCCGATGCGTGCGCCGGGAATTTTCGCCGCAATGCCGATGGCCTCATCCTTATCCTTCGCCTCGACAAGAAAGTATCCGGCGAGTTGCTCATGCGTCTCCACAAACGGACCGTCGGTAACAAACGATTTTCCGTCGCGCACTTTAACCACCGTCGCCGTCGACACGGATTGCAGCGGCGACGCATGCACATATTTACCGTCGGCGTGCAGTGTGTGCGTCAGTTGCACGGATTCGGCAAGCATGCCTTTGCGCGTCGCTTCGCTGAACAGGCCAAACGCGGCTTCGTTGTGATGCACCAGCAGCAAATATTTCATGGGATTTTTACGAAACTGTATCAGGGGTGAATGTTTTGCTCGGTAGTCGCTGAAGGCTTGCTGCTGCCAGCCAGTGCAACCGTCTCACGTATCGGCCGTATCGGACGCACCTCGATACTGCCCACCTTCGCAGGCGGAATTTTCGACGCAATCTGAATCGCCTCATTCAGATCGCGCGCTTCGATCATATAGAAACCGGCAAGCTGCTCCTTGGTTTCCGCAAACGGCCCGTCGGTAATCGACATCTTGCCGTTGCGCACACGCACCGTGGTGGCCGTCTGCACGGATTGCAGCGCCTCGGACGCGATGCAGTGTCCGCTTTTGCGTATCGACGCATCGTATTCCACGCAGTCTTCGTCTGGCAATTCATGCAGACGATTTTCGTCGAGATAAACCAGACAAAGATATTTCATCATGCGCTCCTTTATGGCTTTTCGGCAGTCATCTTCAAATTAGCCAGTCCCGACTCGAAATCCTTACCCACCATGCTGTCCATGCTCATGAACACCTGTATCAGTTTCGATAAGAAATTCGCGGGTCCGTGCATCGTCCACGTGACATTGGTCATGTCGCCCTGCGCCGCCAGCGTGAATTCGACAGTGTTATGTGCCTCGAATGGCTTCAGAAAATCGAGCTTGAGCGCAATCTTCGACGAAGGAGTCGATTCGGCAATTTCCATGCTGCCCTGACCCACATTTTTGTCACCGTCCCACGCGTATTGAGCGCCCTTGCCAATGGTGATAGCACCAAACGTGCGCTTCATCGCCGGGTCTTTTTTCTCCCACGGCGACCATGCACCCCACGCCTTGAAATCGTTGATCAACGCAAACACTTTTTCCGGCGGGGCTTTGATGCTGGCCGAGCGTTGCACGCGGAATGTGTCGGGTTTGGTTGTGGCAAATATCAGGATGCCGGCGATCAGCAGCGCAACGATGATGCCTATGGTTTTTAGCATGAACGCCTCCGATTTAAGATTGAATCAACAACACCTTTACTTGCAGAAATCGACCGCCGTCGCAAATCAAGTGCGATGTAATCGGGTGCGAGCCATCGGGAATCGCTTTGACATTGGCCATGCGTGAGCCTCCTTTTGATTTAAGGCTATTTCTTGCTGGCGATCTGCGCATAGGTGCGCTCCGCCTGCTCCTTCAACTCGGGTGTGAACTGATCACCGAAGTCTTCCGGCTCGAATATCTGGCGAATTTCGATCTCGGAGTCATCCGGCATCGGATTAGGGCAGCGCTTGACCCATTCGATCGCTTCTTCCTTTGATTTGACCCGCCAAATCCAGAAGCCGGCGACGAGTTCCTTGGTCTCGGCGAAAGGCCCGTCAACCACAGTACGTTTCGTTCCGGCGAACTTGACGCGCACGCCCTTCGAGCTCGGATGCAGCCCATCGCCCGCGAGAAGAACACCTGCCTTCACCAACGCTTCGTTGAATTGGCCCATCTCGGTCAGCAGTTGCTCGCCCGGCGTGACACCGGCTTCGGAGTCCTTGCTGGCTTTTACGATGACCATGAATCGCATGATAGTGTTTCCTTGTTTTTAGAATAATTTAAGCGTTATAAGCCTGCTGTAGCGCAGCGATGTCAATCTTGGTCATTTGCATCATCGCCTGCATCACCCGCCCCGACTTTACGGGATCGGGGCCACTCATCAACTCGCCCAAAGCGGTGGGAATGATTTGCCACGACAGACCATACTTGTCTTTAAGCCAGCCGCATTGCCCTGGAGCGCCGCCCGCGGAAAGTTTTTCCCACAACGTATCGACCTCATCTTGCGTCGCGCAGTTCACCAGCAATGAAATGGCTTCGGTGAACTTGAAGTGCGGCCCGCCGTTCAACGCCATGAATGCCTGCCCGTCGAGTTCAAAGTTCGGTCCTGGCCCGGCATCGCCGTAACGGCTCACACGGCCTACTTTTGAATTCTTGAAAATCGACATATAAAAATTCATCGCTTCTTCGGCTTGATTGTCGAACCACAGGAATGGGGTGATTTTTTGCATGATGGCTGGCTCTTTGCTATATGAATATAACTATTTGTTTTTTAATAACAATTGCAATCGCCTTTATTGACAAAGCATCCGTCTGCATTCTCTAGTCGTTCGGCTAAACGTCAATTCGACAATGCCGTGAATTATTTTTTTAACTCGACCAAACGCCGTTCGATAAAGCGGCGTTCGGGTTCCTGCTGCGTCAGTTGCAAAGCCCGCTGATACGACTCGCGCGCTTCGGCGTCGCGACCCAGCCGCCTGCACAAGTCTGCGCGCGCTGCGTGAGCGAGACGGTAATCCGTGAGATCGCCGTTCGCAAGAATGCCTTCGATCAGGGAAAGCCCGGCCTGCGGGCCGTCGCGCATCGCCACCGCGACGGCGCGATTGAGTTGCACGATTGGCGACGGCTCCGCGCTCGCGAGCAAATCATACAGCCCGACGATTTGCGCCCAATCCGTCGCATCAGCGGACGGCGCTTCGGCATGCACCGCTGAGATTGCCGCTTGTATCGTGTACAGGCCGACGACCCGCGACGACAGCGCGCGTCGCACCAGCGCCGTACCTTCGGCGATGAGTTCGCGATTCCACTGCGAACGATCCTGATCGTCGAGCAAAATCACATCGCCCGATGGCGACGTGCGCGCGGCGCGCCGCGATTCGTGCAATAACATCAGCGCAAGCAGCCCCGCCGCTTCAGATTCTGCTTCGGGTTCCAAAAGCAATTCCATGAGCAGCCGCGCAACCCGTATCGCCTCCCCCGACAAATCATGCCGCGTGAGCGTGGCGCCCGACGACGCAGAGTAGCCCTCGTTAAACACCAGATAGATCACCCGCAACACGCTGTCGAGCCGCTGCGGCAAATCCTCCGGCGATGGCGTTTCATAGGGTATTTTTGCTTCGCGTATCTTCGCCTTTGCGCGCACGATGCGCTGCGCCAGCGTGGGCGCGGGCGTGAGAAACGCATGCGCGATTTCTTCGGTGGTAAGCCCGCACACTTCACGCAAGGTCAGCGCCACCTGCGCATCGGGTTGCAGCGCGGGATGACAGCAGGTGAAGATCAGCCGCAGGCGGTCGTCTTCGATGTCTTCGAGTTCCGCGTCTTCCGGCGCCGCGATATTTTCAGCGGCATCCTCATTGAGCGGACTGAAACGCGCGTTACGACGAATGGTGTCGATCGCTTTAAACCGCCCCGCCGACACCAGCCACGCGCGCGGATTCTCGGGCACGCCATCGCGCGGCCACTGCTCCAGCGCGGCGCGGAATGCGTCGTGCAACGCTTCTTCCGCAAGATCAAAGTCGCCGAGCAAACGTATCAGCGTGGCCAACACCCCCCGCGATTCGGCGCGGTAAATCTCATCGAAGTTGATGAGTGGCACGTTGTTACGTAGCACTTGGTGCACGCAGTACCGTGAACTACCCTTCCAGCACTTCCCAGCGTTTGTTCCGCCACAGGAACATCAGCTTCGAGATCGCGCGTTCGCCGGCTTCTTTATGCGCCCGCTCTGTGTTGGCGCGCAGATTGCTCACGTTGTCGGCGGGCTTCAAGCCGGTGAACCAGCACACGTCGCGCGCGGGCACGGCACATACGATTTCTCCACCAAAGCGGGATTTTTCTTTTTCCCAGAAATCAAAGTCGAGCATTTTGCTTGGTTCGAGTTCGCCGCCGTTGGCAAACAAACCGACAAACGAGGTGGGGCGTTCGACGGTTAGCTTGGGATACAGCCGCCGCTGATTGGCAATCGCCAGCGCCAACAATTGATCGCGCGCGAGTTTGAGCGTTTTGAGGTCACGCTCGGTCATATAACGAAACCCGCTATCCGCATCGAACGCATAACGAATATCAAGATCGCCGACAAAGGTATCGATCAGCGGCAGCATGTCGGGCTGGTTCTCCAACCCTTGCACCTTCATGCCGGTGAGCGGCTTGATGTCCTGAAACTTGCGCAGCGGCCCCTGAAACTGCCGCACCAGCGCGACGATGTGGTCGCGTGTTCCGGACGGCGGCGCCATCAGATCCGGTTTGGCCTGCTGTGCCTGCGCTTGAAAGGTCACCGCGCCGGAAATGCCGGCGAGCAGGCTCAGTGTTAGTTTGCGTCGTTGATATTGCATAATTCCTCGGGATTTTGACTTTGATTTCTTTAACCAGACGCATTTTATCCGCGCCGCATTATTACGCTGTGAAGCGCTTGGCGAATATAGCATAAGCATTTGTTTTTATTGATATTTTTGTTTATAGCGTTTAAAGGCTCCCCGAGTCTTGTGTTATGCTCGTGCTCCGCTTATTTCCCATTTTTAACCGACCTCCATGACCACCGCTACCACCGGCGCACCGCCATGCGCACCGCCGGATTTCAATCCGCGCAAACCGAAACTCAGCCTGCCCAAACTTAGCTGCGACACGCACGCGCACATCCTCGGACCCATCGCGCGCTACGCGTATTCGCCCGCACGCGTATACACGCCACCCGATTGTTTGCTCGGCGACTATCGAACCATGCTCGGCGCCCTGGGTGTGGATCGCGCGGTGCTGGTGCAACCCAGTGTATACGGCAGCGACAACACCGTGATGCTTGAAGCCATGCGTGTCGCTGGGAGCGCGTTTCGCGGCGTCGCAGTGGTCGATGACGACATCGCCGATGCGGAACTCGCCAAATTCAACGCAGCCGGTGTGCGCGGCGTGCGCGTCAACATCGTCGATGTCAAAGACCGCAAACCCGGCACGCTGCCGATGGCGCAACTGACCGCGCTCGCCAAACGCGTAGCACCCATGGGCTGGCACATGGAATTTCTGATGCATTGCGATGAGTTCCCCGACATGGATCGCTGCTTCGCGGATTTTCCGGTGGATATCGTTCTGGGCCATCTCGGCTATATGAAAACCGACAAAGGCGTGCACGATCACGGCTTTCAGGCGCTGCTGCGCCTGATGAAAGCGGGCAAGGCGTGGGTCAAATTTACCGGCCCGTATCGCATCACCACGCAAGCGTTGCCACACACGGATACGAATGCGTTTGCACACGCGCTCATCGCTGCCAACGCACAACGTGTGTTGTGGGGCAGCGACTGGCCGCACGTGATGGTAAAAAGCGCGATGCCGAATGACGGCGATTTATGCGATCTGCTGTCCGCATGGATACCCGATGCCACGACGCGCGAACAGGTATTGGTTAAAAATCCCGCAACCCTTTATGGCTTTTGATTCCTGGAGATTACATTGAGCACGCCACACGACAACACCACCCACGACGGCGCAGCCGTCATCACTGATTATCTGATCCGCGAGAAAGTACCATACGTTTTCGGCCTGTGCGGGCACGGCAACATCGGCTTTCTCGATGCGCTGCATTCGCGTCAAGACGAAATCAAAACCATTTCCGTACATCACGAAAGCGTCGCCGGCTTCATGGCCGATGTGTATTACCGCGTGTCAGGCCAACCCATCGCGACCATTACCTCGTGCGGGCCGGGCTCGGCGAATATGCCGATTGCGTTGGCGAATGCGTATTTTGATTCGGTGCCGTTCTATGCGATCACCGGCAACATTCCGACCAGTCAGTTCAATCGCGGCGCTTTTCAGGAAACCTACCGCCAGCATCAGGCGGATTTCCCCTCGACCGTACGCGCGTACTGCAAGCGCGTGTTTCAGCCGACGACAGCCGCGCAGTTGCCAATAGCCGTGCGTCAAGCCTGGAAAACCATGGTCACCGGACGCCCCGGCCCGGTGGTACTCGACGTACCGTTCGACATTTTCAACGAGCCGATCCCGGAACCGACGCCGCGCCCTGAAGAATGGAATTCGAATATCAGTTGCCGTTGTGGCGCTGATCCCGAAGGTGTCAGAAAAGCCGCCGACATGCTGATGTCGGCCACGCGTCCGGTAATCCTCGTCGGACAGGGCGTGCGCTACGGCGGCGCCACTAAAGAATTGCTGGCGCTCGCGGAAAAGCTGCGCATACCGGTGGCGATGTCCGCCAGCGGCATCGGCGCCATCGACAGCACACATCCGTTAGCACTTGGACTTGTCGCCCGTAACGGCCCTTATCAAGCGAACCACGCGGCGCGGCAGGCCGATGTGCTGCTGGCGCTGGGCGTGCGTTTCGATGACCGCACATCGAGTTCATGGATACCCGGTTTCTCGTTCACCATACCGCCAACGAAACTGATCCACGTAGATATCGACCCGGACGAAATCGCGCGCAACTATCCGGTGGCACTGGGGTTGATGGCCGATGTGCGCACGTTTTTGCGCCAATTGCTGGCTGAACTCGACTCGCGCTTCGCCAAAGGTCAGGTGCCCGCCGAGCGCGCGCCGTGGCTCGACGCCATCGCCGGTTACCGCAAGGAATGGAACGACTTTATCGCGCCCGGATTCAAAGCCGACACCTCGCCGATTGCACCGCAGCGCGCCGCCCACGAAATCGACCGCGCGATCACCGACGACACCATCCTCGTCAGTGATATCGGCGTGCATCACAACTGGTTAATTCAATTCTGCCAGCCGCGCCGCCCGGATTCGCTGATCGGCTCGATGGGCTTTGGCCCGATGGGATTTGGCGTGGCGGGCGCGCTCGGCGCCAAACTCGCCGCACCGCATCGCCCGTGCGTCGCGGTCGTCGGCGACGGCGCTTTCCTGATGCACGCCAACGTACTCGCCACCGCCTACGAATATCAAATCCCCGTGGTGTATGTAATCTGGAACAACTACGCCTACGGTTCGATACGTGGCCTGCAACGCGGCTATCTCGGTGGACGCGAACTCATCACCGATTTCAAACATCCCGGCACCGACAAACCCTATAACCCCGATTTTGCGGCCATGGCGCGCTCGGCGGGCGTTCACGGCGTGAGTGTGGATCGCGCAGCCGATTTGAACGAGGCCATACGTCAGGGCGTCGCCAGCGGCAAACCCTGCGTGATCGACGCCAACATTAACGGCGATCTGAATCCCGCAGGCTCGGGCATCTGGGAACTGCCGGGCATGGGGCGCAGCAAACCGGGTATCGGCAAGCAGTATGTTCCTGAATAAAAACCATAAAATAATGTACGCGGAGGACATTGAAACATGAAACATCTGAACACTGGATTCATCGCAGCGCTCACGTTGCTCGGCACCGCATTCACCGCGCAAGCGCAGCCCGCTTCGACAGGCTCAGGACAGGCTTTCCCCAACAAACCCATCCGCATGATTGTCGGCTTCACCGCCGGCAGCGAAGTCGATGTCATCGGGCGCATGATCGCGCATGAGATGTCCGAAAAATGGGGCCAACGCGTGGTGGTCGATAATCGCCCCGGCGCGGGCAGCACCGTGGCGGGCGCTATCGTCACCGCCGCCAACCCGGATGGTTACACCGTGTTTTTCAACTCGGTGTCGCACGCCGCGACGCCTGCGCTTTACCCTAACGCTACGTTCGATACGTTGCGTGATTTCGCTGCAATCTCGCAAGCCACCAGCCTGCCCAACGTGCTGATGGTCGCGCCTTCGACCGGCATCAAAACCGCGAAGGAATTGATTGCCTTCGCCAAACAAAAAGGCGGCCTTAACTACGGTCACGCGGGTGTGGGCAGCGGCACACATATCACCGGTGAACTATTCCGCCAGATGGCGGGCATCACCGTCTCGCACATCCCCTACAAAGGCGTACCCGAAGTCATCAACGACACTATCACCGCGCGCCTGAATTATGCCTACGCGCCCATCGGCAACACGCTGCCGTTCATTAAAGACAAGCGGCTGACCGCGCTCGCCGTCAGCACCGCCGCACGTTCGCCCGCATTGCCGGATGTACCCACCATCGCCGAAGCCGCGTTGCCGGGCTATGTGTTCGATCACTGGTACGGTATGTTCGCGCCTGCGAAAACGCCGCGTGCAGTGGTGAATCAGTTGTCGCAGGAAGTCGCACGCATCGTCACCGCTACCGATATCCGCGACAAAATTTCAGCGCGCGGTGCGGTGCCTAAGCCTTCGACGCCGGAGGAATTCGATAAATTCGTGCGCGCGGAAGTTGAGAAGATCACCAAAGTGATGAAGGCGGGCGGCGTTAAAATAAATTGATCTCAAACGGAGGCTCTCATGGCTGATATGTCGCAATCCGGCAAAAAGAATTACGTTCACAATTTTCACACCATGGAAAAAACCGCCACGCTTGGCGCGTTATCTACTTCACAGGGCTCGTCCTTCACCGGCGAGCGCATTTACAGCGGCCTGGTGACCAAGAAAGTTGGCACCGGCTCCAAGCCGCATTACCACCCCGATGAAACCTTCAACTACGTGCTCAAAGGCGCGATGAAGGTCAACATGGACGGGCAGGAATTCGTAGTGCCCGCAGGCAGCCTGTTGCATATTCCGCCGAACATGGTGCATACGTCTGTCGCGACAGACGACGGCGATGTCACCTATCTGGTGTGGCGCGATATCGTCAGCGAAAAAGCGGGCAAGCCCTCCACCGTGGAAGCCTGATCTTCTGCGCTATTGCGCGGTAGCGCCCGATACCCGTATCACTTTGCTCCATTTCGCCAATTCGGATTTGATGTAAGCGCCGAATTCGTCGGGCGTGCCTCCGGCAGGATCGATCCCCTGCTTCTGCATGGAATCCTTCACATCGGGGGATTCCAGCGCCACGCGCACCTGCCGGTTCAGCGTCGCAATAATATCGGGCGGCACTTTCACCGGCGCCACCAAACCGTACCAATTGTTGACTTCAAATCCCGGCATGCCCGACTCCATCATGGTAGGTAGTTCGGAAACCAGCGCGGCACGCTTCGCCGTGGTCACCGCCAACGCGCGTAACTTGCCGGTGCGTATATGCTGCACCGACGTGCTCGCCGTCGCGAACATCAAGTGTATCTGGCCCGAAATCAGGTCGATCATCGCAGGAGCGCCGCCTTTGTACGGGATATGCACCAGCTTCACGCCAGCCATACTGTTGAAAAGCTCGCCTGCCAAATGACCGGCGGTGCCGTTCTGCGGTGAGCCAAACAGCATTTCACCTGGCCGCTGCTTCGCTACAGCGATCAGCTCCTTCACACTGCGCGCCGGCACCGAAGGATGTACCGCCAGTATATTTGTGGCGTCCGCCGCGCGCACAATGGGTGCAAAATCTCGCACCGTGTCAAAGGACAGATTCTTGTAAAGACTTGGGTTGATGGTCAGCGTGCCGATGGTTCCCATCAGAATGACATAACCGTCGGGCACGGCGCGTGCCGCAGCTTCGGTGCCAATATTGCCGCTGGCGCCTGCGCGGTTTTCAACGATGAATTGCTGTTTAAAAAACTCCGACAGCTTAATGGCCAGCACGCGCGCAGTAACATCGACGCCGCCGCCAATGGATGCGCCGACATAAATACGTACCGGCTTCACCGGGTAATCCGCGCCAGACGAAGAAGCGGTGTGCAATACAAAGAAGCTGCCCCCGATCACCGCTATCAGCGTTTTCAGCATCGCTGCCTCCGTTAAAAACTTTCGTCGTGGCGCAAATACCGCCACTGCCCTTCCGGCAACTTGCCCAGCACCACACTGCCGATGCGGACACGCTTCAAACCCGTTACCTTCAAACCGACCAATTCGCACATGCGCCTGATTTGACGTTTTTTGCCTTCGCGCAACGCAAAGCGCAACTGATCCTCGTTCTGCCAGCTTACCTTGGCCGGCTTCAGTGGCTTGTCGTCGAGACTCAAGCCGAAGTTGAGTTTTGCCAGATTCTCTGCCGACAATGTGCCTTCGACACGCACGAGGTACTCCTTCTCGATTTTCGAATCCTGTCCGATCAACTGCTTGGCGACGCGCCCGTCCTGCGTGAATACGATCAACCCCACCGAATCGATATCCAGACGCCCCGCCGGCGCCAACCCGCGCAGGTGCGTGGCGCTGAAACGCAGCGGCAGTTTGTCGTCCTTGAAGCGGTTTTCCGGTTTAATCAATTCCATTGCGGGACGATAGCCCAGCTCGGGCAGGTTCGACACGTAGCCTATCGGCTTATTGAGCAATATCGTGACGCTGGCTTCCTGCTTCGACTGTGCTTGGCGGGCGAGCGTAATCTTTTGATTGGGAAAAGCGCGCGTGCCGAGTTCAGTGACGGGCACGCCATCGACCAGCACCCAGCCTTGCTCGATATAGCTGTCGGCTTCACGGCGCGAGCAGATGCCCTGCTCGGACATCAGCTTTGACACACGCACCTTTTGCATTTCTTGATCGTCGCTCATCGGTTTTTCACCATATTCAAAGCTACCGCCTCCGCCACTTCAATCCCATCCACCGCCGCCGACAAAATGCCGCCTGCGTAACCGGCGCCCTCACCCGCAGGATACAGCCCACGCGTGTTCATACTCTCATAAATCGCATTGCGCTTGATGCGTATCGGCGAGGAGGTGCGTGTTTCCACGCCGGTAAGTACGGCGTCATTCATCGCAAAACCTTTGATCTGCTTATCGAACGCGGGCAGCGCTTCGCGAATCGCCACCATCGCGTAATCGGGAACGCATGTTGAAAGATCGGCCATCCGTACACCCGGCGTATACGACGGTATCACCTCGCCCAATGCAGTCGAAGCGCGCCCCGCCAGAAAATCACCGACGCGCTGCGCCGGTGCGCAGTAATTTTCACCACCTGCTTCGAACGCGCGTGATTCCCAATGGCGCTGAAATTCAATGCCCGCCAGCACGCCATCCGAAAACGCTTCCGGCGTCTGCGAAAGGTTTTTCGGCGTTATCGAAAAATCTTTCGGCGTAATACCGACCACAATCCCCGCATTGGCGTTGCGCTCGTTGCGCGAATACTGGCTCATGCCGTTGGTGACCACGCGCCCCGGCTCGGAAGTCGCCGCCACCACCGTGCCGCCGGGACACATGCAAAAGCTGTAAACCGAGCGGCCATTGCTCGCGTGATGCACCAGCTTGTAGTCGGCAGCGCCGAGCAACTTGTGCCCGGCGTAATTGCCATAACGCACGCGGTCGATCAGCGATTGCGGATGTTCGATGCGAAAGCCTATCGAGAATGGTTTTGCTTCCAGGTACACGCCGCGCTGGTGCAGCATTTGAAACGTATCGCGTGCGCTGTGGCCTACCGCGAGTACAACGTGATCGGTTGCAATGGTTTCGCCACCGGCAAGCGTCACACCGCGCACTTGCCCATTGTCGATCACAATATCGGTGACCCTGCACTGAAAGCGAAACTCGCCGCCGAGCGACTCGATGGTTGCGCGCATCGTTTCCACCACGCCCACCAGCCGAAAGGTGCCGATGTGCGGTTTGCTCACATACATGATTTCTTCCGGCGCACCGGCTTTGACGAACTCAGTCAGCACTTTGCGACCAAGAAATCGCGGGTCTTTGATCTGGCTGTAAAGCTTGCCGTCGGAAAACGTGCCCGCGCCACCTTCGCCGAACTGCACATTCGACTCGGGATTCAAAACGGATTTGCGCCACAGTCCCCACGTATCCTGCGTGCGCTCGCGCACGACTTTGCCGCGCTCCAGAAGGATCGGGCGAAATCCCATCTGTGCCAGTAACAGGCCTGCGAACAATCCGCACGGGCCGGTGCCGATCACCACCGGGCGCGCCGCTAACTTGCCCGGCGCACGCGCGACAAACGGATAAGCGGTATCGGGAGATTCTTTTAAGTATTTGTTTTTATTGTGTTTTTTTAACACCTCTTTTTCATCCGCCAATTCGACGTCCAGACTATAAATCAGCGAAATGGCGCTGCGCTTGCGCGCATCCACCGCGCGGCGATAGATGGCGTAATGCAGCAGTACGCTGTCATCCATATTCAACCGCTCGATGATCGCAGCGCGCAGCTGCGCTTCGGAATGGTCGAGCGGAAGTTTTATGTCGGTGAGACGCAGCATCGTGAGGCGTACTTTACTTCATTCACGCTGGAGTAGAATGATTACTCTATTCCACGACCACCCTCGAGAGAAAATCATGGACCAATCGCCCGTCAAACTTGCCCATAACGTCACCCGCCTCGGCCATCTTGATCTTCAGGGCGCAGGCCAGGTCACGGTGGAAGGCAACTACGCCTACATCGGCCACATCACCAACAAGGAACAACTCGGCACCAGCATTCTGGATATTTCCGACCCAAAAAATCCGCGCGTGTTGTGCCAGATGCCGGTCGGCGATGCGGTGTCGCACTGCCACAAGGCGCGCGTCGCCGGCAACATCATGATTACCAACATGGAGCAGAACATGACGCCGCTGGGCCGCAAAGCCGACGGCTTGCCCAAGCTGCGCGTGGCAATGAAAGCGGAACTCGGGCGTGACGCGACAGACGCGGAACTCGCGGCAAGGCTCGGCGTGAGCGCTGCGGACATTCCAGCCGTGGCCGCGCTGGAGAAAACACCCTACAACGAAGGCGGCTTCAAGGTGTGGGACATATCCGATAAGTCAAAACCCAAACTCATCACGCATCACAAGACACACGGACGTGGCGTACATCGCTTCGACATGGATGAGAATTACGCCTATATCTCGACCGAGATGCCAGGTTACATTGGCAATATCCTCGTCATCTACGATTTAAAAAATCCCGCCAAACCCGAAGAAGTGTCGCGCTGGTCGATACCGGGGCAACACACCGGTGGCGGCGAAAAGCCCACGTGGCAAGGGCGATCACATCGGTTACATCACACGGTGCGCGTCGGCAACCGGCTCTACGCCGGCTGCTGGCACGGCGGCGTGCGCATTGTTGATGTCACCGATATCCGCAAGCCCACCACCATCGGCGCGTATAACTATCACCCACCGTTTCCGGAACCGTCGCACACCTTCATGGGCCTCACCCGAAAAATTAATGGCCGCGACATTGCCATCGCCATCGACGAAGAAGATCACGCGCACAGCGCCGAAGAAATGGCCAAGCGCCGCGGCCGTCCGCACGGCGCACTGTGGACGTTTGACATTACCGATCCTGCCGACATCAAACCGCTGGCGATTTTTGAAGTGAGCGAACTCGAATCGCCGTGGAGCCGCACCGCGCCCGGACGTTTCGGCGCGCATCAATTTCAGGAGAACTGGAAAGGCGGCGACACACTGGCCTACTGCGCGTGGTTTTCCGGCGGATTGCGCATCGTTGACGTGGCCGACCCCACCGCACCGGAGGAAGTCGGCTGGTTTGTGCCGCAGCCTTGCGGCGGCAAAACGTGCCCGCAAACCAACGATATCGACGTCGATGATCGCGGGTTGATTTACGTCATGGATCGCTATTGCGGATTGGATATTGTGGAATTCAAGCGGCCATCCTGATAAACCTGCGTCGAACCGTGTCTTGACGCTGACGAACAGCGGGAACAGAATAATCTTCGAGCGGCACTATTGACCGGAGCACTCCTATGCAAGCGAACAGCCTTAACGCAGTAACCGCGCATCGCAGCGGCGCGGCTAATACACTCGCTGCGTTTAAAGTCATCCCCACCGGCGCCGCAGTCGGCGCCGAAATTCAGGGCATGGATTTGTCGTTACCGATTCCCGATGACGTGAAAGAAGCGCTACGTCAGGCGTGGGCCGATCACATGGTGATTTACTGGCGCGGGCAAAAAATCGACGACGATCAACTGATG
>JBEBHE010000310.1:0-5527 GCA_040081205.1 Burkholderiales bacterium | reverse complement strand
GAATCAAGCGGCGCGCGCATGCCCGACCGCATGGGCGCTGCGGGCCGCGCCATCATCGCGCAGGACCCTACCGAATATCAGCGCCTGCGCGAATCGCCGTGGTGTTCCGCGCTGCTCGGCCAGTGCTACGGTTCCTCGACCTGGTATTCGGCGATGTCGGATTTCGTGGTGATGCGCAAGGGCGCCATCATGGCGATTGCCAGCCCGAACGTGACGTCGATCGCGATCAACAAACCGATCAGCGCCGAAGAACTGGGCGGGTGGAAATTGCTCACGGGCATTTCCGGCCTCGCCGACATGGCGGTGGATACGGATGAGCAATGCCTCGATGCAATCAAAAAGTTTCTGTCATACCTGCCCAGTCACAACATGGAAGCACCACCGGAAGCGCCAGTGCCCGCAGGCTCCGACGAAGGCAGCAAAACCATACTGGAGATCATGCCGGAGTCGCGCAATCAGGTGTATGACGTGCGCAAAATCATCAAGGCTGTCGCCGATAAAGATTCGACATTCGAGTTAAAGGAACGGTATGGTAAATCCATTACCACCCTGCTCGCGCGGCTCGACGGCAAAAGCGTGGGCTTCATCGCCAACAATCCGCTCTATAAAGGCGGCGCGCTCGATGCGGATGCCTGCAACAAAGTTACCAGCTTCATGGTGTTGTGCGATTCGTTCAATATTCCGCTGGTGTTCATGGTGGATGTGCCGGGCTTTCTCATCGGCATTGAAGGCGAACTGCGCGGCATGCCCGGCAAGGTCATCAACTGGATGAATGCGCTGACCTTGGTCACGGTGCCGAAAATTACCGTGATGATGCGCAAGAATTACGGCCAGGCCTTCATCAATATGGCGGGCGGCAAAAACGCTGATGAAATTGCCTGCTGGCCGATGGCTGACCTGGGTTTTATGGATCCGGCGATATCGGTCAACGTGTTGTTCGGCGTGAAGCATGAAGACGATCCCGAACGTTTCAAACAACTTAAAGCCGAAGTGGAACGCGATACCTCGGCGTGGGGTTTGGCGGAGCTGTATGAAGCGCAAAACGTGATTGACCCGCGCGACACACGCGAGTACCTGATTCGCACACTCGAAGTGCATCGCATGCGCCTGAAAAAAGGCGTGGGTGAACATCTGTTGCGGAACTGGCCGACGAGCTATTGACGCGATTACAGAGGGAAGATGGGTGGTTAATCACGCCTCAGCGTGATCCGCTCGTTGTAAACCAGGCGGCCACGCTTACAGTGTGTCGAGTCGCTGGCGAAGTACGTCGGCCTGAGCTTGTAATGCGTTAATCGACGCGTGGCTCATTTTCTTGAGCTGCACATACACCATGCCAAGACGCGGATTGTCGGCGAGTTTGTCCTTGTTGCGCGCAAAAAAATCCCAATACAGTGCGTTGTAGGGACAGGCCCGCTCGCCTTCGCGCAACTTCCTGTCGTAGTGACAATGCTTGCAGTAGTCGCTCATCCGGTTAATGTAGGCGGCACTAGACACATACGGTTTGGTCGCCATAAGCCCGCCGTCCGCGAACTGGCTCATGCCCAGGGTATTGGGAAGTTCAACCCATTCGAAAGCATCGATGTAAATCCCAAGATACCATCGATGCACCAGGGCCGGATTCAGTCCGGCCAGCAGGGCGAAATTGCCAATGATCATCAGCCGCTGAATATGGTGAGCATGGGCCTGTTCCAGCGATTGACCGACGGCATGTGCAACGCAACGCATTTTTGTCTGCCCGGTCCAGAACCACTCGGGTAGCGGCCGTTTATGCCCGAACACGTTATGGTCCGCGTAACCCGGCATGTGCGCCCAGTAGACACCGCGCACATATTCGCGCCATCCGAGAATTTGCCGGATAAAGCCCTCCGCTGCCGCGAGCGGCACTCGGCCCGCCTGATAGGCGTCTTCTACCTTTGCCACGACCTCGCGCGGATGCAGCATTTTGGTGTTCATGGCAAATGACAGCAAGGAATGAAACAGGCGCCACGCGCGAGTGTTCATGGCATCCTGAAAGTCCCCAAAGTGTGGCAATGCCCATTTGACGAACTGATCCAGTTGCTGCAATGCTTCGGTGCGATTGAGCGGCCACGCTAGTTGCTCAGCGTTAGGCTGGCCAAAACTCTTGATGCCGGCGTTTACGATGGTTTGCCAGAGCCCTGAATGATCGTGGCGCAAGCGCATGTCCGCCGGCTCCGGTGGCGAGCCGGGCCACGGTTTGCGATTATCGTGATCGTAGTTCCATTGCCCCCCGATGGGCTTGCTTGATCGATCCATCAGAACACGATGTTGCGTGCGCATATGACGGTAAAAATGATCCATTACCCAACTTCGGCGCTTGGCAAAAATTTGCGCAGCTTCGTTTCGCGCTGTATAGAAGTGCTCGCTGTCGGCCATCCGGCAGGGAATGGACGCCTGACGCGCGTAGTCTGCCAGTTGCGCATCCAGCCGCCATTCGTCCGGCGCCTGGTATTCAAACCAGCGGGCGTGGTAATGCACAGTCAATGCATCAAGGTTGGCTGGCAACGTTGCCTTGTTGCGTGGATCGTCGATTGCAAGATAGTGCACGCGATGCCCGGCCTTTTGCAATTGGACGGCAAGGTCGCGCATAGCTGCGAAAATCGCGATAATTTTCTGTGCGTGATGCAGTACGTAATCTGTTTCCTGGCGCAGCTCCATCAACACATAGACCACGTCGTTGCGCTTCTCCTGGAACCAACTGTGCTGCATGTTGAGCTGATCGCCCAAAATCAAGCGGAGCGTTATGGCCATATTGTTTTCAATGGCTTTCTGACCGGCCTGCAGCAACGGTCTACCAGGCAACGGACCGTCCGTACTGATCAAAGAATCCGCCCGACGCGTTCGGGGGCAGCGTGTCGAGTACCGTCAGTATCCGCGTTGCAGCGGCTTCTGGCGATTGAATGTCCAGTCCGGACTTTGTGAAGCGGTGTGACAGGCGCGTTGCCACGGTTCCCGGATGGATGGCCACGCAAAGCGCGTCGGGCCGGGAGCGCCCCAGCTCTATCGCCGCTGTGCGCACGATCTGATTTAGCGCGGCCTTGGAAGCGCGATAGCTGTACCAGCCACCCAGGCGGTTGTCGCCGATGCTGCCTACGCGTGCAGACAAGGTTGCGAACACGCTTTTACCGGAGCGCGGCAGCAGGGGAAAGAAATGCCTCATCAGCAACGCTGGCCCTATAGTGTTAATGGCAAACGCGCGCGCCATTTCATCGGCATCCAATTGCCGAAAGGACTTTTCGGCGACGCATCCCTCACTTTCAAGAATGCCTGTCGCGTTAATCACCAGCCGCAGATCCGCGTCATGGCGCGCGACATCTATAGCGGCCGCTTCAATAGTCGACGGCAGAGTGAGGTCCAGTGAAATCGTGGTCGAGCGCGAGTAGCCCAAAATGCGGGAGAAACTGCTCGCGGTGCCCAGTTGCACAGCGAGGGCTTCACCGATCCCGCCACTCGCGCCTATCACTACTGCAATGCCACCTGGCGGGAATGGCACACACTCTCCGCTCAGGCTTTCTTCGACCAAGCCGCGCACCAGCCTTTAGCGTTTACGAGCTTGCCCCCAACCGGGGGACAAGCAGCCCAGGCATCCGTGGCTTTGCCCTGATAAAACTGACAGTTGGCGCAGTTACGGCCAGCAGCGTAGGCCGCGAATTTCTTCGCATCGACCTTGGTCGCGTCGTGCTTGTACCCCAACGAGACCGCCATCGAATCGGTTTCTTCCAGCTTTGCTGCTTGCGCCGATGCCGTGCGGGCAACGGTTAACGCGAAGGTAGCGATGGGTAGTGTTGTGAGGAAAGTGCGGCGGGTGGTCATAAATACTCCTGTTGAAAGTGGTGAAGGGCGTATGGGGTTAACGGGTTACGGCTTGCGCCAGAGGCGCCGCATAAACAGAAAGCCGCCGTATGCAAAATCAAGCACAGCCAACGCGTAGCGGTTCGCGCAAAAACGGGCCATCCATGCGAACGCCGGCAGATGCCCCCAGATTTCGACGAACGCCGCCGCACCCGACAGCAGCGTTCCATCGGCGCTTTGTACATGGAGACGCTGCAGCGCATAAGCACGGTCGAGCCCGGCGCCCAATTGCGTGACGTCGCAACGCGAGGCGTCCACCCAGTTGATAGCTTCACCGCCGCGCAGCTGACGGTAGGACGCAATTTCGCGACTGCAAACAGGACACATGCCGTCGAAGTAAGCCGTGCAGGGCGAGAGGCCTTGCGACGCATTGATACGAGAAATAGCGTGGGATCTATTCAAAGGCATAGAACACTTTCCTGCGTATCAGAATGATCAGCTGCCGCGATTGACTACAGCAGCTGTTGCGATCAGTTCGTTGAGTAACGCCATTGAGGCATGACCCGAGCAACTGAAAGGATCCAACGATGCTTTTGTGGCGTACTTGAGCAGCAGCGAAGGATTGACTTTGGCGATGTTGACCTGGCCCATAGCCCAACCGCCAAAACACCGCTCGGCGATCTCCTCGTAACTCAGTATGCGCACGCCAATATTTCGGGGATCATGCACAATGGTGTTAAAAAGTTCACAGACTTCATCGCGACCGCCTTCGAGTACCTGCAAAAAAATATCTTCACTGAAGCACAGCATGCCGGTAATGCCATGCGGTGCATTATTCTTGCGTGACTGCTCTAGTATGGAATCCACCACTGCGGAGGTAAGCGGGGCGGCAGCGCGGCTAGCGTATAGCAGGCGAACCAGCATATTGGCCTCAATTCTTCAGGTTAATGAGCGACAGGAATTCGCGGCGCAATGCCGAGTTTTTCAGAAAAGACCCGCGCATCACACTGTTGATCATCTTAGTTTCGGAATCCTTGACGCCACGCCAGTGCATGCAAAAGTGATCGGCTTCCATGGTGACCGCCAGTCCATCGGGCCGCACCTTGTTCATCAGCAGGTCGGCGAGTTGGGTAATCGCCTCTTCCTGAATCTGCGGCCGGCCCATCACCCACTCCGCGAGCCGGGAGTATTTGGACAATCCGATCAGATTGGAATGGGCGTTGGGAATCAGGCCTATCCACAGCCGGCCCATGATCGGGCAAAAATGGTGGCTGCAGGCACTGCGTACCGTGATCGGCCCCACGATCATCAGTTCGTTTAATTGCTCGGCGTTGGGAAACTCGGTTACCGGCGGCGCGGGCAAATAGCGGCCGCGAAACACCTCGGTCAGGTACATCTTGGCCACGCGCCGCGCCGTTCCCTGCGTGTTGTG
Source organism: Burkholderiales bacterium (assembly GCA_040081205.1). Classification (GTDB taxonomy): domain Bacteria; phylum Pseudomonadota; class Gammaproteobacteria; order Burkholderiales; family SG8-41; genus UBA5216. The sequence continues at coordinate 285 of JBEBHE010000310.1, read as the reverse complement.
ATCGTTGGCGGTGTCGATCACCAGACTGCCGAGCACGCCCTGCATTTTTTCAGCCACCTCTTCCAGCAATGCTTCAAGGTCACCAGGCGCCAGAAAAGCGGCGATGTTGTCGTTGGCGTGGAAGCGCCGGTTTGCGTGCTGTAGGCGGCTGCGGATTTGTTCCGAAACCGGCACTTGCAGGCTTGGGTCTGCCTTTTGAGGAAGGTCCATAGTCAGCGATCACTCACAATTAGTCTACCGTGCGAAGAACTCGCGCTCCGACAAGATAGTATTATTGTCCTAGAC
>JBEBHE010000309.1:0-5530 GCA_040081205.1 Burkholderiales bacterium | reverse complement strand
GTACTTTCATGGAATCCGGTTTGTTTGCAACGTCAGTGCATCCGCAGGATGCCGAACGCTCTCCCGCTGACGGCAAGATCGCGGGCTTTGGCCAAGTGCACGGACGCGAAGCTGCGGTAGTGGCCAACGATTTCACGGTGATGGGCGCATCCTCCGCTGCCATTAACATGAAAAAAGTCGGACACATGAAGCGCACTGCAGTGAGCAAAGGTATTCCACTCATTTTATTGGGGGAATCGTCCGGTGCCCGATTGCCCGACAACATGGGCGCGCGTGGTATGGGCACGCTACTGGCGCAGGACCCGCAGCAGTATTTGCGCTGTCGAGAGAGTCCGTGGGTGTCGGCGGCGCTGGGACTCTGTTATGGCTCGTCAACTTGGTACTGCGTGCTGGCGGATTTTAATGTGATGCGCAAGGGGGCGATCATCGCGGTGTCGAGTTCACTGCTGGCGTCGCTGGCAATGAACGACTCTGTGGAAGCCGAAGAACTCGGCGGATGGCGGGTGCATGCCGATGTGACCGGCTTTGCCGATCAAGTCGTCGATACTGACGAACAAGCGATCGATGCGGTCAAGACATTTCTGTCGTATCTGCCGTCTAACAATACGGAGGCGCCGCCCATCGGATCCGTTCCGGCGGGATCGGGCGCGCGCGCGTCGGATATACTCAAAATACTGCCGGCATCACGCACGCAGGTCTACGACATGCGCAAGGTTTTGCAATGCATTGTCGATAACGACAGTTGGTTTGAGTTGAAGGCGCGATTTGGCAAGACCGGTGTGACCGCGCTGGCGCGGCTGGATGGCAAAACCGTGGGTGTGATCGCCAATAATCCGTTGTTCAAAGGCGGTGCCTTGGATGCGGATGCCTGCGACAAGATTGTGAGTTTTCTGGTGTTATGCGATTCGTACAATATTCCGATACTGATGTTTGTCGATACGCCCGGCTTTGCCATCGGCGTCGAAGCCGAACGCAAACGCGCCCCCGGAAAAATCATGAATTTTATGAACGCGCTGGCACTGGTCAGCGTGCCAAAGCTGACCGTGCTGGTGCGCAAGACCTATGGGCAGGCGTACATCAACATGGGCGGCGGCAGAAATTCCGACGAGTTTGTGGCGTGGCCGACTGCTGAAGTAAGTTTCATGGATCCCAACTATGCGGTGACCGTGGTGTCGGGGTTAATGCCTGGTGAATCCGGTTTCGAAGACAAGAAAACCACTATGGTGAAGGACAATTCCGTCTACGATATTGCCTCGGTGTACGCAGTGCAGGATGTGATTCGTCCGGAGCAAACGCGCGATTACTTGATACGCATGCTGGGGGTGCATCGCTTGCGTCTGAGCAAGGGTATCGGTAAACATTTGCTGTCAACCTGGCCCACGAGTTTTTAGGGCGAAGCGATTACGATGAGCTGGAAACCGGAAACAGACGAGATTGCGCAGCGTCACCAATGGGCGGAAGCCTTGGGTGGTGAAGCATCGGTAAAGCGCCACCATGAGCAAGGCCGTCTTACCGTGCGCGAGCGTTTCGCGGGCGTGCTCGATGCGGATTCGTTTCAGGAGGTGGGCAAACTCACCGGCAGCGCTACCTACGGGGATGACGGCAAACTGCAAAAAACGGTGCCGGCGCCGTACATCATGGGCTTGGGGGCGGTGGGTGGCCGTCCGGTGGCGATAGGCGGCGAGGATTTTACCGTGCGCGGCGGCACCAGCTGGGGCGGTCAGCGGCGCAAAGGCGGGCAGGGTGGTTTTGTCGAAGACTTGGCGTTTCAATACCGCATACCGCTGATTAATTTGATCGATGGCGCAGGCGGCAGCGTCACTTCGGCACAGAAGCGCGGCTATACCGTGTTTCCCGGCATACATGGATTCGAGCGTTCGGTGGAATTGCTCGGTATCGTGCCGGTGGTAAGCGCAGTGATGGGCACCGCCGCCGGCGGGCCAGCGGGGCGCGCGATCCTGTCGCATTGGTCGGTGATGGTCAAAGGTACCAGCCAGATATTCGCCGCAGGGCCGCCAGTGGTGCAACGTTCACTGGGCGAAACCGTGACCAAAGAGGAACTCGGTGGCGCGCAGGTGGCGGTGGATGTCGCTGGCACCGTGGACAATGTGGTGGATAGCGAGATCGCGTGCTTCGCGGCGATACGCAAGTTTCTATCGTACCTGCCGCAGAATGTGTGGACGTTGCCGCCGCGTGTCGCGTGTGCTGACCCAATAGGGCGTCGCGACGAAGCGCTGCTGTCCCTTGTGCCGCGCGACCGGCGCCAGCCCTACAATATGCGCAAGCTGATATCGCTGATTGTGGATCGCGATTCGGTGTTTGAAATTCAGCCGTCGTTTGGTAAATCGGTCATCACCAGCCTCGCGCGCATGGACGGCAAGGTGGTGGGTGTTGTCGCCAACAATCCGATGGTGCTGGGCGGCGCGATGGACGTGAAATCGGCGCGCAAGCAGACGCACTTTGTCGAGATGTGCGATACCTTTCATATACCGTTGATTTTTCTGGTGGACGTGCCGGGTTTTATGGTGGGCACAGCCGCAGAAACGGCAGCAACGCTGCGCGAAGGCATGCGCTCGGTGTACGTCGGTTTGCAGGTTACGGTACCGGTGATGACGGTGGTGATCCGCAAGTGCTATGGCATGGCCGGCATGGGAACCACGGACAAGAATGGTGTTGATCTCAAGATCGCGTGGCCCAGCGCCGAATGGGGCTCGCTGCCGGTGGAAGGCGGGGTGGCCGCCGCGTACCGCCGTGAACTGGAGGCGTCGCCTGATCCCGCAAAACGTCAGCAGGAAATCGAGGAAGAACTGCGTCGCTATGCGTCGCCGTTATTGACGGCGGAGGCGTTTGCGGTCGAAGATGTGATTGATCCGCGTGATACGCGCCTTTACGTATGCCGGTTTCTGAATGCGGCGCAGGGGCGGCTGGAAACCAGTCTGGGGCCAAAGTTCCGTAGTGGTGTAAGGCCATAATGTAAGCGCGTAAACTACACAAAATAACTTCACCTGGAGGAGAAATCATGAACGTCAAATCGTTTGCAGCAATGTGCGCCGCATTGTTATGGGGTGTGTCTATGACGGTTACGCCACGGCTTGCGGTTGCAGAAGTCGATGATTTCAAAGTCTCGCAGCAATATGGCATTGGTTACCTGCCGCTGGTGATCATGAAGCAGAATCAGTTGATCGAAAAGCATCTCAAGGCAGCGGGACTGAATTCCAAAGTCAGTTGGACGCAACTGAGTTCCGCTCAGCCGATGAACGACGCCCTGTTATCGGGCAGTCTGCATGTTGCCGCTGGGGGCAGCGCGCCGTTTCTGATTTTATGGGGACGCACCCACGGCTCGCTCAACGTCAAGGCGGTGGCCGCGCTGGCTTCGATGCCGATGTATCTGGTGACCAACAATCCCAAGGTGAATTCCATCAAGGATTTTACCGAGGCCGACCGCATCTCAATGGCGGGGGCGGGTACGTCGATACAAACGATCATTCTGCAAATGGCGGCGGCCAAGGAATTTGGCGACGCTAACTACAACAAATTTAGCACGCAGTATCGCAATTTGTCTCATCCGGATGGCCTGGCGGCATTTCTGTCAGGGAAGGAGATCACTGCCTATTTTTCCTCGCCGCCGTTTCAGTATCTGGCCCTGGAAAAGCCGGGGGTGCGCCGCATTCTTAACTCATACGATGTAACCAACGGTCCGGCGACCTTTCTGGTGGCGTGGGCGACGTCCAAATTCCGTGACGAGAACCCCAAGACGTTCCAGTCCTTTGTCGCCGCGTGGAAAGAAGCGGAGGCTTTTATCAACGCGAACAAGCGCGCAGCGGCGGAACTGTATGTCAAAGAATCCAAAGACAAAAGCGGTGTTGAGGGCATATTCAAAATGTTGAACGATCCGGAAATTCGTATCACCATGACGCCGGAAAACACCATGAAAATTTACGAGTTCATGCACAAGGTTGGCACCGTCAAACCCAAAGCCGCGTCTTGGAAAGACCTGTATTTTCCGGAAGTACATAACCTGCCCGGAGGCTGACACGGTGGCGGACGCGGTATCGACGAACGGCGACACACGCCCGCTGCTGGAAGTGCGCGGCGTTACCCTGCAATACAAGACGAAGGATCATCTGGTTACTGCGGCGTATCGCGTCGATTTCGAGGTTTATCGATCCGATCGCTTTGTGATTCTGGGGCCTTCGGGCTGTGGTAAATCCACCTTGCTCAAGGCGGTGGGCGGCTACATGAAGGCGGTGGAAGGATCGATGCGCCTGAATGGCACTGAAATCAACAAACCCGGCGCCGACCGCGTGATGGTGTTCCAGGAATTCGATCAGCTCCTTCCTTGGAAAACGGTGAAGCAAAACGTGATGTTTGCGTTGACCTCCAGCGGTACACTGGGTGTGCGTGAAGCGGAAGCGCGTGCATTGCATTACATCGACAAAGTGAATCTGACGCGCTTCGCCGACAGTTATCCGCATACACTATCGGGCGGCATGAAGCAGCGCGTGGCGATAGCACGGGGCATGGCGATGGAGCCGGATATTCTGCTGATGGACGAACCTTTCGCTGCGCTGGACGCGCTGACCCGTCGCAAGATGCAGGATGAATTATTGCAGTTGTGGCAGGACACGCGCTTTACCGTCATGTTTGTCACGCATTCCATACCCGAGGCCGTGTTGCTCGGCAACCGTATTTTGTTGTTGAGCCCGCATCCGGGGCAAGTGAAAGCGGAATTGAACAGCGACGGCAGTGATGCAGTGAGTGCTGACGGCAAGAAATTGTCGGAACGCATACATGATCTGTTATTTACGCAGGAGATCGAAGCGGAGGTTATTGCCCATGGCTGACAGCCCGAGAGTGGTGCGTGCGGAGTTCGTGCGCGAGGTCAAGGACAGTACGTATGGCGTGGTGGAAAAACCATTGACGGCCGTTGAGAAAATCTGGAGTAGCGATGTTTTCCGCAAGAGCTTGTTGTTGTTGGGCATGTTGGCAATCTGGCAAATCTACGCGACGCTGCTCAACAACCCTTTGTTGTTCCCGAAATTCACCGATACCTTTGCAGCGTTTTATGAAGGCGTAACGAGCGGGGTGCTGCTGCAACGCGGCTGGTCGTCGATCAAGATATTGTTTCAGGGCTACGTCGCGGGTTTGACACTTGCGGCGCTGCTGACGGCGTTCGCCATTACCTCACGGCTCGGCACGGATTTGCTGGAGACGCTTACCGCGATGTTTAATCCGCTGCCCGCGATTGCGCTGCTGCCGCTGGCGCTGCTGTGGTTTGGGCTGGGCAACGCAAGTCTGGTTTTTGTCATTGTGCATTCGGTACTATGGGCCGTGGCATTGAATACGCATTCCGGATTTCTATCGGTGTCGCAGACGCTGCGCATGGTGGGCAGAAACTACGGTTTGTCGGGTTTGCCGTATGTGATGAAGATACTGATACCCGCGGCATTTCCGTCTATCCTTACCGGCATGAAAATCGGCTGGGCATTTGCGTGGCGCACGTTGATTGCTGCAGAACTCGTGTTTGGTG
>JBEBHE010000046.1:0-20038 GCA_040081205.1 Burkholderiales bacterium | reverse complement strand
TTTTTTCATGAGATACCGGAAACCCTGCTTCAGCGCATCAACGCGCGGCCGCGCTTTCGCGGTGCCGGTGGCACGGGTGATTACTACGATGCAGGTGCGAGCGGTATCACTTCGATTGCCGCGCCCATGAGCCAAAATGTTGCGCCGGGCATCCCGTGGCGTATCGGGCAGAGCGTGATGCACGCGAAATTCGGCGCGGGCGTCATCGTCAGCGCCGAAGGGCGCGGCGCCGACGCGCGCGTGCAGGTGAATTTTCGTGAACAGGGATTGAAGTGGCTGGCGCTGGAATACGCCAAGCTCACGGCCGCGTGATGCAGCCCGTGTAACGTCTCAGGTGTGGTTGCCGGGTTCCGCAGGCGGAGCGCCGCTAGCCACTGAATCGATGTCGAAGATGTCTTTGTACGCGGTGTAGATGGTTGGTATGACCACCGGCGCCAGCAACCACACGCTCAGGTCGAGTATGCGTGCCGCCATGGCGATGGGTGTAACCAGCATCAGCGCGGTAAATACGACCACGCCGTACACCAGAAACGCGGAAAGGTTGCGCCAGCACGCGGCGAGACTGTAGAGCATGGCGCGTCCCGGCGTCAGATTGTTGAAATAGGTCAGCAGCGGCGCAAACCACAACGCCATCATCAGCGGAATCGATAACGCCCATCCGATAAACACCGAGAGCGTTGCCTTGGAGGCTGCATCGCGAATTTCGTGCACATTTTCGGGCGTGACTTTCTGTTGCGCCATGAACTTAAGCACCGCGTTGATCGCATCACCGCCGATGCCGGAGATGACCAGCACCACCAGCAAATTGCCGGCGAGCGAAATGCCGCCGAGCGTGAGCAGCGCGCCTGTGTTGCGCACGAAGCCGGACAGCAGATAGCCGAAGGCGAGGGGCTTCCCGTACTCCAGCGCTCGGCAACCTTCCATCATGCCCACCAGCAACACCGGGAGCACAAGCATGACCAATAGGCCGATCAGCGGAATCAGCAGCAATACCTTGATCGCCAGGAACAGCACGCCCACGAACATGACCCATTGCAAAGGGCTTTTCTGGAACAGCGCGACGCCGAGCTTGATCCATTGCCAGCCTCGGCCGGCGGTGACGGTGCGGATTTCCATGAGGGTGATTTTGAGAGTCGAGTCCTATTCTATCGTCGAACGGCGGTGTTTATCATGGTAGCGGCGGCAGTGCGTTTTCGCTTGCAATATGCATTGCCAGCATACGCTTGAAATGATCCGGGTCTTTGGCGTGGGTCATTTCGCCCGCGCGCGGCAAATGCAGATCATATAGCCGCGACACCCAAAAGCGCAGCGCTCCGGCACGCAACAGCGCCGGCCATGCAGCGCGTTCGGCGCCGGTAAAGGGCCGTGCGGCATGGTAGGCGGTTAGCAGCGCTTGCGTACGGGCGGGTTCCAGCCGGCTGTCGGGCTGCATGCACCAGTCGTTGACGGTGATCGCGACGTCGTACAGCAACGCGTCGGTGCAGGCGAAATAAAAATCGATCACACCGGCGATGTCGCCTTCGTTAAATAATACGTTGTCGCGGAAAAGATCGGCGTGAATAGTGCCGCGCGGCAAATTGTACGTTTCGTCCAAGCGATGGGCGTCCTGCGCTTTGACTTCTGCGCGTAGCAAAGCAGCGTCCGCAGCATTGAGAAACGGCAGTATGTCCGGCATCACAGCATTCCACCACCGTTGCCCGCGCGGGTTGTCCATGTGCCCAGCGTAGCTTTGTCCCGCAATGTGCATGCGCGCCAGCACATGGCCTACTTTGGCGCAATCATTGGCTGACGGATTGACCAGATCTTTGCCGGTCAGGCGAGAAACCAGACTTGCGGGCTTGCCGCTCAGTTCGCCCAGAAAATGACTGCCGCCCCTGTTGTTGGCAATCGGTGCGGGGCAGGGCACGCCGTGTTGCGCGAGATGCGCCATCAGATTGAGATAAAACGGCAGTTCCTGTGCCGTCAGTTTTTCGAATAGCGTGAGGACGTAGCGGCCTTGCGTGGTGGTGACGAAGTAATTGGTGTTCTCAATGCCGGCTGCGATGCCCTGTAAATCGGTCAGGGTGCCGATCGAATAATTTTTGAGCCAGACAGCAAGCTGCCCGGGCGTGACGGTGGTGAAGACAGACATCCCGGTAGCGTACCGTTTTCAGGAGACGGCGTACAGCAAAAAGCGCGGTGGTGTACCGCGCTTTTTTATTGCCAATATCGGCGTTTTCTAGAAGCTATGAATTACCCACATCGGCGGACGCAGGCCGGTGTCGTGCGGGTTCTGGCGCGTGAATTTTCCGTCGCCTTGCTGATCCACCAGGTAGTAAGGCGTGCCGCCGCCCGCCGGCGTGACCTTAAGCATGTAGAGCCGGCCGCCGAGGCGATGTTCTTCAACCGTGTCGGTGCCGCGCCGGGTGATGGTGATTTGCGGTTCCAGCGCCGGATCAAGCTCAAAGCCCTTGGGCGGCGGCGGCGGTTCCGGCACGGGCTGCAGATTGGGCGGGCGGTTCTGCGCCGCCAATGGCAAGGCAGCACAGAGTAGTAGAGTAGCGATGAAAGCACGCATGGGGTATCCTCTTTTCAATCGTGATTATCTGCTTTTCGCGTGCAACTTGAAAGTGGCTGCATAAAAAAGCGTCAATGAAGCGTCTATTTGTCTCAGTACTCGCTAAGACCACTTTTCACCCCAATAATTCATGAAAACCCTGCTGCTGGTTGACGGTTCGTCGTATCTTTACCGCGCGTTTCATGCGATGCCCGACCTGCGCAGCAAGCGTGGCACACCGACCGGAGCGATTTACGGTGTGTTGAACATGCTGCGCCGGTTACACAAGGACAATCCCTCTGCGTTGAGCGCCTGTGTTTTCGACGCCAAGGGCAAGACGTTCCGCGATGACGTGTTCCCGGAGTACAAGGCGAACCGTCCGCCCATGCCCGATGACCTGGCGTCGCAGATCGCGCCGTTGCACGAGGCGATAGCCGCGATGGGCTGGCCGCTGCTGATTGTCGAAGGCGTCGAAGCTGACGATGTGATCGGTACCTTGGCGCGCGCCGGTGAGCGTGCCGGTATGCGCGTGGTGATTTCCACCGGCGACAAGGACATCACGCAACTGGTGTCGCCACAGGTGACGCTGGTCAATACCATGACCAACGAAGTGCTGGACGAAGCCGGCGTGGCGCAAAAATTCGGTGTGCCGCCCGAACGCATCATCGACTATCTTTCGCTAATCGGCGATACCGTGGATAACGTGCCGGGCGTGTCCAAGGTGGGGCCGAAGACGGCGGTGAAGTGGCTAACGCAATACGGCACGCTGGATAACGTGGTGGCGCACGCGGCCGACATCGGCGGTGTGGTCGGCGAAAACCTGCGCAAGGCGCTCGACTGGCTGCCGACGGCGCGCGGGCTGCTGACCATCAAGTGTGATGTGGCGTTACCGGTAAAGCTGGAAGAACTTGATTTGAAACCGCAGGACACCCAAAAGCTGATTGCGCTGTTTGAGGATTTCGATTTCAAGTCGTGGCGCAAGGAGTTGTCGCCGGGCGCCGAGCAGCCAGCGGCGGCCGGCGAGCTATTTGCGCCCGCGCCTCCCCCAACGACGGAAGCACTGCAATACAGGCCAAACACGGCGCGCCGCTACACCACCGTGACCACCGATGCGCAATTCGACGAATGGCTCGATAAAATTCGCGCCGCGACATTAACTGCTGTAGATACGGAAACCACCAGTCTTGATCCGTTCAAAGCGCGGCTGGTCGGCATATCGCTGGCGGTAACACCGGGCGAGGCGGCGTACATTCCTGTCGGCCATCAGTATCCCGGCGCGGGCGATCAACTGGCGCTCGATCATGTGCTGAGCAAACTAAAGCCGTGGCTGGAAGACGCGAGCGCGCCCAAGCTCGGCCAGCACATCAAATACGATACGCATGTGTTTGCGAATCACGGTGTGAATCTGCGCGGCGCGGCGCATGACACGCTGCTGCAATCCTATGTGCTGGAAAGCCATAAGCCGCACGACATGGATGATTTGGCCGAAAGACATTTATCAATAAAAACAATTACTTATGATGAATTGACCGGCAAGGGTGCCTCGCGCATCGGCTTCGAACAAGTATCCATTGAGCGCGCCAGCGAATACGCAGCGGAAGACGCCGACATCACCTTGCAACTGCATCACGCGCTGTATCCGCAAGTCGAGGCTGACGCAAAGCTTTTGACCATCTATCGTGACATCGAAATGCCGGCGATGCATGTGCTGCAATCGATGGAACGCAACGGCGTGCTGCTCGACGTGAAATTGCTGGGCGAACTGTCGCGCGAATTCGGCGCGAAGATGATCGAAGCGGAAGCGAAAGCGCACGCGCAAGCGGGCCAGCCGTTCAATCTCAGCTCGCCCAAGCAAATACAGGAGATTTTGTTCGACAAGCAAGGCTTGAAGCCGGTTAAAAAAACACCGACCGGCCAGCCATCAACCGATGAAGACTCGCTGGAACAACTGGCACTCGATCATCCGCTGCCCAAACTGATCCTCGAATACCGTGGGCTGGCAAAACTGAAATCGACGTACAGCGACAAACTGCCGAGCATGATTAACCCGGACACCGGGCGCGTACATACCAATTATGGTCAGGCCATCGCGGTGACCGGGCGGCTGTCGAGCAATGATCCGAATCTGCAAAACATTCCGATCCGCACCGCCGAAGGCCGCCGTATTCGCGAGGCTTTCATCGCGCCGCCGGGTTGCGTGATCGTTTCCGCCGACTATTCACAAATCGAGTTGCGCATCATGGCGCATATTTCGCAGGACGAGAGCCTACTGAAAGCGTTTGCCGCCGGCGAAGATATTCATCGTGCCACCGCGGCGGAGATTTTCGGCGCCACGCCCACCGACGTCAGCAGCGAGCAGCGGCGTTACGCCAAGGTGATCAATTTCGGATTGATTTACGGCATGTCCGCATTTGGCCTGGCGCGGCAACTCGGCCTTGAACGCAGCGCGGCGGCGCAATACATGGAACGTTACTTCGCGCGCTACCCCGGTGTGGATGCCTACATGAAACGCACGCGCGAGATGGCGCGCAATCAGGGTTATGTCGAAACGGTATTCGGACGACGCCTGTGGCTGCCTGAAATCAAAAATGCCAATCCCGCGCGGCGACAGGGTGCCGAACGCGCTGCGATCAACGCGCCGATGCAGGGCACTGCCGCCGATCTCATCAAAATGGCGATGATTGCCGTGAATGGCTGGCTGGTAAATGAAAAGCTGGCGACGAAACTCATCATGCAGGTTCACGATGAACTCGTTTTGGAAGTGCCCGAACACGAAATTGACACCATCAAACAACGCTTGCCGCAACTGATGAACGGTGTGGCGAAACTTTCTGTGCCACTGGCGGTTGAGCTGGGTGTTGGTCCCAACTGGGACAAGGCGCATTAGCCCGTTTAATCCAATAACAAACAATGCAGATCGCACGATGCCGTGACTGGATCAACCGCTAAACTACGCTCCCGCGTTGCGGGCATTTCATGGCCGGCAATGCCGTCGGCGCGCGGCGCGCAATTGCTTGCCATGTTGTATCAGTTCGAGCAGACGCAATGGTGGCCGGCCGACCGGTTGCTCGACCAACAGCTACGCCAGCTACAACTGTTATTGCAGCATGCCGTTGCCACAGTGCCGTACTATCGCGAACGCCTCGGCGCGGCGGGGTTCGATCCGAAGCAGAAACTGACGGCAGACGTTTTTCGCGCCTTGCCGCTGCTCACAAGGCGTGATATCCAGAACGCCGGCGCTGCGCTGCACAGCACAGCATTGCCTGCGGCATATGGAGACGTTGGCGAAACACGCACTTCCGGTTCCACCGGGGCGCCGGTCATAGTGCGGCGCACACAGGTTGATCAACTGTTGTGGGAGGCCAATCTGCTGCGTGATCACCAATGGCATCAGCGCGATTTAAGCGGCAAGCTGGCAGTCGTCCGAGCGGTCGGCGATGTGGGCAAACCGCCTCACGGCGCGAAGGCTGCCAACTGGGGCATCCCGGCGACGGAGTTGTATCGTACCGGACCGCTGGTGAAGATTGATTCCGCGGCCGATATGGATATACAGGCGCGATGGCTGATCAAGCACAACCCGGATTACCTGCTGACTTATCCGGGCATTGTGAAGTCGATGGTCGCGTGGTTCGCGTCGCATGGCGAGCGGCCGACGCGCCTGCGTGAGATTCGCACGGTCGGCGAATCGGTAGATCCTTCGTTGCGCGCGGCGTGTCGCGATGTTCTCGGGATACCGATTGTTGACGGATACAGCTCGCAGGAACTGGGTTATCTCGCATTGCAATGCCCCGTGAGTGATTTGTATCATGTGATGTCGGAGTGCGTGTTGCTGGAAATCATCGACGACAACGGCAAGCCGTGCATGCCGGGTGAAATAGGGCAGGTGGTGGCAACCAGTCTGCATAGTGCCGCCATGCCGCTGATACGCTACACCCTGGGCGACCATGCTGAAGCGGGTCCCGTGTGCGCGTGCGGGCGCGGGTTGCCGACGATCAAGCGTATCGTCGGACGCATACGCAATTTGCTGATGCTGCCGTCGGGCAAGCGATTCCGCGTGAGCTTTCATCCTGAATTCGAGAAGTTTCCGATGGTGCGGCAATTTCAATTGATTCAGCGCACGTTGCACGAAATCGAGGCGAGGTTGGTGGTGGATGTGCCGCTGAGCGCGGAACTGGAATCAGGGTTGCGTGCCGGGTTGCAAAGTGCGATGACGTATCCGTTCCATATTTCATTCATTTACTTTTCTGAAGAACTGCCGCGCGGGCCGGGTGGAAAATTCGATGATTTTGTGTCGCGGCTGCCTGCCTAGTCAGCTTTGTTGAGTGGCTTATGACTCCGCTGGAACTCCCCCGCATTATTAAAGAAATCGGCCGTGGCAAAAATGCAGCGGGTGATCTGAACTGCGACGACGCGCGCGCATTATTTGCCGCGATGCTGGCCGGCGAGATTCCCGATTTGCAACTGGGCGCCGTGCTGATTGCGCTGCGCATCAAAGGCGAATCACTGGAAGAGCTCGCCGGTTTTCTGGAAGCGTGCGAAGCGAGTTATCCGCATTTGATTGCACCGCCTGAAACCGTGCCGATAGTGATTCCGGCGTACAACGGTGCGCGGCAATTGCCGAATCTCACGCCGCTGCTCGCGCACTTGATCGCACGCGAGGGCGTGCCGGTGCTGGTGCAAGGCGTCACCCACGACACGGGACGGGTATCCACGTGCGAAGTGTTTGCGGCGATGGGCATTACCGCAGCGCGCTCGCGCGATGAGGCGCAAGCGCAACTCGCCGCACGCCAGTTGGCATTTTTGCCGTTGGACGTGCTCGCGCCGCCACTCGCGGGTGTGCTGGCGTTGCGCGCCAAGATCGGTGTGCGCAGTTCGGGGCACACGCTGGCAAAAATGCTGCAACCGTTCACCACGCCGGCCATACGGCTGGTGAGCGTGACGCATCCCGATTATCTCAAGCGCATGCGCGAATTCTTTACCCAACATGCCGGCGGCGCATTGCTGCTTCGTGGCGCGGAAGGCGAAGCCGTCGCGCACCCGCGGCGTGAACCGGTCATCGAGTGGTGCGACGGCAAGTCGTCGCAGATATGGACGGCGGATGCGGAGGAAAATCCGGTGTTGCCGGAGCATCGCGACGCCGGGGTAACGGGGGCGTGGATCACCGAGGTGCTTGCCGGCGCGCGCGCGGTACCGGCTGCGATTGCACATCAGGCAGTGTGCTGTTTGCGTGCCGTAAAATTAAAAATAAATGAATAAAAACAAATATTTACAAATAATTCTGCGAATGATTGCGTCTGGCCTTATGGCACTTAGCGCTGTCGCATTTGCGCAAGACATTGCGGTGCCTCGCCACTCGCCACACCCCGGTGGCGTGGCGGTCGTCAAGATTGCTGAGGCGGATGCACAGGTGAGTGCCGTTTTGTTCAATGGCAAACGCGTGCTCGCATTGCGGCAAGCCGCTGGATGGTTTGCGCTGGTAGGGCTGCCGCTGGATACGCAGCCGGGCAAGCAAACGTTGCAGATCAAGGCCGGCGACGGTGCGCCCGGTCTTGCTTACGACGCAACGTTCGACGTCAAGGCGAAAAACTATCCTACGCAACATCTGAAAATCAGTTCGCGCTTCATACAGCCTACTGCAGAAGACCTGAAACGCATCGAACGCGAACAGCTTACCATTGAGCGCGCTAAAAATTACTGGAGCGGGGAAACGCCGGCGAATTTCAGGCTCGATATTCCCGCCACCGGACGGCTCTCGGCCCGTTTCGGATTGCGGCGCGTGTTGAACGGGCAGGAAGGCTCGCCGCACGCCGGCCTCGATGTTGCCGTTGGCACGGGCACACCGTTGCGCGCAGCGGCGGCGGGGCGTGTCATCGCCACGGGTGATTATTTTTATTCAGGTAAATCCGTGTTCGTCGATCACGGCCAGGGTTTCATCACGCTCTACATTCACATGAGCCGAATCGACGTGAAAGAAAACGATGGCGTCGAACGCGGCACGGCACTTGGATTGTCGGGCGCGACGGGGCGCGTTACCGGGCCGCATCTGCATTGGGCGGTGTTGTTGAATGGCGTGTATGTTGATCCAGCGCTTTTTTTAAAGACCGTGCAGTAGTTCGGAAAGGCAAGAAGTGATTAAAGCAAATGGTTATGTTGCTTGTGCGCGCCAACCGATGGCGGCTGTAAGCGATTACTTTGCGGCTGACCCAGCCGCAAATGCCCGCCACTGCGCGGATAATTGTCCAAGGCCGTTGTAAAACGCAGCTTCCTCTCTCTTGGCGAGCGCCGGGTCTTCCTCCGCTGGTGTGACGGTGGGCACCGCCGCGCCAACGAACACGCGTTCCTTGCGTCCGATATCAGACTTCAAAAATACGTGTAGTTCGGCTAATGTAGCTGTATCGAGCTTACGCCTCAGCGCGTCGATGTTATCTGCGCCAGTAGCCAACGCACCCTGCTGCACGAGGGGCCTGTTTGCATCCACGTACGGGCTGCCGATGCGCAGGCTCTCTGCATGGACAAACAGTTCGGATTCAAACAACTCGACGAACGCGCGCCGTTCGCGATTTTCAGGCGAGCGAAATAATTCACGTTCGCGCGCGGACAATGTTTCGGTGCCGAGCATCACGCGTGCCAGCGAACGCAGTATTTCATTCGGATAAAAACCGAGAAATTCGTTTTCCAGCTGCAACAGCGTGACACCCGCAGCGGTGCGATAGAACGCGAGCAGCACACGAAGCTCGTCCGCATTGAACACCCGCGCATATTCACGCACCAGCGCATCGTCCATCCAGCGGTAGCTGGTATCGCGCCCCATGCGGGAGAGGTAATCGAGATAATGCTTGCGCCATTCCTCGGCGATGCGCTGTTCGGTTGCTGCCCAGTTTGGATGTCCCGGCTTCCACGCCGGGCCTTTGCCCACCGCTTTGAGCAGAATCGGGATGTAGGCGCGGATGCGGACTTCTTCGAGAAGTATTTTCTTGCCGCTGTAGCCGCCTTTAATAGTTACGAGATTTTGGGCGAGCGTGGTAGCGTCTTGCGCGTACGCGCCTGCGGCGCACGACAACGCGAGCAGGATACAAAGGACAAGTCGGCGTCGCATAAATAGGATGCATACTAAAACAAAGTTAACGACACACGGCGCAGGCAGGGTCTTTTTTCAGCTTGATAGTGCGAATATCCATTTCCAGCGCATCCAGCAGCATCAAACGCCCGGACAGGGTTTTGCCGGCATTGGCAAGAATCTTCAAGGCTTCCGCAGCCTGTATGCAGCCGACGATGCCGGTCAGCGGCGCGAATACGCCCATCACCGCGCAGCGCACTTCTTCACTTTGCGCCTCTTCCGGGAACAGGCACGCGTAGCATGGCGCGGCGTCGTCGCGCATGTCGAACACCGAAATCTGTCCGTCGAAGCGCACGCCCGCGCCTGACACCAGCGGTTTCTTGTGCGCAACACATGCGCGATTCACCGCGTGACGCGTGGCGAAGTTGTCGCAGCCGTCGAGCACCACGTCGGCCTTGGCGACCAGCGCATCGAGTTCGGCGCCCGCGACACGCGCTTTCACCAATGCTATTTTTGTATCCGGATTGATCGCTGTCATGGTGTCACGTGCGGATTCGACTTTGGGCTGCCCGATAGCCTGCGTGCGATGCACGATTTGCCGCTGCAAGTTGGTGAGGTCCACTACATCGTCGTCGCACAGGGTGATGGTGCCAACACCCGCCGAAGCCAGATACAGCGCGATGGGCGAGCCGAGTCCGCCCGCGCCGATCACCAGTGCGTGCGCCGCGCGCAAGCGTTCCTGGCCTTCGACGCCGATTTCCGGCAGCAGGATATGGCGGCTGTAGCGCAGTAACTGATCGTCATCCATGGCGCTAAGTAGAGTGCTCGGACGTTGAAAAAATGACGCCCGGCCGCGCAATGCTCGACCGGGCGTGCATGTTAGCTGATTAAATATTTTTAGTTTGACGCCACCGTGCGGCGCGATTTAAGAAAAGCCACGGCTTGATGCAGTTCGTAATCGTTTTTCGATACCACTTCGCCGGGCAGAGGCCGCAGTTCTTTGGGATCCATAATCGGACGCGCTTCCGGCGTGAAATTGAATTTTGCGCGCATCGCGGCAGCGGTTTTTTCTTTGTCCTGATCTTTCACATCAGGCTTGGCATCTGCTTTCGTTTCGGTCAAATGTTTGCTGAGATCGGCCTCGCGCAGGCGCAGGCTCGCGGCCTTGTCGACAGGACCTTCCAGCGGAATGTCCGGCGTGATGCCTTTGGCCTGAATCGAGCGGCCTTGCGGCGTGTAGTAGCGCGCGGTGGTGAGCTTGATGGCGGTGCTGTTGCCCAGCGGCAATATCGTTTGCACGGAGCCCTTGCCGAACGTTTGCTGGCCCATGATGACTGCGCGGTTGTGGTCCTGCAGTGCGCCCGCGACGATTTCAGAGGCCGAGGCCGAACCGCCGTTGACCAGCACCACCATCGGCACCTTGCGGATTTCCGGCGGCAGGCGGCGCACAAAGTCTTCGCGGTTGCGACCGCGCAGATAATGTTCGGGGCTGGCATTCAGGCGCATTTTTGAATCTTCGGCACGGCCATCGGTGTACACCACGAGTTGTCCCGGTTCGAGAAACATCGCCGACACAGCCACCGCGCTGTTGAGCAAGCCGCCCGGATCGTTGCGCAGGTCGAGAATGACGCCGCGCATGGCGCTGCTGTTGGCCTTGAAGTGCGTTTCAATGGCGCGCGCGAGCAGTTCTCCGGTGCCATCCTGAAACTGCGTGACGCGGAAGTACGCGTAGCCCGGCTCGAGTAGCGTGGATTTCACGCTCTGGATCTTGATGACGGCCCGCGTTAATGTGAGTTCAATGGGATTGGGCTCGCCCTTGCGCACGATGGTCAGCCGGATATTCGTGTCGGGCTTGCCGCGCATCTGCTTTACCGCGTCGTTCAGTGTCATGCCTTTGACCGATGCATCGTCGAGCTTGACGATCAAATCGCCCGCCAGTACACCGGCGCGCGACGCCGGCGTGTCGTCGATCGGTGAAATCACTTTCACGAAGCCGTCTTCCATGCCGACTTCAATGCCCAGTCCGCCGAATTGTCCTTGCGTGCCAACCTGCATTTCGCGGAAGGCTTCCTGATCGAGATACGCCGAGTGCGGATCAAGGCCTGTCAGCATGCCGTTGATGGCTTCGGTGATGAGCTTCTTGTCTTCAACTGGCTCGACGTAATCGCGCTTCACACGATCAAACACTTCGGTGAACGCGCGCAGTTCTTCAATGGGCAGCGGCAACACCGCGCGGGCGGCGCTTTCGCGTTGCGCCACCGCCGAGAAATTCAAGCTGATGGCGATGCCAATCACTACGCCGGCGATGATAAGACCGAATTGCCCAAATTTGTTGCGCATTTACTGCTCCAGTGTCTGTTGGTACTGCTTGCGGCCTATAGTGCCTGTCATGGTGCCTACCGTCCTCTGATCCAGGTCATCGGGTCGAACGGTTTTCCCTGATGACGAAGTTCAAAGTATAAACCCGATTCCGCGCCGCCGCCGCTGTTGCCGACGGTGGCTACGGCGTCGCCACCGCCAATATCGTCGCCAACCCGCTTTAACAGGGTTTCGTTATAGCCATAAAGGCTCATATAGCCCTCGCCGTGGTCAATTATCAGCAAATTACCGAATCCGCGCAGCCAGTCGGCATACACCACGCGCCCGGTAGCAACTGCGCGCACGGGTTCGCCTGCCTTTGCCGCCAGCAACAACCCTTTCCAGGTTAATCCGCCATCGCTACGTGGACTGCCAAAGCGCCCTGCAAGTTCCCCGCGCACCGGTAAAGCGAGCTGGCCACGCAGTTTGGAAAAGGCGCCCGCGAGCGCGCCCGGCTCTGGCACGCGATCGTTGCGGTCGCGCGGTCGAGTGGCCGCGGATTTTGCCGGCGGAGGGCGAGTAACGATACGCGCAAGCTGTTCGATCAGCCGCGTCAGCCG
The DNA here is from genome assembly GCA_040081205.1 of Burkholderiales bacterium. GTDB lineage: Bacteria > Pseudomonadota > Gammaproteobacteria > Burkholderiales > SG8-41 > UBA5216. Next base: position 7,527 of record JBEBHE010000046.1, on the reverse strand, counting down.
TGTTTCATTGCGTTGCAGCGTGCCGACTTCCTGCCGCTGGCGCTGAATGTCGCGCGAAAGGCGCGTCAGCACGTCGGCGTGTTTGCGTTTTTCAGTTTCAAGGCGTTTGCGCTGGCCCACTTGTTCGGCGGCGATGGCTGCAAGCTCCGCGGCTTTGGCGGCGGCTTCGTCGCTCAGCGATTTGAGTTTCGCAATATTGTCACGCAAACCGCGTATGGCGTCGGCGCGTGCACGCGATACGTAACCCAGATAATGCAATTCACGCGCAATATCGTTCGGGTTTGCGCCGCTCAGCAGCAGCCGCAGCGCTTCGGGTTGTGCGCCGCCGTGCTGCACATGCTGCTGATACAACAGGCGCGACAGCAAGGCTTGTTGCCCGGCCAAGGTGCCAGATGCCTTATCGGATTCGCCGCGCAGCGCTTCCACGCGTTGCGATACCGTGCGTGATGCGTTTTCGAGATCAGCAAGCTCGCGGTTGGCGTCGGAGATCGCGCGCTCTGATTCCCGCAGCGCGTCGGCGGCTTCGTTGCGCGATTCTTCCGCGCCGGCGATTTTTTTTTGCAGCGCCTCGATGCGGTTGCGCAGTTGCTGCAACTCTTCTTTGGCGTGAGTGGCGTTGGCCGCTGCCCACGTTACACAGGGCGTAGATATAAAAAACAACAATAAAAACAGATACTTATGAAATTTCACGCGATGTTACGCCATCTCACGTCGTCTTACGCGAACTCAAGCAGTGGCTTGCCGGTCATCTCTGCCGGTTGTGGCAAGCCCATGATGCGCAGCAAGGTCGGCGCGACATCCTGCAAGGCGCCGCCGTCAGCCGCCTTTGCCTTGCGGCCGATGTACAGCAGCGGCACCAGATTCAAGGTGTGCGCGGTGTGCGGCTGGTGCGACACGGTGTCGAGCATGGTTTCGGCGTTGCCATGATCGGCGGTAATCAACACTTCGCCGCCGATCGTCTGCATCGCCTCAACGGCGCGGCCGACACACGTATCCAGCGCTTCAATCGCGCGCGTCGCGGCGGCCAGATCGCCGGTGTGACCCACCATGTCGCCGTTAGCGTAGTTGCACACAATGGCATCGTATTTTTTGCTTTGAATCGCGGCCACCAGTTTGTCGGTGACTTCGCGCGCGCTCATTTCCGGTTGCAGATCATAGGTGGCAACTTTCGGCGACGGCACCATCACGCGATCCTCGCCGGCATAGGGTGTTTCGACGCCGCCGTTGAAAAAGTAGGTGACGTGGGCATATTTTTCGGTTTCGGCGATGCGCAATTGCTTCAATCCGCGCGACGCCAAATATTCGCCGAAGCCATTGGAAATACGCTGCGGCGGATACGCAGCAGGAATATGCGCGAAATCTTCGCCATAGGTGGTCAGCGTGCAGAAATAACCCAGCTTGGGCGCGTGTTCGCGGGCGAAGCCATTGAACGCGGCATCGGTCAGCGCGTTGGTCATTTGCCGCGCGCGGTCAGCACGAAAATTCATGAATACCACGGCGTCGCCGTCGTTCATGCGTATTGGCTTGCTGCCGGGCGGAACAATAGCGGTGGCTTGCACGAATTCATCATTTTCGCCGCGCAGATCGGCCAGCAGGTAGGCGTCGGCGGCGGAGGCAGCCCAGAACGCTGACTTGCCTTGCGTGATCACGTCGTACGCGGGCTTCACGCGCTCCCAGCGCTGGTCCCGATCCATCGCGAAATAGCGTCCGCAGACCGAGGCAATGCGTCCGGTATTGATCGCATCGAATTTCTTTTGCAGCGCCGACAGCGACGGCTCGGCGCTTTTCGGCGGCGTGTCGCGGCCATCCAGAAATGCATGCACGTAAATATTTTTGACGCCGGCCTTGGCCGCCATGTCGACCAGTTCATGAATCTGCGACTCGTGGCTATGCACACCGCCGGGCGACAGCAGGCCAAGGATATGCAGCGCATTGGTCTTGCCGATTTCAAGGGCTTTCAACAGTGCGGGATTTTTTCGGAATTCGCCGGTTTCAATCGCGTGCTCGATCTTGGTGTAATCCTGATACACCACGCGGCCCGCGCCAATGTTCATGTGGCCGACTTCGGAGTTGCCCATCTGGCCGGTGGGCAAGCCCACCATTTTTTCCGAAGCGTCGATGATGGTGTGGGCGTGCGTTTTCCACAGGAAATTCCAATGCGGCTTGCGCGCCTGGCAGATCGCGTTGTTGTCGCATTCCTCGCGGTAGCCGAAGCCGTCGAGGATGATTAGAAGAACCGGCGTTATGTGCATGTTTTTCTTGAAAAATATTTGACGAATCGCATACGGTATAATTCTAGCCCATTTCAGGAGTTTGCCTTGGAGCCGTTTTTCGTTTTCCTGCAGAAAAATCCGTTCAACATCGTGTTGCTCGGGCTGGCCGTGGTTTCAGGCGGCATGTTGTTGTTTCCGCTGTTCACGCGCGGCATGCGCACGTCTGCCGAAGTCGGGCCGGCGGATGCGGTGACGTTGATTAACCGCAAAGACGCCGTGGTGATTGATGTGCGCGACGAAAGCGAATTTTCGGGCGGCCACATTACCAACGCGCGGCATATTCCCGAAAAGCAGCTCGACGAGCGCGTGAAAGAGCTGGAGAAATTCAAAAATAAGCCGGTGATCGTCAGTTGCGCCAGCGGGCGGCGTTCTGCTTCGGTGGCGGACAGCCTGCGCAAGCAGGGCTTTGCCGACGTGGTGGCCTTGCGCGGCGGCATCGGTGCGTGGGTGCAGGCCGGCATGCCGCTCGAAAAATAGTTTCGTCATATTGAATCATTACAATGGAAAATCATGGCTAAAGTACTGATGTATAGCACCGCTGTTTGACCGTACTGCGTATCCGCGGAGCGGCTACTGGCAAACAAAGGCGTGAAGGATATTGAAAAAGTGTATATCGATCGTGACCCGGCGCGCAGAACCGAAATGATGGAAAAAACCGGGCGGCGCACCGTGCCGCAAATTTACATCGGCGATACGCATGTCGGCGGTTACGATGATTTGTCCACGCTGGATCGCGCGGGCGGACTCGATCCCTTACTGGCGAAATAGTGGCGAAATAGTGGTGCAGGCCCAACGCAACCCCATAGAAACCCGAAACAGAAAGCATATGCAATGAGCGAGCAACCCGCGCAGGCCCCGGACGCGTCAGCGCCACAGCAGGCGATTTTCAGCATTGAAAAGCTTTATGTAAAGGATATGTCGCTGGAAGTGCCCGGTGCGCCGGCAGTGTTTCTGTCGACCGAACAGCCGCAGATTGAAATCAATATACACAACAGCGCTGCGGTGGTGGAGCAGGGCGCGCTGTATGAGGTGGTACTCACGGCAACCGTGACCGCGAAGGCTGCGGATCGCACGGTGTTTCTGGTGGAAGTGGCGCAGGCCGGATTGTTTCATATTCGCAATCTGCCGCCGCAGGATCTGGACGCCGTGCTCGGTATTTTATGCCCGACCACGTTGCTGCCGTACGCGCGTGAAGTGGTATCGAACGCTGTGTCGGGCGCGGGATTCCCGCCGGTGATCCTGCAGCACATGGATTTTAATCAGATCTATATGCAGTCCCAGCAGCCGCGCGCCGCAGCGCCGGCGCCTGCGCCGTCGCAGGTGAACTGACATGCGCATTCGCGCTGCCGGGTTAGACGCCCGCGCTGTGGCGCGAGGGCTGGCAGCGCTGTGTCTTGTCTGCGCGGGGTACGCGCAGGCCGCCGATTTTCGCGCAGTGTCGGAAGAAGCGGCGGTGCTGTATGACGCGCCGTCGGCGCAATCCAAAAAATTGTTTGTGGTGAGCCGCGGTTATCCGCTGGAAGTCATCGTCGTGGTTGAGGGCTGGGTCAAAGTGCGCGATGCCAATGGCGCACTAAGCTGGGTGGACGCGAAACAGGTCTCCAACAAGCTGCGCACGCTCATCGTCAAAGTGCCGCTCGCGCAAGTGCGGCAAGCCGCCGACGATAATGCGCCAGTGGTGTTTCAGGCGCAGCAGGACGTGTTGCTCGATTTGACCGACGTGGTTGCGGGCGGCTGGTTGCGCGTGCGCCATCGCGACGGTGTAACGGGTTTCGTGCGCGTGGCGCAGGTGTGGGGCGTCTAGTTACTACCGAATGAATATCGCCGTACTCGGGGCGGGCGCGTGGGGCACCGCCATTTCGGTTCACCTGGCGGCGCAACATCGTGTCGCGTTGTGGGCGCGCGATGCGGCGCAGGCGGCGGCGATGCAGTCCAGCCGCCGTAACCATCAGTACCTTCCCGATATTGCGTTGCCGGCGCCGGTTACGATAGGCGCCGATCTTGAGGTTGCGCTGCGCTCTGCAAACTTGATACTGGCGGCAATGACCACTGCCGGATTGCGTGACACGTTGCGCCGTATCAAGGCTGCGGGTTGCAATGCGCCGGTGGTATGGCTGTGCAAAGGCTTCGAGCGTGAGCAGGCGTTGTTGCCGCACGAAGTGTGCGCGGCAGAGTTGCCTCAAGCGACGGGCGGCGTGTTGTCCGGCCCCAGCTTCGCCGAAGAAGTCGCGCGCGGACAGCCGACAGCGCTGACGCTGGCTTCCACCGATACCGCATTTGCCAGCGCCATGGCACGTGAACTGCACGGTGGATCGCTGCGCGTTTATTCCAGCAGCGATGTCGTCGGCGTGGAAGTCGCCGGCGCGGTGAAGAACGTGATGGCGATCGCCACTGGCATTTGCGACGGTCTCAAACTCGGTTTGAATGCACGCGCAGCGGTGATGACGCGCGGGCTCGCGGAAATTTCGCGGCTGGGTGTGGCGATGGGCGGGCGCGCGGAAACCTTCATGGGGCTTGCCGGCGTCGGAGACTTGATACTGACATGCACCGGCGATTTGTCGCGCAACCGCCGCGTGGGGTTGATGTTGGCGCATGGTAAGCCGCTCGCAGAAATTCTCGGTGAACTGGGCCACGTTGCCGAAGGCGTTTACAGCGCGCGCGAAGTGGCACGCATTGCAAAACAGCGCGGCATCGACATGCCGATTACCGACGCGGTGTGCCGCGTACTCGATGCGCCGCAGTCCGCCGCGCAGGTGGCGCGTGAATTACTCTCGCGTGATCCGAAATCCGAGTGAAGTGAATTGTAAATTTAACTCAATAAAAACAATTACTTACGTAATATAGGGTTTCCGCTGTGAGCTTCACTAAACAAGACACCGATTTCATTCGCCGCCATGTGCTGCGCGCGCTGTCGAGCAACCGCGCACCGGGAATGCATTTTGCCGGTTACTTTCTCGGCTTTACGCCACAGCGTTATCAGACCGATGGCGTCGAATTTACCGTCGATGCCGCGCCGCATTGCACGAATGCCGACGGTATCGTCAATCGTGCGGCGCTGCTGTTCGCAGCCGATATGACGCTGGCCGCGGCGAACCGAGTGTTTATCGATCCGAATGTGCGCACCGCGACGCTAATGCTGCGTGTGGAGTTTACCGGAGAACCTGCGCGCGGCCCGCTGACGGCAAGCGGGCGCGGCAATGGTTTTTCGCCGCATACCGCGCTGCCCGAAAGTGTGGCCGCCGGGCGCGTGACCTGCGAAGGTCGCGAAGTGATGCGCATGTCGGGCGCGTGGGTATCGCCGCCCGCGCCCAAAGGCATGACCATGTACGGTTTGCCGTGGGAAGGTGGGCAGGATGGCGCGCAACTTCCTCTGCTGAAAAAAAGCGAACTCGAAGCACCTGAAAAAGAGGTGATACGCCGGGTAGAGAAAGCAATGCGTGTCGCGCAAAACGGTGATTTGCTTGCCAGTCTGTGGAATCCGGTGGTCAAGCGCTTGCCGAATGGTGCCAGTGGACGGCTGCCGGTGGGCATGCACGTGGGCAACCGCGTTGGCCACGTGCAGGGCGGCCTCTCGCTCAATACCGCCCTCGTTACCGCGGAAGCGGCCGTGCGGGAACATCCCATTCTCACCGGCGCTTCGGCGTGGTACATCAGTCCGGGTCAGGGCAAGGCCGTCAGCGCGCGTTCGACCATCCTGCAAAGCGGACGCAACATCGCCGTGGTGCGCACCGAATTGTTTAATGCCGGACGCAAGCTGGTGCTGGAGGTGGTTTCGAATCACGCGGTGGGGGCACGCGCTGCGCCTTGACGATGCCGCGATTCGTTGCCTGCATTCTCACCAGTAGTCTCATTGCATTCGTGCTGTGTGCAGGTGAAGCGCACGCGCAAGCACCGGCAGGCAGCGCACAGTCTTATCCCGTCAAAACCATACGCATCATCGTGCCCTACGCACCCGGTGGTCCCACCGACATACTCGCGCGCACCGTGGCGCAGCGGCTGAACGAAGCCTGGGGCCAACCCGTCGTCATCGAGAATCGTGCAGGTGCAGCAGGCATGACGGGCACCGCGCTCGTCGCCAAATCGCCGCCGGACGGTTATACGATGGCGACTGCGGGCATCACCTTTGTCACCACCGTCAGCATGGGCGCGAAATTGAGCTTTGATCCGGAGCGCGATTTCGATCCGGTGACGTTCCTCGGCTCGATACCAAACATTGTGGTGGTGCATCCGTCACTGCCGGCGAAATCCATCAAGGAATTAATCGCGCTGGGAAAATTGCGGCCCGGCCAGTTGTTCTATGCCTCCGGCGGCGCGGGCGGCACACAACATCTCGCGGGGGAGCTGTTCAAGCATCTCACCGGGTTGAAATTGCAGCACGTGGCGTATCGCGGATCGTCGCCCTCACTCACTGCGGTGGTGAGCGGCGAAGTCGCGATGGGTTTCACCGACATGCTGATTACCGTGCCGCACGTCACCAGCGGCCGGCTGCGCGGACTCGCCGTCACCGGTGCGCGCCGCGCGCGCATTGTTCCCAACATGCCCACCGTCAGCGAAGCGGGATTGCCTGGCTACGCCGTGTCGGCGTGGTTCGGACTCGTCACGCCCGCCGGCACGCCGCGTGACATCATTCAGCGTGTGCAAGCCGAAGCGGCGCGCGGCCTGAAGCAACCCGAAACACTGGAGCGACTCTCCGCGGTCGGTGCGGAAATCAGCGCGAGTTCGCCGGAGGAATTTGGTGCGTTTATGAAAGCTGAGCGCGAGAAGTGGGCGCGGGTGATTAAGGCGGCAGGGATACGGGCGGAGTGACTTCAATGATGATGGTTACGAGCCGTCCGCAAACGCCAACTGCCGCCACGCCTCATAAATAACCACTGCTACCGCATTCGACAAATTGAGGCTACGTGCCGCGGTGCGCATCGGCAGCCGGATGCGTTGTTCTGCCGGCAAGGCATCAATTATGGCTTGCGGCAAGCCGCGACTTTCAGGGCCGAAAACGAACGCGTCGTTTTCGCGATAGGTTGGTTGGTCATGGCGCTGCGCGCCGCGCGTGGTCACGGCGAACAATCGGCGTCCGGCGAAATGCGTCTGGCACGCGTTCCAATCTTCATGCACGGTGACGTCGGCGAATTCGCGGTAGTCCATGCCCGCACGCGCAAGTTGTTTGTGGCTGACTGAAAATCCCAGTGGTTTTACCAAATGCAAGCGCGCACCGGTGTTGACGGCAAGTCGTATGGCGTTGCCGGTGTTGGGCGGG
>JBEBHE010000308.1:0-5536 GCA_040081205.1 Burkholderiales bacterium | reverse complement strand
ACCATCGGCGTTTCAATGTCGATCAAAAACCCGATCGACATCGCCTGTATGCCATGGCCTTCCATCGGCTCCAGCGATTTGTTGTCCTTGCTTACTGGCTTGCCGGTGATACCCAGCATCATCGGCTGCGACGGACCATAAATATCAGCGTCGAGCATTCCCACCGTGGCGCCCTCGGCCGCCAGCGCCAGCGCCAAGTTCACCGCCGTCGTGCTCTTGCCCACGCCACCCTTACCCGACGCCACTGCGATGATGTTCTTCACGCCCGGCACCAGCTTCACCCCGCGCTGCACTGCGTGCTTGATAATGTTCATGGTGACGCTCACCGACACATTACCCATGCCGGGCAACGTTTTCAGCTTGGCGATGATGTCGTCGCGTATCGGCCCAAGCTGGCTTTTCGCCGGGTAGCCGAGTTGCACGTCCAGCGTCACATTGTTGCCATCCACCTTGATATTGCGCGCGGACTTGCTGGTGATGTAATCCTTGTGCGTGTTGGGATCGACAAGCGTTTGCAGCGCGTCTTTGACCTGCTGTTCGGTGATGGCCATGTGAGTCTCTTCCGGTTTGCGGTGATCTGTAGCGAGGGCGGAATTGTAATGAGAATTCCCGTGCAAGTGTGATTTACCCGATGTTTACAATGAAGGGAGGCAGAGCCGGATTTGTTACAATTCAAGCCCTTAGCCAAGCTCCAGCCACCCCGTCTGTATTAACCATGACCCAGCGCCGCATATTCGTCACCACTGCATTGCCCTACGCCAACGGCGCGTTCCATATCGGGCACATCATGGAGTACATCCAGGCTGATATCTGGGTGCGGTTCCAGCGCATGCAGGGACACGAAGTGCATTTCGTCGGTGCTGACGACGCGCACGGCGCGCCGATCATGATTGCGGCTGAAAAAGCGGGCAAGACGCCGCAGGCATTTGTTGCTGATATTTCAGCGGGCCGCAAACAGTATCTCGACGGCTTTCATATCCAGTTCGACAACTGGCATTCCACCGAATCGCCCGAAAACACCGAACTGTCACAGGACATTTACCGGCGGCTCACGCAAGCCGGTCTGATTTACAAGAAGCCGGTCGAGCAACATTTCGATCCGGTCAAAGGCATGTTCCTCGCCGACCGTTACATCAAAGGCGAATGCCCGAAATGCCACGCCAAAGACCAGTACGGCGATGCCTGCGAAGTATGCAGTTCGGTGTACGCGCCGACGGAACTGATCAATCCCTATTCAACGCTTTCCGGCGCGACGCCGGTGCTGAAAACATCTGACCATTATTTCTTCAAATTATCGGATGAGAAATGCGTCGCTTATTTACGGGAATGGCTCGACGCACCGGGCCGCCTGCAGCCGCAAGTCGCCAACAAGGCGCGTGAATGGCTCGAAGGCAAAGACGATCAGAAGCTCGGCGACTGGGACATCTCGCGTGATGCGCCGTACTTCGGCATTTCGATTCCCGATGCGCCGGGAAAATATTTTTACGTGTGGCTGGATGCGCCGATAGGGTATCTCGCCAGCTTCAAAAACTACTGCACACGAGTAGGCATCGACTTTGAAAAGTTCCTCGCAGACCCCGCGACCGAGCAGATTCACTTCATCGGCAAGGACATTATTTATTTCCACACGCTGTTCTGGCCAGCGATGCTGATATTCGCCGGAAGTCCCTACAAATCGCCGAATCACGTCTACGTCCACGGCTTCATTCAGTTGGGCGGGGAAAAGATGTCGAAGTCACGCGGCACCGGCCTCAGTCCGCTGCGTTACCTCGACATCGGCATGAATCCGGAGTGGCTGCGGTATTACATCGCGGCCAAGCTTAATGGTTCGGTTGAAGATATCGACTTCAATCCCGATGATTTCATGGCACGGGTGAACAGCGATCTGATTGGCAAGTATGTGAATATTGCGAGCAGGGCAGCCGGATTCATCACAAAATATTTTGACGGTCGACTGCAAGCTGTAAATTTTGATGACAAGGCCACTTTTGCATCTACCGTGGTCGCACACGGATCAGAAGATAGCATCGCATCCCATTACAACGATCGCGAATTCGGTAAAGTGGTACGCGAAGTCATGCGTATTGCGGACGTCATCAATCAAAACTGGAATCAAGCAAAGCCCTGGGAGCTTGCCAAGCGCGTGGCTGATGACCAGTCGGCGCGCGGAACATTGCACTCGGTGTGCTCCGATTGCCTTGACGCATTTCGTGTGCTCTCGTACTACTTGGCGCCAATTCTGCCAAGCACTGCCAGCAAAGTAGCGGCCTTGTTCGGAATCGATAGTTCCCTAAAATGGCCGGAAATCCGGAAGAGTGTAAACACAGTTGGTACTTATACTCACCTCATGACCCGCGTCGATGAAAAACAACTCGACGCGTTGTTCGAAATTCCCAAGGAAACCAAACCCGTGACACCCTCCACGCCGCATCCCACTTCGCCCGCAAAAGCGGAAGCCACCACGGCCCCGGCAGGCCCCGCGCATATTTCCATAGACGATTTCGCCAAAGTCGATCTACGCATCGCAAAAATCACCAATGCCGAACACGTCGAAGGTGCCGACAAGCTGCTGAAAATCACGCTCGATGTCGGTGAATTCGGCGCGCGTCAGGTATTTGCCGGCATCAAGTCCGCTTACGATCCCGCAACGCTCGTCGGCAAGCTCACGGTGGTCGTGGCTAATCTCGCACCGCGCAAAATGAAGTTCGGCGTATCGGAAGGCATGATCCTCGCAGCCAGCGGCGATGCGCCAGGACTATTCCTGCTGTCGCCCGACAGTGGCGCGCAGCCCGGCATGAAGGTGAAATAACCTCATTCGCGAAAATATCGTAAGTATTTGTTTTTAAACACTATTTAATACAATACTCGTCACCATGACGCTACATAGCGTAGAAGCGATTGCCATCGACATTCCGCTGCCGCGCAATTTTGGTGGCTCGACCTACAACGTGCTGAAGCGCAGCACGGTGATCACACGCCTGCGCACCAAGGATGGTCTGACCAGCAACGTTTACAACGGTGACAACCGCGAGCACGCGGGCGAGATTGCGCGTCTGATCCGCGAGGTGCTGTTTCCGCTGGTGAAAGGCATGGGCATTTTCGAGTACGAGCGCATCTGGGAAAAGCTGTTCGCACTGACCGTCGCCAACGGCGACCGCAAGACACTGATGGAAGCCATTTCCTGTATGGATTGCGCGATCTGGGACCTGATCGGCAAATCGCTTGGCAAATCCGTATGCGAATTGCTCGGCGGTTATCGCGACGCGCTGCCGATTATTTCCATCGGCGGTTATTACATGCCGGGCAAGAAGCTTGCCGACTTCGGAAAGGAAGTCGAGTCGTATCGCAAGGCCGGCATGGCGGGTTGCAAATTCAAAGTGGGTGGCCTGTCACCCGAGGAAGACGCGAAACGCGTCGCCGTGGCGCGCAATGCCGTGGGCAATGATTTCATGTTGTGCGTGGACGCCAATCGCGGCTGGAATGCGCAGGATGCGATTCGCTTTGCGGGCTTGATCGAGCATCTGAACATTGCGTGGTTCGAAGAGCCGTGCCACTGGTACGACGATGCCGCGATGATGGCACGCGTGCGTCAGGCCATCCGCATGCCGGTCACCGCCGGCCAGAGCGAAATCACCTGTCAGGGCGTGCGCCGCCTGCTGGATGCCGGTGCAGTGGACTACGTGAATTACGATGTGTCTGAAGGCGGCGGTGTCACCGATTGGCGGCGCGTGGCCGGGCTGTGCGCCACCGCCGGCGTGCAAATGGCACATCACGAAGAGTCGCAGATTGCATCCCAACTGCTGGCCGCAGTGCCGCACGGCACTTACGCCGAATGTTTTGCGCATCCGGACCGTGATCCGGTGTGGCAGCATATGTGGATAAACCGCCCACAGGCAAAGAACGGCATGATGAAAGTGCTGAACCTGCCGGGCTTCGGCATCGAACTCGACGAGAAAATGGTGACGCGCTACCGCGTCAAGTGACACGCAATTCGTTATACGGCCATATCGACAATCAAAGGAAAACCATCGCATGAGATCCATCGACATCCACGCCCACATCATCCCCGGTTCGCTGTGGCAAGCCGCCGACGCCGGCAAAGAATGGTTCGGCTACCGCCATGAGCCCGGCGAAGGCCTCGGCACCATCGTGGGCGGCGGCATGCGCACCAACTTTACTTCGCCCAAGGTGCGCTACTCCATTGCGGAGCGGCTGAAGGACATGGATGAACAGAAGGTGGATGTGCAAGTGCTTTCGACTCATATGCCGTTTGTCGGCTATCACCTCGACGCGGCACAGGGGCTCGCGCTCGCGCGCGACGTCAACGACGAGATCGCTGCAGCGGTGCGCCAGGAGCCGAAGCGCCTCGCCGGTCTTGCCACGCTGCCCGCGCAGGACGTCAAGTCCGCCATCGACGAACTGGAGCGCTCGGTGACGAAGCTCGGGTTAAAGGGCGCGACGCTCGACACCCAGGTGAATGGCGATCAATGGGACGATCCGAAATTCCTGCCGCTGTTCAAGGCCGCCGAGCAGATGGGCGCGATGTTATTTTTCCACCCGCAGCCACAGAACAACTTTCTGGCGCAGCGGACGAAAAAACACGGCTTGTTCAACAGTCTCGGTGTGATCCTCGATGATGCGATCGTCGCAGCGATCCTGATCTGCGGTGGCGTACTCGAAGCCTGTCCGAAAGTACGCATTTGCATCGCCCATGGCGGCGGCCCGACCTGCTACGCGATGGGCCGGCTCGACCGCGGCTGGCACGGGCGCCCAGAGTCTCGTGCAACGCCCAAGCCGCCGAGCGCGTATCAGAAACAGCTTTATTACGACACCGTCACCGGCAGCGAGGAAGCATTGCGCTTCCTGATCGATCAGGTTGGCGCCGATCGTGTGGTGCTCGGCAGCGACTGGCCTTTTGTGCCTTGGCATCCTTCGCCTTCGGCGTGGGTGCAGGGCTTGAAATCTCTTACGCAGGAAGAGAAAGAAAAAATCCTGTCGGGAAATCTGGAGGCGTTGCTGGGACTGTAATTGGGAGGGCCCGTCGATAGATTTAAGCCGCGCCCATGACTCGCGAATACGGACAAACAGGGGCGACGCCTCAGTGTAGGTGCTTGCCGAGAAATCCGCCAACCAGTTCGTTGTACTTGTCGGCGCTCTCGAAGAAGAGCAAGTGGCCGGCATCGGGAATTATCTCCAGCATGGCTCCCGGTATTAAAGTCTGCAACTCCCGGAGTGCGTCGTTTGCACCGTGATCGTCTTCACCGCCAATCAATAGCGTGGGTATTTTTGCCGTGGCGATTGGCGTCACATCGTTCTTGATCTCCCGCATGCCGAGCAGCAATTTCAGGTTTACGGCCTGGTTGGTCTGTGCCATCGACTCGAACAGGAAGCATAACGCCGGCTTTCGCTGCCGAAAACCATCCTGACTGATGCTGAGCGCAGCGAATTCCCGGTAGTCCTTCGATTTTTCCAGCGCGCCTTTCATGGAGGGCGCGTGCTTGACCGGCACCACGCCGCCACCGCTGCAACTCAGTAC
>JBEBHE010000307.1:0-5543 GCA_040081205.1 Burkholderiales bacterium | reverse complement strand
CTTGCAATGAATTCCTTTGCGCCTAGAGACCCAGCCGCTGCCAGATGGTGCTGGTCAATCCCGCCTGATTAAGCGTGTAGAAATGCAGCCCCGGCGCACCGTTGGATAGCAAGTCGTCGCACAACTTCGTTACGACATCAAGGCCAAAGGCGCGGATTGACGCGGTATCGTCGCCGTAGCCTTCGAATTTTTTTCGCATCCATCGTGGGATCTCCGCGCCGCAGGCATCGGAGAAGCGCGCGAGTTGCGAGAAACGGCCGATGGGCATGATGCCGGGCACGATGGGCAAAGCGATGTTCATGGCTTCGCACTGGTCGACAAAATGGTAGTACGCATCGGCGTTATAAAAATACTGCGTAATCGCGGAATCAGCGCCGGCTTCAACTTTGCGCTTGAAATTGTTGAGATCGTCCTGCGCGCTTTTTGCCTGCGGATGGTACTCCGGATAGGCGGCAACTTCGATATGAAAATGCGCGCCGAATTCCTTGCGGATAAACGACACCAGTTCGTTGGCGTAATGAAACTCGCCCGCCGACGCCGTGCCTGACGGCAAATCGCCGCGCAGCGCCACCAGATGTTTGATGCCGTTATCCTTGTACTGCTGAAGAATATCGCGCAAGCCCGCGCGCGTGGAACCGATGCACGAGATATGCGGTGCGGCGGCGTAACCCGCCGTGCGTAAATCAAGCACGGCCTTCAGCGTGCGTGCTTGCGTCGATCCGCCCGCCCCGTATGTGCACGAAAAGAACTTCGGCTTCAGTTGCGCAAGTTGAGCAGCGGTCTGCGCGAGTTTCTCCGCGCCCTCATCGGTATTGGGCGGGAAAAACTCAAAACTGTAGGTGCGAGGGTGTTTCTGTTGCGATTGCATAAACCCTCCTTCACGCTAGTAGCGATAGTGATCCGATTTGAACGGGCCATCCACGGTGAGGTGCAGGTATTCCGCCTGTTTTTCGTTCAGCGTCGTCAACTGCACACCGAGTTTTTTCAGATGCAGGCGAGCAACTTTTTCGTCGAGGTGTTTGGGCAGCACATAGACTTCGTTCTTGTACTTGCCTCCCTGCGTGAACAGTTCAATTTGCGCCAGCGTTTGATTGGTAAACGAATTCGACATCACGAACGACGGATGGCCGGTACCGCAGCCCAGATTCACCAGGCGGCCTTCGGCCAGAATAATCAGCCGCTTGCCGTCCGGGAAAATCACATGATCCACCTGCGGTTTGATGTTTTCCCACGTGTATTGCTTGAGGCTGGCGATTTCGATTTCGGAATCGAAGTGGCCGATGTTGCACACGATGGCGTTGTGCTTCATGCGCTTCATGTGGTCGTGATTAATCACGGCCAGATTGCCGGTGGCAGTGACGAAAATATCCGCTTTGTCGGCGGCGTAATCCATGGTTACCACGCGAAAGCCTTCCATCGCGGCTTGCAATGCGCAGATGGGATCGACCTCGGTCACCCACACTTGCGCCGACAGCGCACGCAACGCCTGGGCACTGCCTTTGCCCACGTCGCCAAAGCCGCACACCAGCGCGACCTTGCCGGCGATCATCACGTCGGTGGCGCGCTTGATGGCATCGACCAATGATTCTCGGCAGCCATACAGATTATCGAATTTTGATTTGGTTACCGAATCATTGACGTTGATTGCGGGGAAAGGCAGCCGGCCTTCTTTTTGCATCTGATACAAACGATGCACGCCGGTGGTGGTTTCCTCGGTCACGCCTTTGATGTTGGCTTCGATCTTCGAGTAGAAACCGGGCTTTTCTTTGAGCGTTTTGCGCATGGCGGCGAACAGCACGACTTCTTCTTCGTTGGTGCCCTCGGGCGGCTGCGTTTTGTTGCGCTCATGCTGCGCGCCCAGCGTCACCAGTAGCGTGGCATCGCCGCCGTCGTCGAGAATCATGTTGGGCGTGCCGCCGTCCGACCATTGCAGAATGCGATGCGTGTAGTCCCAATAGTCTTCGAGGGTTTCGCCTTTGTAGGCGAACACTGGAATGCCACGCGCGGCGATCGCAGAGGCGGCGTGATCCTGTGTCGAAAAAATATTGCACGAGGCCCAGCGGATATCCGCGCCGAGCGCGGCCAGCGTTTCGATCAGCACTGCCGTCTGGATGGTCATGTGCAACGAGCCGGCGATGCGGGCGCCTTTGAGCGGCTGCTTGCCCTTGTATTCTTCGCGGATCGCCATCAGACCGGGCATTTCGGTCTCGGCAATGGCGATTTCTTTGCGGCCGAAATCAGCCAGCTTGATGTCTGCTACGTGGTAGTCGGTAAAATTTTTAGATGCGGCGTTCATCACGCGCTCCTTTCAGTTTCGAAAAAAGTTCGTGAGCGCCGTTGCGAGATAATTGCGCCGAGCCTGGCGGATTCTTGTGACCCCGAATCCATCGCAACGCTCCTCGACGCGGGCGCGATTATAGCGTATGCGGAGTGGGCGGTGCATCAAAGGAAAAATTAATAATAAAAACATATAGTTACAATAAAAAAGCCGCTCGAAAGCGGCTTTTTTTAGCAACGCAAAATGGCCCTACTTCGCATCGGCCTTCAACGCTTCGACCTTATCCGTCGCTTCCCACGAAAACTCCGGCTCATCGCGGCCAAAGTGGCCGTGCGCCGCCGTTTTTTCGTAAATCGGACGCAGCAGGTTGAGTGATTGAATAATCCCTTTCGGTCGCAGGTCGAAATGTTTCTCTACCAGCTTGGCGATTTTCTCGTCGGGAATCTTGCCGGTGCCGAAGGTTTCAACCAGCACGCTGACCGGGCGTGCAACGCCGATCGCATACGCCACCTGAATTTCGCATTTGGCGGCAAGGCCGGCGGCGACAATGTTTTTCGCGACATAACGCGCGGCGTACGCTGCTGAGCGATCCACCTTGGACGGATCTTTGCCGGAGAACGCGCCGCCGCCGTGACGTGAGTAGCCGCCGTAGGTATCGACGATAATTTTGCGGCCGGTCAAGCCGGTGTCGCCTTGCGGGCCGCCGATGACAAACCGACCTGTGGGGTTGATCAGATATTTGGTGTCCTTGGTAATCATGTTCCTCGGCAGCACCGGCTTGACGATTTGCTCGATTACGCTCTCGGTGAGCGGTTCGTGCGAAATGTCGTCGGTGTGCTGGGTGGAGATCACCACGGTGTCGATATGCGAGGGCTTGCCATTGATGTATTGCACAGACACTTGTGATTTTGCATCCGGGCGCGCCCACGGCAGACGGCCATCGCGGCGCAGTTCGGCGTGGCGCTCCATCAAGCGGTGCGCATAATAAATCGGCATCGGCATCAGTTGCGGCGTTTCGTCGCACGCAAAGCCGAACATCAGGCCCTGGTCGCCGGCGCCTTGATCGAGATCGAGACCTTTGCCTTCATCAACGCCTTGCGCAATATCGACGGACTGTTGGTCGTAACACACCAGAACGCCGCAACTCTTGTAATCAAAACCAATATCGGAATCGGTATAGCCGATGCGCTTGATGACGCCGCGCGCGATTTTTGCGTAATCGACTTGCGCGTTGGTGGTGATCTGACCGGCCATGACCACGAGGCCGGTGTGCGTCAGCGTTTCGGCGGCGACGCGACCGTTCTTGTCTTGCGCGAGAATGGCATCGAGTACGGCATCGGAAATGGCGTCCGCGATTTTATCGGGATGGCCTTCGGAAACGGATTCGGAGGTAAACAGAAAGTTGCTCATGGCGTATTTGCTTTGGGTTCTTGGCTTCGTCGAGTGTAAAAAAGCGCATAGAATAGCATGGAAGTGTTTAACTCATAAGACAAGCCGTGCTGCAAACTCTGTTTAGACTGGCTGCCCGATTGCCGCTGTCCTGGCTGCATGCGTTGGGGGCTGTTATTGGCTGGATCGCCTACGCATTTTCGCCTTCATATGCAGCCCGATTGCGCGAAAACATCCGCGGCAGCAAGGTGTGCGAGGCTGCGGATTGCGACCAACTGATACGTGGTGCCGTGGCGGAAGCGGGCAAAGGCGTTGCAGAAATAATCGCACTGTGGTTTGCCGCGGATGACCGGATCTGCGGCTGGATGCATTGCGATACCTGGCTTGTTGCCGAGCAGGCGCGCGCGCGCGGACGGGGCATCGTGTTCATGACGCCGCATCTCGGTGGATTTGAAATCTGCGCGCAATACATTGCGCAACGCATGCCCATCACAGTGATGTACCGACCGCCGAAATTGACGTGGCTGGAGCCGCTGATGATCGCCGGTCGCAGCCGCTGGGGCGCGGCGGTGGTACCGGCCAATCTGAAGGGCGTGCGTGCATTTTTCAGGGCGCTGAAAAGCGGGCAAGCAGTGGGTCTGTTGCCGGATCAGACGCCGGGTGTGGGCGAGGGCGCGTGGGCGGATTTTTTCGGGCGGCCCGCGTACACCATGACGCTGGTCACGCGATTGCAGGCATCCGCCGGCGTACCGGTGATCATGGTGTCGGCGCAGCGGCTCGCGTCCGGCCGTGGTTATCAAATTCGCTTTGAGAATGTAGCGGTGGAAAATTTTAGTGAAACTCGTTTGAATCGCGCGGTCGAGGATGTGGTGCGCCGTTGTCCCGAGCAGTACCTGTGGGGATATAACCGCTACAAGACGCCGGCCGGCGCGCCGCCGCCACAGACGGCACAGCCATCGTGACGAAACTTGGCCTCGCCATCATCTGGTTGCTGCATCTGTTGCCGCTGCAACTATTGGCCCCGGTAGGACGAGGTGCTGGCTGGTTACTGTATCTGTTGGCGCGTGAGCGGCGGCACGTTGCGCTGACCAATCTGAAGTTGTGTTTTCCCGAGCGCAGCGATGCAGAGCGCCGATCCATTGCCCACGCACACTTTCAAGTGTTGGCACGCAGCCTTCTCGAACACGGTCTGCTGTGGTGGTCATCCAAAGCGCGTGTGCAAAAGTTGGTGCGGGTCGAAGGCCTGGCGCATTGGAAGGCGGTCGAAGGTAAACCTGTCATCTGGCTGGCGCCGCATTTTGTCGGACTAGATATGGGCGGTGCGCGCATTATTACCGAGTGGCGCGGCGTATCGGTTTACAGCCAGCAGAAGAATCCGGCGTTCGACAAGGTGCTGCTTCACGGCAGAACGCGATTCGTGACGCCGGTATTGTTTTCGCGGCAGGACGGCATTCGCCCGGTGGTAAAAGCAATACGCGAGGGTTTGCCGTTTTATTATTTGCCCGACATGGATTTTGGCGAGCGCGATTCGATTTTTATGCCGTTCTTCGGCGTGCAGGCGGCAACCATTACGGGACTTTCCCGGCTGGCGCATCTCTCGCGCGCGGTGGTGGTGCCGGCGGTAATGCGCCAGCTACCGGGCGCGCAAGGGTATGAGTTGCGTTTTTATCCCGCGTGGGAAAACTTTCCCTCCAATGACGTGGAAGCCGATACGCGGCGCATGAATGCGTTCATCGAAGCACGGGTGCGCGAAATGCCGGAGCAATACTATTGGGTACACAAGCGCTTCAAAACACGTCCGCCGGGAGAGCCGGGTTTCTATGGCTGACCACGTGTTGATTCATCCGCTGCGCGACGCTGATATTCCGGCGCTGTG
>JBEBHE010000306.1:0-5557 GCA_040081205.1 Burkholderiales bacterium | reverse complement strand
CTGGCAGCACGCCTGCTTTTACTACGCCAAGGATCAAGTGGCGTGGACACTAGGAGAACACGCGTTCACCGTGTATGGCGGCAAAAACCGTATGACCGGAGCGCGCTCCGAAATCACCGCCAGCAGCATCATTGCCGTTAAAGGCAAGGCGATGGCGATGAAGTCGTTCAATCAGGTGCCGCCGCTGAATAACCGCGAACTGTTTCACCGCGACCGCCAGATTTGCGCTTACTGTGCGGATTCGTTGCCCAGCGCCAAACTCACGCGCGACCACATCAAACCCTTCTCCAAAGGGGGGCAGGATAGCTGGATGAACGTGGTCACAGCGTGCCGCGCGTGCAACGAAAGAAAAAGCGACCGCACGCCCGAAGGCGCGGGCATGGAGCTGGTTTACCTTCCCTACGTGCCGAATCGCGCGGAGTATTTGATTCTGACCAATCGCCGCATACTCGCGGATCAGATGGAGTTTCTGGCGCAGCACGTGCCGGCGCAAAGCCGGTTGCACCAGAAGTCAGCTTAATCGACCGGCACGGTAATCCGCCAGCGCAAAGCCGGTTGCACCAGAAATCCGCGTAGTCGTTTTAGTCAGCCCGTGCAATACGGCAGTACCAACGCCTGCAACACCTCGCCTGCGGCTGCTGTCTGCACAAACGCCGCTACCGAAAGGTCGCGCGTTTTCCAGGCGGGTGCCACGCGAAATTTGTGGTTGATTGTTTTCGCGTCTGCTGAGAATGGCCCCGCCAGTTCGCGCACGACGAAATCGTGTTCCAGGCGCTTGCCTTTGTTTTCGCCGGCACTCACCTGATTGGCGAGTTTGTTTTCGATGAGCGCGAGGAATACGGCGGCGCCGGTGTCTTTGCGATGTAACGTGATTTGGGCCGCTGTTTCCAGCGTGCCGCTAGTAGTATTGATTGACAATGCAATGTCCGCGCCCGGCTTTTCACGATTGACGGCGCTGATGCGCTGCTGAAAATCGCTGAGTGACAAACCGGCGCGATAGTCTTTGCCGTCGAGCATCAACTGCGGCGTGTAGATGGTGCGGTTGCGGATGCGGTTGTTAACGAAGCGCTGGCGTTCGGTGAAGCGTGCTTGCGCGAACGGATCCTTCCAGCCGAGGTGATTCCAGTAATCCACGTGATAGGCAAGCGTGATCACGCGATCCACGCCGAAGCCGCGCACGGACAGGGCGCTGGCCCAACGGTCGGCGGGCGGGCAACTGTCGCAGCCTTCCGAGGTATAGAGTTCGAGCAGCGCCACGCGTTGCGTGCTGCTGATGGCGTTACAGGTGGCGGCGGTAACAGACGTGGTGGCTAACAGGGTGATTACGGTAATGCAGGCAACGAATTTCATGCGGGTTTCCGGTGGGTGTTCCCTGGTATTCGTATTTGACGCCCGCCGGGTTACAAACCCACGCCTGCGGCGTTCCAAACTTACGCGCAACACTGCTGTTGCAGCTTTCTGCTATCATGCTGCGCTTGTTTTCATAACTATTTGTTTTTATTGAATAATTTATCATATGCTGGACGTTGATCTACACAGCCACTCGACGCATTCCGACGGGCTGCTCGCACCCGCCGATTTAGTGGCGCGCGCGTTCGGGCAGGGCGTAAAGACTTATGCGCTCACCGATCACGACGAACTGAGCGGCCTTGCCGAAGCGCGTACGGTCGCCGAATCGCATGGCATGACATTCATCGACGGTGTTGAAATTTCAGTGTCTTGGCAAACGGAAACGCTGCACATTGTCGGCCTGAATATCGATCCACTGCACACAGAAATCGTAGACGGTTTGCGCACGGTGCGTGCGGGACGCCACGCACGCGCCGAACGCATTGCAGCCGATCTTGAGCGCGCGGGTATCGACGGTGCACTCTCCGGCGCAAAGCGTTACGCACGTAATCCGGATTTGTTAAGCCGTGCGCATTTCGCGCGATACCTGGTCGAGCGCGGTCACGTGAAAGATACCAACGCGGCATTCAAGCGTTATCTGACCGCAGGCAAGCCCGGTTACGTCGAGCATCAATGGGCAACGCTGGCACAGGCAGTAGGCTGGATCGTCGCAGCCGGTGGCGCAGCCGTGATCGCGCATCCGGGACGCTACAAACTGCTCAATAAAACGCGCGAGGCGATGCTCGGCGAGTTTCGCGATCTTGGCGGCGCGGGTGTCGAGGTCGTCACCGGCAGTCACACGGCGGATCAATACGCGACGTGGGCGCGCTACGCGCAGCGCTACGGCTTGAAGGCTTCAGCGGGTTCGGATTTTCACGGGCCGGGCGAGAGCTATCTTGATTTGGGCAAGTTGCCGGATTTGCCGTATGGTTTGACACCGGTGTGGGCGGCCTTTTAGCCGCAATCCATCATGTCTCAATACATCGAAATTCATCCGGTTGATCCGCAGCTGCGCCTGATTCGTCAGGCCGCGGACGTCGTGCGCTCGGGCGGCATCATCGTGTATCCCACCGATTCCTGTTACGCGCTCGGTTGCCACATCGGCGACAAGGCGGCAATGGAGCGTATGCGTGTGATTCGGCAAGTGGACGAGAAGCATCACTTTTCGCTGGTGTGCCGCGATTTGTCGGAGATTGCCACCTACGCCAAAGTCGATAACCGGCAATATCGGCTGCTCAAGGCTGCGACGCCGGGTTGCTACGCTTTCATACTTGAAGCCACGCGCGAAGTGCCCAAGCGCTTGCAACATCCCAGCCGTCGCACCATAGGCCTGCGCATTCCCGATCATCCGGTGGTGCGTGCGTTGCTGGCGGAGCTGAATGAGCCGCTGTTGTCGTCCACGCTGATCCTGCCCGGCGACGATGTGCCGCTGAACGATCCTGAAGAATTTCGCGAACGGCTTGAGCATCAGGTCGATTTGATACTGGATGCCGGTTCGTGCGGCATCGAGCCGACCACCGTGGTTTATCTCACCGGCCCCGAGCCGGTGATCACGCGCGTGGGCAAGGGCGATACCGCGCTGTTCGGTGTGTAATCGTTACGAGGCGGTACGCCAGGCAGTGTTGCGCTACACTCGGCGTTGCCTGCGTTCAGGCGCCAGTGACATTCATGATAAAATACTCAATAAAAACAAATAGTTGCGATATTATTATTGTCGTGACAGCAAGGCGCGCATGGAACTGAATGTGGTTCAGGTGATTGCGATTTACGCATTGCCGGTGATCTTTGCGATCACGCTGCACGAGGCTGCACACGCATATGCCGCGAAATATTTTGGCGATCTCACGGCATACTCGCAGGGACGCGTGAGCCTGAATCCAATACGTCACATCGATCCGATCGGCACCGTGGCGCTGCCGCTGCTGATGCTGGCGCTGTCGAAATTATTCGGTGGTGGATTCATTTTCGGCTGGGCAAAACCGGTGCCGGTAAATTTCGGCAACCTGCGCCATCCCAAGCGCGACATGCTGTGGGTGGCGGCGGCCGGGCCGGGCGCCAATCTGGTGATGGCGATTTTCTGGGTGCTGATGGTGAAGCTAAGTTACACAGAAATCTTAGGCGAGTTGTCATTTCCACTTGCACTAATGGGGGCTGCTGGCGTCGTGACGAATGCGATTTTCATGGTGCTGAATCTGCTGCCGATTCCTCCACTCGACGGAGGCCGCATCATGGTAAGTCTACTGCCGCATCGTCAGGCATACCTGTTTTCACGCATAGAGCCCTATGGTTTTTTTATTATCCTCGCGATGATGTTTGTGCGAGTTCAAGGCGAACGGTTGTTGGATTATTTACTTTGGCCATTGGTCACCATTGCTATAAATTTTGTCGCGATACCATTCGATGTGTCACCAGTTGATCTCAATACTCTTATCAAGTTGATGTCCAAATAAATCATGTTTTCCAATCGCGTATTGTCCGGCATGCGCCCTACCGGCGGGCTTCATTTAGGTCATTATCACGGCGTGCTCAAAAACTGGGTGCGCCTGCAACACGAATTCGAATGCCTGTTTTTCGTCGCCGACTGGCATGCGCTGACCACGCACTATGACGATCCCAGCCAGATCGAACAACATGTGTGGGACATGGTGATTGACTGGCTGGCGGCGGGTGTTGATCCGGCACAGGCCACGCTGTTCATCCAGTCGCGCGTGCCGGAACATGCAGAGCTGCATTTGCTGCTGTCGATGATTACGCCGCTGGGGTGGCTGGAGCGCGTGCCGACGTACAAAGATCAGCAGGAAAAGCTCGCGGAAAAGGATTTGGCGACATACGGTTTTTTGGGCTATCCGTTGCTGCAAAGCGCCGATATTCTGATTTACCGCGCCAACCGTGTGCCGGTGGGCGAGGATCAAGTGCCGCACGTCGAAATCACGCGTGAAATTGCACGTCGTTTCAACCACGTGTTCGGCAAGGAAACGGGCTTCGCGGAAAAAGCCGAAGCCGCGATCAAGAAACTCGGTTCGCGCCGCGCCAAGGTGTACCGTCAGCATCGGGCGAATTATCTGGAAAAAGGCGACGCCGATGCGCTGGCTGCGGCGCGAGCCCTGCTGAATGAAACGCAGAACCTGACCATGGGCGACCGCGAGCGCTTGTTCGGCTATATCGAAGGCGGCGGCAAAGTCATCCTCACCGAGCCGCAGGCATTGCTGACCGAAGCATCGAAAATGCCCGGCCTCGACGGGCAAAAAATGTCCAAGTCGTACAACAACACCATCACACTGCGCGAAGATGCCGACAGCGTAGCGAAAAAAATAAAAACCATGCCCACCGACCCGGCGCGCGTGAAGCGCACCGATCCCGGCGACCCGGAAAAATGCCCGGTGTGGCAGTTGCATCTGGTGTATTCGGATGACGCGAAAAAACAATGGGTGCAGCAGGGATGTCGTAGTGCGGGCATCGGTTGTCTGGAGTGTAAACAGCCGGTGATTGATGCGGTGATTGCAGAGCAGCATCCGATGCGGGAGCGGGCGCAGCGGTATCTGGATGATCCTACGCTGGTGCGGAATATCGTGGCGGATGGGTGTGAGAAGGCGCGGAAGATGGCGCAGGAGACGTTGAGGGATGTGAGGGAGGTTATGGGGTTGGGGTATAGCTAAGCGAGTCCTCTGTGCTTACTCTGAGTTTCCTTGTTAGATATTTTCTTGGCCTTTGCGTTATTGCTGGATTCTCCTACCTGTCTTCGATGCTTTACTCCACAAATTCTGGTCTTGCATGGATTGCGTTTGCGCCGGTATTGATTGTTCTATATTTATTGGGCGAATGGATTTGGGGTTCGATTCTCTCGTCGGTAGCGGGTAAAGAAGTTTCTGGTAACGAGGTCTCACTAATTCGTTTGGGCTTGGCATTATTGTTAATGCTACCAGCGTTTGTTGTCGCGTTCTTAGCGGGGACCGCTGCACAGTAGACGTGCGGTAGGGCGTAATCCTATTGCGCCGAATGATTCAACTTAGCCGCGCAAACACAACTTCAACTTCGCCGGGGGCAGCCCGGCAGCTGGTTACCTTTCTTGCTCCGCCAAGAAAGGTAACCCAAAGAAGGCGGCCCCCGGTTCGCCGGTCCTTCGGACTTCCCAGTGCTGCTCGCGAAAACAGGCGGCTGCGGAACTCGC
>JBEBHE010000045.1:0-20098 GCA_040081205.1 Burkholderiales bacterium | reverse complement strand
GTCGGACCGCTCGCTACGCAGATCATGGCTGATCATGGCGCGGACGTGATTAAAGTGGAAGCGCCATCGGGCGACATCGTGCGCTCACTCGCAGGCAAAGGCCGCAACCCGAATATGTCAGGCAAGTTTCTGCATTTGAATCGCAACAAACGCAGCATCGCGCTTGATCTCAAAAAACCTGCAGCATACGACGCGCTGTTGAAAATCCTTTCCTCCGCCGACGTGATGGTGTGGAACATGCGCCCGCCCGCGATGAAGCGGCTGAAACTCACTTACGAGGATGTGAGTAAGGTTAATCCGAAAATCATTACCTGCGGCATGTACGGTTTTGGCCAGGACGGCCGCTATAAAAACAAACCGGCTTACGATTCGATTATTCAGGGTTCAGGCGGTATTGCCGCGCTGTATCACATGGCGACCGGCGAACCGCGCTATCTGCCGATGGTAGTGGCGGATCGCACCGTCGGTTTGATCGCAGTACAGATGATTTTGATGGCGCTGTATCACCGCGAACGCACCGGTGAAGGCCAGGCGATTGAATTGCCGATGTTTGAAAACATCGTCAAGGCCACGCTGGAAGAACATATGTATCTCAGGACCTTCGTGCCGCCCACCGGGGAAAAATGCGGCGAGATGGGCGATCCGCGATTGATTGATCCGCAGTCGCGTCCGTTGCCGACCAAAGACGGTTACATCAGCATCTCGGCCAACACCGACGCGCAGGCCTTTGCCGTGTTCGATGCCTTCGGCAAGCCGGAGCTCAAAACCGATCCACGGTTGTGCAATGTGGCGGCACGCTTCAAAAACACTGCATTTTATTTCGCCACGCGCGCGGAAGGACTCAAACAAAAGACCACCAAGGAGTGGATTGAAATTTTTGACCGCACCGATGTGCCGGCCATGCCGTTTCAAACACTCGATCAAATCCTGGAAGACCCGCATCTGAAAGACATCGGCTTCTTCGAAACCATCGAACACCCGACCGAAGGCAAAATCATCAACATGAAGTTGCCGAACAAGCTGTCGCGCGGCGCGCGCACGGATTTTCGCCACGCGCCGAAGATCGGGCAACAAACCGTAGAAATTTTGCGCGAGGCAGGTTTCTCCGATAACGATATCGATGCGCTGACAAAATCCGGTGCCGCCGTTGATGGCGGCAAAACGTAACAAAACGTGATGCGCGCACGCACCTGCTTTTCGGCATTAAGGCATAATACTTACACGGCTTTCCTCCCGACTTCCCTCATTCAATTCAGCAAAGAGGTCTATTATGTATTTGATTTATAAGAGATTTTCTATAACTCTCGCTCTGGTTGCCGCACTGGCATTCGGCGTCACTGTGCAAGCACAGAACAAGGAATACACGCCGTCGGTCGGACAGGAAGGCAAGGACGTCATCTGGGTGCCCACACCCAACGAGCTGATTCAGAAAATGCTCGACATGGCCAAACTCACGCCCAACGACGTTCACTTCGATCTGGGCAGCGGCGATGGACGCACCGTGATCGCTGCCGCCAAGCGCGGCACCAAGGCGGTTGGCGTGGAATACAACCCCGACATGGTTGAGCTTTCCAAACGCAACGCGCAGAAAGAAGGGGCGGCTGTTGCGGCGCGCACGGAATTCATTCGCGGTGATATTTTCGAAACCAATTTCAGTCACGCCACGGTGCTGACGCTGTACCTGCTGCCGAGCCTCAATCTGAAACTGCGCCCGACCATACTCAACATGAAGCCCGGCACGCGCGTGGTATCGCACGCGTTTACCATGGGGGACTGGGAGGCAGACCAGACCGAGAACGCGGATGGCCGCACCGCGTATCTGTGGATCGTGCCGGCGAAAGTCGATGGCAACTGGCGTATTGATGGCGGCGGTGACGTTGCGTTGAAGCAAACGTTCCAGAAACTCGAAGGCACGTCCGGCGGCAAGCCCATCACCAACGCCAGCTTGCGGGGCGATGCGATTGCTTTCTCGGTAGATGGCCGCGATTACAGCGGTCGCGTGTCCGGTGATCGCATCGAAGGCAGCGTCAAGGGCAGCATGTCCGGCAAGTGGAGTGCGTCCCGCGTTCGATAGAACCCCATTAAGCATTTGTTTTTATTGATAAAATAGCGCATCCCCGGTTGCGCTATTTTTTCGCTTTTTTTCCATCAGCGCTGGTCCATTTGCTTCTGGAGTAATTCGCAATGTCTCAAGCATCACAAGTCGTCATCATCGGCGGCGGCATCATGGGGGGCGACATCGCCACTGTGTTCGCGGCCAAAGACTGGAAGGTTCACGTCATGAGCCCGTCGCAAAAAACCCGCGACGCAATCGGCGCGCGTATCGATGCGGGATTAAAAAAAATCAATGCCGATGCGGCGTGCGCGAGCAACGTCGTCACCTATGCGCGGCTGGAAGATATTGCGTGGGCTGCCATTGACCTGGTGATCGAAGCCGTCACCGAAGACCTGCCGTTGAAACAAAAGCTGTTCGCGCAACTTGAAAAGCTGGCACAGCCCGGCACCCCGCTTACCACCAACACCTCCAATTTTCAGATCGGTTCGGTAAGCAAAGGTTTGAAATCCGCATCGCGCATCGCGGGATTGCACTTCTTCATGCCCGCGCATCTGGTGCCGCTGGTTGAAGTGGTCAGCGCCGACAGCACCGATCCGGCGGTTGCTGCAAGACTGGAACAAATCATGAACGACGTCGGCAAGGCGCCGATCCGTGTCAACAAGGATGTGCCCGGTTTTGTGGGCAACCGCCTGCAACAGGCGCTGATGCGTGAAGCGATGTGGATGATTCACGACGGCGTTACCACCGCCGAGGGTATCGACACCGCCGTGCGCTACGGCTTCGGATTCCGCTTTGTCGCCTGCGGGCCATTTCTGCAAAAAGAGATGTCGGGCTGGGATACTAATTTCGCGGTGGCGACATCACTCTACCCGCTGTTACACAACGAAACCACGCCGCCGCCTTTTTTCAAGGCAATGGTCGAGCGCGGTCACGTCGGCATGAAAGCCAAACACGGCTTCTGGCCGTGGACTGACGAATCTATCGCTGCAGAAAAAGCGCGCATTGAAAAAGCGCTGCAGGCAGGCTTTGCTATTTTGGAAGCCGACAAGAAGTAACGCACGGCTTTTTCAGGATTACACGATGAAGCACTTGCTCAAATTTTTGCTTTCGTTGCCGTTTCTCCTGGCACTGGGCGCGCTGGGCACTTACGCGCTGGGCGGCTTTGTGGTTGCGCCATGGTGGATCAAGCGCGAGTTTCCGCAGTATGTGAAGGCCCAACTCAACGCGGTCGGAACGGTGCGCGATATCACCATCAATCCGTTCAAGTTCACTGTCGACGTGCGCGATGTCGCGATAACGGAATCGGGCGGCACGCAACCGGCGATTGCCTTTGACCGGTTATTCATCGATTTTGAGGCGAGCAGTGTGTTCCAGCGCGCATGGACATTCGCCGATATCACGCTCGAACGCCCGCGTCTAAATCTGGAGGTTGATGCAAACGACGCGCTCAATATCGCAAAACTCGCACCGGTGAACGCAGGCACGCCAACCCAAAAAGAAAAATCATCCGGATTGCCGCGCGTGTTGCTGGAAAAAGTGGCTCTCAAGCAGGGTCGCATCGCCGTTACCGACAGGGGATTTGGCAAACCAGCGACGGCAAGGCTTGAGCCCCTGGAATTTGAGCTGCATGATCTGTCGACGCTGCCCGACCAGCGCGGCGAATACACCCTGTCCGCGCGATTACCCGCCGGCGGCACGCTGGGCTGGCGCGGCACGGTGTCGCTGGCGCCCATCGCGTCGGCAGGCCAGATTCAGATAAAAAACCTGAAGCTCGCGACAGCCTGGCAATTCCTGCAGGACAAATTGCTGATTGAAGAACCGGGCGGCAGCGCGGAAATGTCGTTGCAGTACAAAGCCGGCTATTCGGCAAGCAAACTCGATGCGGCGGCCAGCAACATGCTGCTAAAGATAAGCGGGATCGCGGTGCGGCAAAAGGGCGCAACCGAGCCCGCGCTGACTGCCGGCGAGCTGGCGTTAACCGGCGGCACGTTCAACTTCGCAGAACGCAAAATACAATTCGCAGAACTGGCGTTGCAAAAAGCGCTGGTCGACACGGTTATCGATGCCGACGGAAAATCCAACTGGGCGCAGTTGATTGCTTCCGCACCGCCACGCGACACGCCCGCCGCGAAGCCTGCTGTCAACGCAGAAACCAAGCCGGCGGAGGGTGTGCCGTGGCAAGCAGCCATTAACTCGATCAACATCAGCGATGTGCGGCTGCGCGTCCTCGACCAGGGTTTTGTGCGTCCCATCACGACAGAAATTACCCGCACCGGTATCCGTGCAAGCGTTAAAGCATCCATGGGTGCGCAAACCACCGCCGGCATTGAAAATATTGCAGTCGATCTGGACGACATACGTCTATCGGAAGCGGGCGCCAAAGACAGCCTGCTAACACTGGCAAGCGCCAATTTGTCCGGCGGTGCGTTTGACCTGACGCAGAAAAAATTCACCGCCGATGGCATCAAACTGAACAAACCAGCCACGGCAATCGTGCGCGATGCCAATGGCACCGTCAATCTCGCGGCCGCTTTTGCACGCAAGCAAACCAAACCGTCAGAGCCTTCATCGATAACTACCGAGATCCGCGCGATTGAGCTGACGGACGGGACGGTATCGTTTCAGGATCGCGCCACCGAGCCCGCACTGTCGCTGGACCTGCAAGCCATTCGGTTGCTGGCAAGGAATGTGAGCAGCGCTGCCAAGGCAATGTTGCCGATTGATGTGTCATTGCAGATCAAACAAGGCGGCACGCTGCGCGCACAGGGCAGTGTTTCAGCGGAACAGCAGCGCGCAACGTTAAAACTGGAAGCGCGCAATATTTCGCTCACGCCGCTGGCTACCCTGGTGACGAAACACACGACCCTTAAACTGGCCTCGGGCGCGGCGCATGCCACCGGCCAACTGGAGTGGAGCGGGCAAGGCAAGACAGCCGGCGTGCGTTATGCGGGCATTGCGGGCCTCGACGATTTCCGTCTCGATCACGAAAGCAGTGGCGAACGGCTGGTGGCCTGGAAGGGACTGCTTGCCGAAGGAATACAGGTAGACACGGCAAAGCAGTTCGCCCGCATTGACGATGTGCGCCTGTCGGCGCCGAGCGGAAAAATAGTCATCGCCAAGGATAGAAGCACCAATTTTTCCGGCTTGATGCGTCAACCTGCCGCGGCACAAAAAGCATCCGCGCCCAAAGATGCCGCGCCTGCTGCACAAACCACGGCAAATGAGCCGGCGTTTATCACGAATGTTGAACGTATACACGTCGCTAACGGCGAACTGGATTTTGCCGACCAAAGCCTAGTGCTGCCCTTCGCTGCATTGATTCGGGAGTTTACGGGTACCGTAACCGGCCTTTCAACGCAGCAGGGCACGCGTGCCGGACTGAAACTCGAAGGCCGGGTGGATGAATTTGGCCAAGCGCAGGTTAACGGTACCATCAACCTGGCCGATCCCAAGGCATTTACCGATATTACGGTGTTGTTCCGTAACGTTGCAATGTCACCGCTCTCGCCTTACAGCGCGACATTCGCCGGGCGGCGTATCGCCAGCGGCAAACTATCCCTCGATCTTCAGTACAAACTCGTCAACAGCCAGTTACAGGGCGAAAACAAGGTGCTGCTCGAACAATTCACACTGGGCGAGCGTGTGGAAAGTCCCACAGCGGTCAATCTGCCGCTGGATCTTGCGATCGCGTTGCTCACCGACTCCAGCGGCAAAATCGATCTGGCCGTGCCGGTACGGGGTAATGTCGATAGCCCGGAGTTCGCCTACGGCCACCTGGTATGGCAGGCGATACGCACGGTGCTCACCAATATTGTCACCGCGCCGTTCCGCGCATTGGCGTCGCTGTTCGGCGGCAGCGCGGAGAAAGCGGATGCTATCGGGTTTGAGGCGGGCCGCGCGTTGCTCGCGCCACCGGAGCGCGAAAAACTCACCCGCGTGGCCGGCGTGCTCAAGCAGCGCCCGCAATTGCGTTTGGCGGTTGAAGGGCGCTACGACACGCGGCACGACGGCGCGGCGCTGCGCACCGCAGCGGCACGACGCACGCTGGCTGAACGCCAGGACATCAGGCTCGCGGGCCCGGATGATCCAGCGCTCGTGAATTTTGACAATGCGAAAACGCAACGCGCCATCGAGTCGCTGCTGGAGGAGCGCGCGGGCAAGGACAGCATCGACAAATTCAAAGCCGATTACGAGAAATCCACCGGCAAGGAAGCGCGGCGCGTCAACGCTGCGTTAGCGCTGGTGGGCAGAGGCAGCACGGATCGAGATTTCTACGAAGCGATGTTCAGGCGCACGGCCGAACTTCAGCCGTTGGCGGAGACCGCGCTGCAGGAATTGGCCAAACAACGCAGTGGCGTCATTTTGAGTTTCATGAACACCACAGCAGGTCTGGAGGCCGCGCGCACCACGGCCAAACCGGTGGCATCGGTAAGTGCGGAGAAACCCTCAGAGATCACCAGCGCGCTGAGCCTCGACGCTGGAAAATAATCGGTTGGCTACGCTCGTGGTGAAGGACTACTTCGATTCCATCAGCACATCGAGCGTTTGCTTCGGATCGTAGTCATATAAACCCGCCTGCAATCCGCGCACGATACGATAAGGCTCGCCCGAAGGCGTCGGCGGATCAATAATCAAATCAAACATCACAGGCGACGCGAACGGCTGCCGGTTTGAATCCAGCACCAGCATCACGCGCGGTTTCAGGCGACGCGAGCGGTTTTGCGAAACCACCACGGCAACCTCGGCCGTATTCAGTTCCACCAGACTGCCGACGGGAAATACGCCCACGCACTGAATAAATTCTTCCACCAGGTCCGATTTGAAAGACTGATTGCGCGTGGCATACAAGTCGTGCAGCGCCTGCTGCACTGACATCGGCTGCGAATACGGGCGCGCACTGATCATCGCGGTGTAGCTATCCACCAGCCCGGCCATCGCACCCAGTGTTGAAATCTGCTCTCCGATCATTCCCTTCGGATAGCCGCTACCGTCGTAACGTTCGTGATGCTCGGATACGGCGCTTATCAACGCGTCGGTGGCTTCTTTTGAGCTGCGTATGATCTCGGCGCTATGGCCGACGTGGCTCTGGAATATTTTGAGTTCCGCCGCAGAAAGTTTTTCGCGCTTTTCCAGCAATGTTTTCGGCAGCTTGAGCTTGCCGACATCCTGCATCAATCCCACGGTTCCGATCGTCTGCAGCTGGTCTTCCGGCAGACCGAGGTGCCGGCCAAACGCAATCAGGTAGATCGCCGTGTTCAGGCCGTGATCGTAGGTATAGGCATCGACACTTTTCAGCCGCGCGAGCCAGATCATGCCGTCCGGGTTGCGCACCACCGATTCGACCATCCAGCCCACGGCGTCACCCACCTTTTCCAGGTCGAGCGCTTTGTTCTTGTTGAGGTCGGCAATGACCTCCTGGACAACGACCTGCACTTTTTCATGCGCTTCCTTGGCCATCGGAAGCTCTTCCTCGATCTGCGTCTGGTCGGCGTACACCGGCGCATCGGCCGCTTGTTTGCCGCCGCGATGGCCGTATTGTTTGTCCTCGGCGCTCATGCCGAATAGACGCGACAGGCGCGTGAGGATTCCGCCGCGATTGGAAAGTTCTTTTTCAGTGTAGATTTTTACCGTCGCCGCCGGATCGATAGCACGCTCAAGGTAAGCGCGTTCTTCGCTGCTGATGCCTTTTTCGCGAGTCGCCGACTCGGCACGAGCGGATGGCTTTGGCTTGGGCTTGGGCTTCTCCGGCTTGTCCTCGTGGATAATCACCAGCGGATCGCGCGGCGGCGCGGCTTGCGCAGGCGGCGCCTTTGCGGATGGTTCGGCGCCGGGCGCGGATGAAAACGCCGACTTGAATATCTGACCGATGGTGCCGAGCAAACTTTCCACCGGCTGATCCGGATCCGCTTTTTTGCCGTCGTGAATATGGACGTGCGGATCGGCGCGCTTGCGCTGAATCACCGGTTTTTCGACAACGTCCGCCTGAAACTGGTCGCCCAGCGACAAACTGCGTTCCACAAACACATGCTTGCAACAGCGCTGGAATTCTTCAATCTGCTCCTGCGACTCAATCACAAATCCCTGTATCAGGAATTTTGTTTCCAGCCACGGGCGATCCAGTTCGGCGACAAACATGCCGAGCGCGAGTTTTTCGACGGCGACCTGTTCCTTCATAGCGTCAATTCAGCCGCATCGCGCGGCGCCTGATACGCCCGGTGCAACAACAGGCGCATCTCATGCCGCGCGCCCCGCTTCCGTACGCACCGGTGCGAATCGTTGCAGCAGCGTCCGCAACAACTTGATATCAATTGGTTTCATCAGATAATCGTCCATGCCTGCCGCGAGGCAATAGTCGCGCTGCTCTTCAGGTGCATGGGCCGACAGCGCCACAATCGACATGCGTGTGCCCTTGTTCTTCTCGTCTTCGCGGATTGCTGCCACCGCATCGAAGCCCCCCATTACCGGCATCTCCAGATCCATGAAAACCAGGTCATAGCTATTCTGCCTCAGGTTTTCAATGGCCTCGGCGCCGTTATTCACCATCACGGATTGTACACCCTGTTTTTTCAGCAGTAACTCTATAAGCAGTTGATTATGTTCATTATCTTCTGCCACCAGCACACGCATTCCTTCGATGCTGGTTGCCACGTCAACCGCCGCTACCGGCGCGGATATTACATCCCTCACCACCGCTGCGTCCTGCACCTTGAACGGCAACTCAAACGAAAATACCGATCCCTTGCCCGCCTCGCTGGTGACGCCGATCTGGCCTTCCATCAATTCCACCAGTGATTTGCAAATAGACAAACCGAGGCCGGTGCCGCCGTACTTGCGTGCGGTGCTGGCATCCGCCTGGGTATAGCGCTCGAACAGCGCATCTACCTTGTCAGTCGGTATGCCAATGCCGGTGTCGGTCACCGAAAATCGCACGCGCGGCTGTTCGCCGTCATGACCAACCATTTGCGCACGCGTGGTGACGGCGCCTTGCGTCGGCGTGAACTTGATCGCGTTGCCAATGAGATTCAGCACGATCTGCCGCAACCGCAGCGAGTCGCCGATCAGCGCATCCGGCACGTTATCATCGACGACCAGTTCCAGCTTGATTTGCTTCTCGCGCGCTTTCACCGCCTGCTCCTGCACCACTTCATCCAGCGTTTGGCGCAGCTCAAAATCCGCATACTCGATGTTGAGTTTGCCCGCTTCTATTTTCGACAAATCCAGCAGATCATTGATCAGCGTGAGCAACCGCGTGCCCGCATTCTTGATGCGGCGCGAGTAATCCTGCTGCGTTACATTCAACGGCGACGTCATCAACACATCCGAAAATCCAATAATGGCGTTCAGCGGCGTCCTGATCTCGTGGCTGGTATAGGCGAGAAACTCACCCTTCGCCTGATTGGCGTCGTCGGCGGCCTGCTTGGCCACCTTGAGTTCCGCCTCGGCGCGTTCGCGTTCTGTCACCACTTGCGCAAACAAGCGGTTCGCGGTTTCGGCGCCGCGTATCATCGCGGCATCCGACGCACTGCGACGCTCAAAGTGTTCGATGCTCGCCGCGAGGCGCGCGCGGTAGCGATTCAGGCTGAACCACACCGTCAGCAACAGCGCGACGATAAGCAACGTCGGCGCCGCAAATCCCACCGGGTCGATCACCATCAGCCGCACCATCAACGGCAGCAGCGCCGGCCCTAACAGCGCGGTCAGCGATTCACGCGACGGCGAAATGGTCTGCGCGGAAACCGCGGCCACGGCCAACGCGGCCAGCAACGCCACGTTGTGCGGTGGATTGTAAGCGCTGAAAAACGCAAACGCGATCCAGCCCCACGCACAGCCGATCAGAAAGTTGCTGCCCGCGACGATGCCGCCCCAATTCGTATCTTCCCTGAGACTGCCTTGCGCGCGGCCATAGGCCCGATGCAGCACATAGCGAATCGCAATCGCACCCATCATGCACGCGAGCCAAATGAGCACATGCGTCGCACCCGCCGTGCGCAATAACGCAAACGATACCAGCACCGCTGCCGCGGCATTCGCAAACAGCCCATAGGCGCTGACGCTTTGAATAAGCGCCATTTCGTCCGCACGAAAAACATCGACATCCCGCCGGTCGGACGGATTGCTGGTTGCCGCGCGCTGATCTGCAGGTGACGCCATGTGGTGTTATATCCGGCGGGGCGCGCCTGTGCCCAACGGCATGCGCTTGTCCGAGCCGGAACTTTATCCTCTCGCTGCGAGGAATTCTACCTGCGATGGAGGCTGTTTACACTTTCTTTACAACGCTTTACGACTGAGAAACAGAATCAGCCACGCGATGCACATCTCGCCGCACGAAAAACAAAAAATTACGGGGGTGTTTCGAAATGTGTTAACAAACGGCATTCCCGCTGGAGAAAATTTGGTGGCCAAGGGCGGAATTGAACCACCGACACACGGATTTTCAGTGGCTCTCAACGCATAAACTGTAGCATTTTCGGCCCGCCCTCACTCGTGCAGCTTCGCCGAAACTCGCTGAGAGTTCTACGTTTTCCCTACGTTTTCGCTACGGCTAACAACCAACAAATTGAGTCTGGTTGATATAGAAAAACGTTATGAAATCAATTTCTTACAATACCTAACTGCCATGTCGGGTATCAACTAAAACGCCGATTTTTTTCAAGAACGGCGTTGGCAGCTCGCCGCCTGCGCAAACGATTACCGCATCATTCGGAAGTTCTTTTACGGCGTTGCCTTTGCGCAGTTTGATCTGCTTCGTTGCAATCTCATCAATTTGGGACTCGAGCATGAGATTTAACTGACCCGAAGCAATGGCCTCTTCAAGGCGCTTGCGGTTCTTTAACTTTACGCGGTTGAACGCGGCCCCCCGGTACGACAGCGTAACGGAAGTTCCAGGTTCATTGCTCAGATCGAGCGCAGCCTCCAAAGCACTATCTCCGCCGCCGACAACGATTACGTGTTGTTTTTGATACTGCTCCGCTTCAATCAGACGATATACAACTTTGGGAAGACCCTCGCCCGGAACGCCCAGTTTACGCGGAACCCCCCTTCGGCCTATCGCCAAAAGCACACTTGCCGTACGGTAACTTCCTTTTACTGTCCGCACTTCAAAACCATTTCCGTCTTTGATGATGTCTTCCATTCGCTCGTTGAAATGGATGGGCATCTGAACTTTTTCCAGTACCCCTGTCCATAACTCCATTAGCGATTCTTTGCTGATCTCACGAACCTTTATGCTGCCTATTATCGGTAAACTCATAGGGGCCGTCATAACGATCTTGTTGCGAGGATAGTGATATGTAGTGCCTCCGAGCGAATCCTCCTGCTCTACAGTCACGAAATTCAGTCCCAGCTTTCTTGCCGCTAACGAGGCCGCAATTCCCGCTGGTCCTGCGCCAACGATCACTACATCGTATTCTTTGTCGCCGCGTGGTCGTTTCGCGAGATATTCCATCGCCTGCCTCCCCTGCTCCACTGCTTTACGAATCAGCCCCATCCCGCCAAGCTCACCAGCGACAAATATTCCCGAGACATTTGTTTCAAAATTTCGGTTGACTTGCGGAATGTCAACACCACGGTTGGCAGTGCCGAACACTAATTTTATGGCGCTCATAGGACATGCAATTTCACAAGCACCGTGCCCAATACACACTGCCGGATTTACAAGTGTTGCCTTGCCGTTGATGATGCCGATCGCCTGTTCCGGACACACCTTAACGCATGCGCCCGAGCCGATGCACCGAGATAGAATAAAAGAAGGGTGAAGCGTGGGTGGCTCGGTAAGGCCACTTTCCACAGACTCGTTCCAGGCCTGCTTCGATTCTTTCTGATGCCGCATCCTGCCTTGTACATATATGGCAACGAGAATTAGCAGAGGAAAACCATAGAAAGAATAGTAGAGGAGTTGATCCATTAGTCAATGATTCATATTGGATCTAAGAAAGAGGGATCAGGGATGCTATGGAGAACAATTGATCCGCAATCATCACAAAAAACTCACAAATAACTCCAAGATAAGTAAAAAAAATTTGCTGATAAATAAAGTGAGCTATTAGTTAGGCATTATATAATGGAATAAATTCCCTAAAAATGTGTGCTGCTTGCATCACGCTTGGCATGAAATTTCTAGCGGATTTATACAGGATCGAATGACGACTACGATTAATATCAGCCAACCAGCAGGGTATCGTCTAAGCCTGCCACAGCGATTGTTGATCTATGTCCCCACAACAATCTGCGCGGTACTGGGTATCTTGGTCGCAGTGTACCGTCCTTACTCGCCAGGATCAGATTTTGGGTATTACCTTGGCCTCGTGGGCGGCAGCTTGATGTTGTGCCTGTTTTTATACCCCATACGAAAATATTGGAAGCCGATGCAAAATTTCGGCTCCTTACGTACGTGGTTCGCTATTCACTTGGTCTTTGGAATCTGCGGCCCCATTCTAATTCTTTTTCACGCGGCATTTCAGACACGATCCATCAATGGCCGCGTCGCCTTTTGGTCAATGATCATTGTAGTCATAAGCGGCGTCCTCGGCAGATTCATTTACGTTCACGTCTACGAAAATCTCGACGGCAGTAGTGCAGCTTTGCGGGATGTTGAATCATTCCTAAGCGGACGGAAGGATCAATCACGCAAGGCAACAGGTTTTTCTGTACATACGATTGAATTAATGGAGCAGTACAGAAAGTATGTATTTGCCACGCATACTTCCACTCGCGGGAAAATTTGGTCTCTCCTTACTGCGACTCATCATGAAAGCCAGTTGATCCAACAGTGCAAGGCCGAAATTGTTCGAGCACTCCAAATTCAAGCGGCTCAGCAAGAATGGTCCAAAGGACGCTATTTGACGGAAGTTAAGGTTGAACACGAAATACTTAGCGAGTACATCAGGGCGGCCAACACCACGGCACACTACGCGTATTGGGAGCGCAAGCTGTCTTGGTGGCACCTTCTACACATCCCGTTAGTTTATATCCTGCTGGCAAGCGGCATTTATCATGTCGTCGCGGTACATATGTACTGATGAAACGCTTCATCATCATCTGGTCTTGCATCATGGTGTTACTGGGAGTTGCTTCGCCCGACGTTTTTGCGCAGTCATTTCGCGAATTGGTAATGCCAGGAGAAGTCTCTGCAAGCCACGCAAAACTGGAAAAGCAATGTGACAACTGCCACAAGTCATTTGACAAGACCGCACAACGCGGACTTTGCCTCGATTGCCACAAAGACATCGCAACCGATATACGCAATCGTGATCGTTTACACGGCAAGCTCGGTGAAACAACCTGCAGGAATTGCCACACCGAACACAAGGGCCGCACAGCAAAGATCATTTCCCTCGATCGCTCGGCATTCGATCACGACAAGACCAGTTTCCCAATAAAAGGCGCCCATAAAAAAGTTGCGGCGAAGTGCGACAGTTGCCATAAAGCAGGGCGCAAGTTCCGTGAGGCTCCACGCGAATGTGCGGCATGCCACACCAAGGACGACGTGCATAAGGGCAAACTAGGCAAACAATGTGAGCAATGCCATTCGCAAGACAAGTGGAAAGACGCGACCTTCGATCACAACAAGACGCGCTTCAAGCTCGAGGCCGGACACGCCAATGTCGAATGCAAGTCATGCCACACCGACCGCACTTACAAGGATACGCCGCGTGAGTGCGTGGCCTGCCACAAGAAAAATGATGATAAGGACGGTCACAAAGGCCATTTTGGTGAAAAGTGCGCGAGCTGTCACACGACAACCGCCTGGAATAAAACCATTTTCGACCATGGCAAAGATACCCGTTTTGCTCTGCGAGGCAAACATGCAATGGCGAAATGCAGTTCATGCCACACCTCGCCGTTGTATTCGGTGAAGCTACCGTTCACCTGCGTATCCTGCCATCGCAAAGAAGACAACGACCGCGGCCACAAAGGCAGCTTAGGCGACAAATGCGAAAGTTGTCACAACGAACGTAGTTGGAAGGGCGCTGCGTTCGACCATGACAAGGAAACTAAATTTCCACTGACCGGAAAGCACCGCAATGCTCGTTGCGAGAGCTGCCATCGCTCAGGGGTTACGGCAACGGCGGGGAAGGTGCGCGAGATACTTTCGACAAACTGTTTTGGATGCCATCAGCCCGACGATCAAAAAAAAGGGCATAAAGGCAAGTTCGGCGAGAAATGCGAGACCTGCCACATTACCAAGGACTGGAAAGAAAGCACATTCAATCACGACCGTGACACGAAGTACCCGCTGCGCGGCAAGCACACTTCAGCAACCTGCGTGAGCTGTCATACCGGCACTCTTTATAAAGACAAAACACCTACCGAGTGTATTGCCTGTCACCGCAAGGACGATGATGACAAAGGCCACAAGGGCACCTTGGGTAAGCAGTGCGACGCCTGCCACACCGTGAACGGTTGGCGCATCGAAACATTTGATCACAACAAGTCACGCTTCCCGCTGACTGGCAGTCATTCCAAGGTGGAATGCAAGAAATGCCACCAAACCACCGCGTTCAAAGACGCGCCAACCCAATGCTATGGGTGTCACAAGAATGATGATGTGCATAAGCGCCGCCTTGGCACCGATTGCGAAAGCTGTCATAACACGCGCACCTGGAAAAGCTGGGACTTCGATCATGCCAAGACCAGTTTCCGGCTCGATGCCGCACATGCGAAATTAGAGTGTTACGCCTGTCACAAAACGCCCATGGAAAAGAAAAAAGGCCGCGTTGCCGCAACGCCAACCTGCTATAGCTGTCATGCAAAAGATGATACTCACAAAGGCATCTATGGCAACCGCTGCGAACGCTGTCATAGTGCGGGTTCGTGGGCTGCGGTCATTCAGAAGTAACGAGGATTCAGGACAACTCAGCACTACTACACTATCGATCTACCGTGCGGTTGCCACCGATGCGGATGGCCGACTGCATCCTTATACT
The DNA here is from genome assembly GCA_040081205.1 of Burkholderiales bacterium. Taxonomy (GTDB): domain Bacteria; phylum Pseudomonadota; class Gammaproteobacteria; order Burkholderiales; family SG8-41; genus UBA5216. The sequence continues at coordinate 5,116 of JBEBHE010000045.1, read as the reverse complement.
GGTGAGATCAACCAGATTCCACCAGTCTTGAGCGGCGTCACTGATCCGTTCCGCGACGCCGATGCTTGCGGTAATAGCAGCGCCATCCGGACGCACGCCCAGACCGCCTGCAAGAATGCGTCGCAGCGCCATGCATGCCTGCTCCGCAGTCGCATTAGGAAACGTTAGGAGGTACTGATCTCCAGACCAGAGCGAGCGTATTTCGCCCGACCAGCGTGTAATGGTGTCACCTGAGCGCATACTGTCATGAAGTTTTTCGGTAACGCTTTTCAGGATAGCCTCGCCGGTTGCGTAACCGAATTGCTTATTGATCTCCTGAAAATCATCCACCCCGACCAGCGCAATCGATAGACGGATTTTGGTACGCACAGACCAGGTAAATTGCAGGTCTACTAACTCTTCGCCACACCGCCGCGAATAGCAGCCGGTAAGACTGTCATGTATACCCTCACGAATCATGACCATGATGAATGCCAGCTGCGAGAGGCCTGCGAGTATAGATACCCCAACGACCAACAATAATGCGCCGGTGGACGTTACAAAAGCAATCCCGTCATGCTCCGCGCCCGACGGGAACATTGCAATAGACTGTGCAATAACCATAGGCATCGCAAACCATGCCGCCTCAAAAATGGTCAATGGGAAAATGGCCAAAACTGCGATCATGATGAACGGCAAATAAGCATACCCCGCCCAATACCCGGTCATTTGGTTCCCGACATGCAATCCCGACAGATGAAAATGGACGAACAGGAAAAAGGCAGCGGGAACCAACATCAAGTAGGCCAATGAGACGTAGGCATCCCGCAGTGTGTGCATACGTTCAATTGCAATCAAGATCGAAGCGAATGCGAAAGCTGTGATCAATCTCATTGGCAGCAGCGCCATCCAAATTTCTGGGCTGAAGATCCAGATGTCCGCAAGAATCCACATTGGGGTAAGAACTGCCAATAGCCCTGCGGCTAGCCGCACACGCGATACGATCAAGCCCGCGCGTCGCACTGTGAGCTGCGGGGAATGCTCGACAGCGCGAAAGAGCCCACCGATTTCTTGGGGGCCAATCTCGGTCAGTACCATGGACCATGACTGATTCCACAACTTGGCCAGACGGGATTTCAGCATTTCAATAATGATTCCATTGGGCGTGAGTCGCTATAGTACTTGCGCTGCCGGTTGAATGGAACAGGGGGCATTGCTGCGAATATCGCAATGCCGGGAGCGAGCTCCGCGCCCGCGCTCATCAAGCGAAATGACTACCAACTGTTGTACGGGCTTCCTCGATTACCCAGTGGCCGGTGACAGCCCGACTGGGAACAGTCTGTTACGGGCACACCACCGACGTTAGTCCTATCGTGTGTCAGAGATTTTTTCTGCACCTTGCCCAAATAACTGGTGCCAGACACATGGCACGCCTTGCAGTATCCGGAGCCATTACCCTGGCTGCCATTGTGATTCATCTTCACGCTTGTCCAGATCGTAGTGCCCTGATGACACGCATTGCAATCCATGGCCGCGCCGCCGAGCAACTGCGACTCAGGAATATGATTGATTGGCTTTGCAAGCGCATTAACCGCCGTGTATGCCCCGTTATGGCAATTTTTACATGTCGCGAGCCCTGCGTGGCTCATGGTTGCTGGCTTGAATATCTTGGTATTGTGGCAAGTGTCGCACTGCCTCGTATCGGGTATGTGGGTGGCATTTTTGCCTTTCGCGCCTGCAAAGAGATAGGCGCCGTTATGACAGGTGGAACACTGGCCAGCGATGCCAGGGAGGGTGTGATCCACAATGGCCCCTACGAAAGTCGTGAAGACCCTGTGGCATTTATCGCATTGCGCTGTCGTCGGTATGTGGTTTGCTGGCTTGGTCAAACCTTGAGGTGTCCTGCCCGGCGTATGGCAGTCTGAACACCGGTTAGTAACGACGGGTACGGCAGTAGCGTGATTAAAAATCGCCGTTGCCCAGGTAATGAATCCTGTATGGCAGGTATCGCACTGCGCCGAGGTCACGAGGTGCGTCGCAGGTTTCGACTGCGCATTTTGCGCCAAATAGCCTCCATTGTGACAGGTCGAGCAAACGCCAGCGGTTCCGACGGTATGGTCCATAATCGCCGGTGCGAATGCTGTAAAGTTTCTATGACAGCTATCACATTGCCTCGACGTAGGTATGTGATTCGCGGGTTTGAACCTCCCGCCGCCACCGGGCGTATGACAATTTGAGCACAGATTTGCAGTAGGGACAGCCGCGTGACTAAAGGTCGCTGGTCTCCACGCTGTAAAGCCCGTATGGCAAGCGTTGCACTGCGCTGTCGTCGTAATATGTCCAACTGGTTTCGCCTGTGCGTTTTGTGCCAAGTAGGCGCCGCTGTGGCACTGAGAGCACGTTGTTGTGCCCATCGCACCGTGGTTCATTCGTGTCGGCGTGAATGCGACAGTGCTTTGATGGCATGCATCGCACGTTTGGGTTGGGGGACTGGTAGGAATGTGTGTAACGGGCTTGCCCCGCGCGTTAGCGGCAGTGTACGAGCCATTGTGGCAATTGATGCACAGACCGGTAGTGCCCGTGTGGTCCATACCCGACGGCTTGAACGCCACGAAGTTTCTATGGCAAGTGTCGCATTGCATTGTCGTCGGAATATGGGATGTCGGCTTTGACAAGCCCGAGCCCCCAGGGAAGTGGCAGGTTGAGCACAGGTTTGAGGTGGGGACAGCCGCATGGTTAAAGGTCGCAACAGCCCACGATGCCGTACTCCTATGACAACTGTCACACTGTGCTGTAGTAACCACATGTGGCGGTGACGGCGGCTTAGCAGTTCCCGCTCCGCCCGTTCTATGGCAGGTATCGCATCGACCGGCGACAGGAGGCGACGCTGTCGCATGATTGAAGACTGCGGCCCAAGTCGTGAATCCCGTATGGCAAGTGTCGCACTGCGCCGCGGTTGGAATATGCGTCGGGGGTTTTCCCACCGCCTTTTGCGCCACATAGGCCCCGCTGTGACAGGTCGAGCACTGTCCAGTTGTTGCAGTGTGGTTCATGGTTGAGGGTGCGAACGCTACGGTATTAATGTGGCATGAATCACAGGCAGTGCCCGTAGGAATGTGTGTTGGCGGCTTGGCCCGTGCAAAGACCGCTGTATAGCTACCGTTATGGCAAGCGACGCATTTCCCGGCTGTGCCCGTGTGATTCATAAGCGCCGGCTTAAATGTCGTCGTGTTGTGACAGGAATCGCACTGCCTGGCGTCGGGGATGTGGGCGGGATTTTGTTTTTTTGCGCCGGCAGCGACATAGGAACCATTGTGGCAAGTGGAGCACTGGCCAGGAATACCACCCATGGTGTGATCTACAGTCGCCGGTGAGAACGCGACGAAGTTCCTGTGGCAACTGTCACACTGCGAGGTCGTCGGTAAGTGGTTTGTCGGTTTCGACAATCCTCTGCCACCGGGGACGTGGCAGGTGGAGCACAAACCAGCAGTGGGTACAGTCGAATGATCAAAGACCGCTGTTGCCCAAGTTGTGAAACCTTTATGGCAAGTGTCGCATTGCGCCGTGGTTGCGATGTGAGTAACCGGCTTCATTTGCGCGTTCTGTGCTAAATAACCACCACTATGGCAAGTCGAACACTGCCCGCTGAGCCCTGTGTGGTCCATGGTTGACGGGGCAAATGCAACCGTATTCCTGTGGCAGGAATCGCAGGCAAGGCTGGTAGGGACGTGCGTTGTGGGTTTCGCGCGCGCCTTGGCGGATGTATAGGCGCCATTGTGGCAGGTCGCGCACTGCCCCGGTGTGACGCCCGCGTGGCTCATTGCCGCCGGTCTGAATGCCGTAGTGTTATGGCAGACGTCGCACTGGAAGGTAGTAGGAATGTGATTGGTCGGCTTGCTAAGAGCGCTGCCTCCCGGCACATGGCAACCCGCGTTAGTGCAGTTGGCTACGAAGCCGGTGTGATCCGGTTTGGTCGTCAACGCCCAACTTATCGTGCTCGTATGGCAAGTATCGCATTGGGCCGTCGTCGCGATATGTGTCGGCGGTTTCATTTGCGCGTTTTGCGACAAATAGGCACCGCTATGACAGCTTGAACACTGTCCGTTAAGCCCAGTGTGATTCATCATTCGAATCGCAAACGATACTTGACTCGTATGGCAGCTATCGCACTGCGCCGTGGTTGGGATGTGCGACAGTGGCCTGCCTCGCGCAATCTGACTGTTGTGGCAGCTAGAGCACCGTCCGATAGTCGAAGGGTCGTGGAGGTACTGCGCGCCCAGCCATGTCACCGTACTGGTGTGGCAGGTATCGCATTGGTCCGCAGTCGGAATATGGCGAATCGACTTTCCAGAGGCAATGGTGCCGTTGTGGCAAGTGGAGCAGCGGCCTACCGTGGTCGCATCATGAATGACGGCCTTCCTGGTCGTGAAGTTCGCCGTGATATGGCACGAATCGCAACTTGCCGTCGTCGGAAAATGCGCTGCGTGTTTTCCCGGTGCCTGAAGCCCGTTATGGCAACGCGCGCATTGACCCGCCATGTCAGTGGTGTGCCTCATTACCGCCGAGGTAAAGGTATTCTGGTTGTGGCAATCCAAGCAAGATTGTGTTGGAGGAGTAGGTATATGTGTCGCGGGGCGCGTTACTGCGGACCGAATTCCACTCTGCAAATGGCATCCATTGCAGTCGCGCGGCAGGCCTTTTGTGGGCACTCCCGCCCGGTGGCAAGATTCGCATGTTATGCGCGCATGCACTCCTTCCAGCATGAAGCCCGTGGAAGCATGATTGAAGTTCGCAGAATTTTGTGCTTGACCATACGAAGGCAAGTGCATGCACAAGGCCGCCACTACTAGCAGCAATGCGATCCGTATGTTTCGTGCCAACTTATTTGCAATTCTTGTCACGTCAGTCGCTTTTCTTACCCAATGCCAAGCTACGATCGTCCGGAGTTCCCTACATGGAGCTTTGGTTGAAGGAACTTGCGAATAACCCTACGGTCTTCATGTATATCTGAGCGCTAACGGACTGACGTCGCAAACTATGCCCAGTTCGACAACCCGGTAGTTCACATTCTCTTCACTGTCCGTGAGTAATACTACGACATTAAATAGCCTGACTCACAAGAAACCACAATCAAATT
>JBEBHE010000305.1:0-5569 GCA_040081205.1 Burkholderiales bacterium | reverse complement strand
AATCTCACCATCGAAGAACGCAAACTCGGCGCGGAAATCGCGGTGAAAACGGTCAACAAGCGCGTGCCCGTTTCCATATTCACCGGCACCTTGTCGGAAGAAGACTCGCTCGACATCGCGCGCCACGCGGAAAAAATCGGCGCGGATATGCTGCTGACGATTTCGCCGTATTGCCGCCGTCCGTCGCAGGATGAAATTTTTGATTCGATTGTGCGCATCGGCACAACCACGGCGCTGCCGGTGCTGACGTATAACTCACCCTGGCGCAACGGCGAAGGCGTTGAGTTCACCGCCGAACTCACCGCGCGGCTGATCGAGCGGTTACCCAACTATATCGGCATGAAAGACGCCAGTTTTCACAGCCAGAAATTTCTGGAAATCTCCCGCGTGGCACTCAACATGCGGCCCGGCTTTTCCATCATTCAGGGTGTCGAGCATTTGCTGGCGGCTTATCCGCTGGGCGCGTGCGGTTCGTTCTCGTCTTCAGGCGCGATCGCGCCGAACCTTTGCAACAAATTTTTCGCGTCGCTGGAAGCACACGACTGGAAAACCGCCCGTGAATGCCAGTTCAAGATTTCGCGGCTGTGGAATGTGTTCAAGGAGCAGTATCCGTCTTCACTCAAAGGCGCGATGATCCTGATGGGCCGTGCGGTCGGCCCCACGCGCTCGCCACTGCCCACGGCGACCAAGGAGCGCATCTCCTTCCTGCGCCAGCAACTGGAAGAACTCAATATATTGCAAACCGAACCGCAAGGCTGGTAATCCGGCTTATTCAAAGAAAACACATGACCCTATTCAATCCCGGACTCGTCCATTCCCCCCTCACGCCGTTCAAGGCAGACCAAAGTATCGATTATGATCTTTACGCGAAGGTCATCGAATTTCATTTGAAAAACGGCGCGGAAGCATTAGCCGTGCCCATGCCCGAAGGCGAAGACATGAGCCTGCGCGATCCTGAATTGCGCGAAATCATTGCCTTCGCCATCAAGCAGGTCAAGGGTCGTGTGCCGGTAATCGCTCACATCAGCGACGCGGGTACCGCCATCGCCGTCGAGCGCGCGCTGTTCGCCGAAAAAGCGGGCGCGGCGGCTATCGTGTCACACCCGCCCTACTTCTGGCATCCCAAGCCGGGCATGGTGACCGAACATCTGGTGCGCATCGGCAACGCCATCAAGCTGCCGTTCTATGTATGCAATCCGCCGGTGGAATCGGTGGGCACCACGCTCTCCACCGACATCGTGATGCAACTGATCGACCGCGTGCCGAATCTGCACGGCGTGGTCGATGCCAGTCTCGATTTTGTATTCATGGAAGAAGTCATGTGCAACAGCGGGCCCAAGCGACCCGGCTTTCAGTTGCTCGCCGGACAGGATTACCCGGTGGCAGCCTACGCGCTCGGCGGCTCGGGTCTCTTTGCATCGCTCGCCTGCATCGCACCCAAACTGGTGAAGCAGGTTTACGATTTGTGCAAACAGGAAAAATACCTTGAAGCGCGCGGCCCATCGGAACAAATCGCCGAACTGCATCACCTGCTCAAAAACGCCGGAGAATCCGGGCTGAAAGACGGCCTCGCCGGCATCAAGGCGGCAATGGCCGCGTTCGGCCGCCCCTGCGGCGGCCCCCGCCCGCCGGTACGTGCACTGGGCGAAATCGAGCGTGGAAAGATCGCCGAAGCACTGGCGGGCATGGCGTTCCTGAAGGACGAGCCGCGCGGGTGGTGACACGAGCGCTGGTCTGCGCGGCATCATTGCTGCTTACCGCCGCGACGGCGGTCGCGCAGCGTTATCCTGACCGGCCCGTGCGTATCGTTACCGCTGAAGCCGGCGGCAGTCAGGACGTCGCCGCGCGCATTCTCGCGGTGGGCCTTACCCCTGCACTCGGCCAGCAAGTCATCATCGACAATCGCGCGAGCGGCGTTATTCCCGGCGAAGTCGTCGCGCGCGCCAAGCCCGACGGCCACACGCTACTGATCTACGCCGGCACGTTCTGGCTGCAACCGTTCGTGCGCAAAAGCGTGCCTTACGATCCGGTGCGCGATTTTTCGCCGATCACGCTGGTGGTAACCTCGCCCACCGTACTGGTGGTGCATCCCGCACTGCCGGTAAAAACGGTAAAAGATTTGATCGCACTGGTAAAAGCGCGGCCAGGCGAACTCAATTATGCGATGGGATCGGCAGGCTCCGCCAACCATCTCGCGGCGGAATTGTTCAAATCGATGGCCCGTGTCGATATGCTGGGCATCGGATACCGCGGCAACGGCCCGGCAGTCAATGCGCTGATCAGCGGGCAAGTGCAACTCATGTTCGCCACGGCATCATCCGTAACGCCGCTGGTGAAATCAGGGCGACTGCGCGCGCTGGCAGTGGCGAGTTCGCAACCGTCGGTGCTGGTGCCCGAGTTACCGACCGTCGCCGCATCGGGCCTGCCGGGTTACGAATCGATTTCGACAACCGGTTTTTTTGCGCCCGCCCATACACCTGCCCTCATCATCAGCCGGCTTAACCGCGACAGCGTGCGCTATCTGCAAACCACCGAAGCGCGTGAGCGCTTTCTCGCGGTTGGCGCCGAGACGGCTGGCAGCACGCCGGAAGAACTCGCGGCCAAGGTCATGTCCGAGATGACGCGCATGGGCAAGGTGATACGGGACGCGGGGATACGGGCGGAGTAAGGCAAGCCCCAAAATAAAAACCCGGAAACATTCCGGGTTTTTTGTTCCTGCTGAAAATCCGCGCCAAGCGCCTTATTTTGCCTTCGCTCGATTTTTCGCCAGCCACCCGTCCACCAGCGCCACGGTCTGATCCACCACATCGAGTTGCATGCCTTTGGATTTGGCAATCGTTTGCACCAGGCGATCCACGCGCTCGATATTCGGCGCGCCGGCGGCCAGCGCCCGCGCAGCCGATGAAGGACTGCCAAGCGATAACGCAGCGTTAGCGTATTTCTCGAACGGCACCAGGTCTTTTTCGCTTGCGCCTAATGACACACACAGTTTGACCACCCAGTCGTACACGGCGCGCGAAGCTTCAAGATCGCTATGCACCGCATCCTTGATCGGGCGCATGTCGTCTTTTTGCACGCAGCGGTAATTGCCGGCGAGCAGCATGCTCCATTTGGCGAGCGGCGTGAACATGGATTCGTGAACCCGCAGTTTCACCGGCAGTTCAATCTTGCTGCCGTCCACTTCAAAGCGCGAGGCATCCACGTCTTTTTCGAGATTGCGCAAAATGGTGTTGTGCGCATCAGAATCAAAGCTCGCCGATTTGAAGTTGGTCGGCAGGCGCACTTGCAGCACATTGACTTTGTCTTCGGGCGGGCGGAATGCCTGCGCGTCGGGACTGCACAGCGTCATGCAAGCGGGATCGAAACTGTCCCACACGGTGGCGTCGGTATAGCAATCACGGATCGCGTTGCCATCGATGGATTTGATGCGTTTTAAATAGGGCAGCGGCGGCATGTTCATAATCGACATGCACGGTTTTTTGGACTTGGCCACGGCGTCGAGCAGTTCGCGCACGCCGGGTGACCGGTATTGCGGCTCCTGCATCGCTAATGAGATCAGATCGTAGTCGGCGGGATTAAAAGCCGTCGCGCCGCCGGCAGCCATTTTGCCCGGCAGTTTTTTCGAGTTGATTTCCACCAGCCCTTCGCGGCCGCGGATCGGCATGCGCACCACCGCGCCTACGCTGTTAATCAAATCCGCTTCGGCAGGCAGGCACACGAGGTCAACGTTGTGTCCGGCAAGCGCGAGTTTGGTGCCGAGCAACGAGCCGTACGACGCGCCCATAATGAGTATTTTGTAGGTAGTAGCCATGGTGATCCTCGCGGTTAATATCGAATGGGAAAGTAGCGGGCGGGCGAATTTTTTGTGCTTTTCGCGCAGCCGCCCGCCACGACAAGCGATTGATTTTATTTTAATAACCCACAATGGTGCAAACCTTGCACTGAAATTGTGACGACTGCTTCGTGCCGCACCGCACCAATCACCGGCAGCGCGGCGATACTGTGGTAGCTATTTCAACGGCCGACGCAATGGATCAATCCGCTTTGATGCCCGCGTCCTTGATGAGCCGCGTCCACTTGTTCAGCTCCGAGCGAATGTACGCGCGAAATGCCTCTGCATCTTTCACCACCGGTTCCAACCCGGCGTTTTGCAATTGCTCGCGCACGTCGGGCAGCGCCACCACCGCAATGGTTTCCTTTTGCATGCGTTCGATAACCGCTACCGGTGTTTTAGCCGGAAACGCCATGCCAAGCCAGCCGCTCGCTTCGAACCCCGGATAGCCGCCTTCCGCTATCGACGGCACGTCAGGCAAAATCGGCGAACGCTTCAAACTGGTGACGCCGATGCCGCGCAGCTTGCCCGACTTCACATGCGGGGCACCGGTGGAAATTACGCCCGCAAGACTTTCAACCTGCCCTGAGATGGCGTCGATCACCGCCTGTCCGCCGCCCTTGTAGGGCACATTGAGCACGCGGATACCGGCCGTCGCCTTAAACAGTTCGAACGACAGATGCGCGATGCTGCCGGTGCCGGGATTGGCGACGTTAATCATTCCAGGTTGCTGCTTTGCGCGCGCAACAAATTCCCTGAGTGTTTTCACCGGCATTGAGGGATGCACCGACAACAGGCTGCTCACATCGACCACTTGCGCGATGGGCGCGAAATCATTCACCGAATCAAACGGCACCTTGCCGTGCAGCGCGGGACTCATCGCCATTGATGCCACCGACGCCAGCACCATGGTGTAGCCGTCGGGTGGCGCTTTCGCCACGAACTCGTGCGCGATGTTACCGCCGGCGCCCGCGCGATTTTCGACGACAATCTGCTGCCCCAATCGTGGACTCAACTTCGCCGCGACCACGCGCGCCACCAGATCATTGGCGCCGCCCGCCGGAAATCCGACGATGAAACGAATTGGTTTAACCGGATAGTCGGCGGCCGAAGCACTGCCAAAACCCACAACCATTATCAGGAATGCGAAAATAATTTGTCTGCAGCTCATGGGTTTCCAATCGTGCGCTTTCGAGAACTCGAATCCTTATTGTAGTGCAATAATGCAGGACGCCTATAATTCAAATCATCACCGGAGAAACCGCATGGGCACCATCACGCTGTCACAAGCCGATAAAATCATCGACGCGATCATCGCGCGCGCGCGCGAACTGAAGTGCCGCCCCATCTCGGTAGTCGTGGTGGAACCCGGCGCCATCGTCAAAGCGTTCAAAAAAGAAGATGGCTCGGCAATGATGCGTTTCGAAATGGCGATGGGCAAAGCGTACGCCTCGCTCGCGCTGGGACGCTCATCGAGTCTGGTGCGTGTGCGCACGGAACAAAAACCGTTGTTCATGGATTTTTTGTTCAAGGCCTCCGACGATAAAATTTTCGCCGAGGGCGGCGGCCGGCTGATTCGCGCCGCCGACGGTGAATTACTGGGCGCAGTCGGCGTTACCGGTGACAAAGAAGCGCAGGACGAAGCGCTCGCCGCGCACGGCATCCACGCAGCAGGATTGAAGACGGATGAAGATTGCGCGAATCTCGCGCATCACGTGCGATTGCAGAATTAAGTCA
>JBEBHE010000304.1:0-5573 GCA_040081205.1 Burkholderiales bacterium | reverse complement strand
GCCCGCGCCGATACCGGTGCTGGCTGCGTCGGCATGTTCGTATCGAGCGCCATTGCATTACCCCGGCACGGTTACGGTTGAGGTGTATCTGGGAAAAATAGGTAACAGCAGCGTGCGCACGCATTATCTGCTGCGCGATGGCGACACGATTGCCGCGGAAGGTTACGGCGTATCGGTGTGGTTCGATCCGCAAACGCAAAAGTCCATACCCTTGCCGGAGCCGATACGGGCGCTCGCGCGATAACTCGCGGCTGCGTTGTTAACTACTTTCCGGTTTTACCGCCGCGCTTCAGCTTGATGCCCACCATGTCTTCCGGGCGTACCCATTTGTCGAACTGCTCGGAGGTAACGTGGCCCATCGCTATCGCCGATGCCTTGAGCGTGAGGCCGTTCTTGTGCGCGTTTTTCGCGATGGCTGCCGCCTTGGCGTAGCCGATATGCGGATTCAACGCCGTCACCAGCATCAGCGATTCGCGCATCAGTTTGTCGATGCGCTCCAAATCAGGCTCGATGCCCATCGCACAATGTTCGTCGAAGTTTTCACAGGCATGCGCCAGCAGGCTGGCGCTGTGCAGAAAATTGCGGATCACCATCGGGCGAAACACGTTTAATTCAAAGTTACCCATCGAGCCGCCGACGTGAATCGCCGTGTCATTGCCACCCACCTGGCAACACACCATGGTCATCGACTCGGACTGCGTCGGATTGACCTTGCCCGGCATAATCGAACTCCCTGGCTCGTTTTCGGGGATGACAATCTCCGCGATGCCGCAACGCGGGCCGCTCGATAACCAGCGAATGTCATTGGCGATTTTCATCAGCGAAGCCGCCAGTGTTTTTAACGCGCCATGCGCATGCACCACGCCGTCGCACGAGCCCAGTGCTTCAAACTTATTGGGCGCCGTGACGAAAGGCAAGCCGGTGAGTTTTTTCAGTTGTGCCGCAACCGCTTTGGCAAACTTCGGATGCGCATTCAGCCCCGTGCCCACTGCGGTGCCACCGAGCGCAAGCTCGCACAAATGCGGCAGCGACGCCTGCACATGCTTCAGGCCATGATCGAGTTGCGCGACGTAACCTGAAAACTCCTGTCCGAGCGTGAGCGGCGTCGCATCCTGCAGGTGCGTGCGGCCGATTTTCACGATGCCCATGAATTTTTTGGCTTTTTTGTCCAGCGTATTGCGCAGCTTTTTGACCGCGGGTATCAACTGGCTGTGCAACGCAATCACTGCACCGACATGCATCGCCGTCGGGAATGTGTCGTTCGACGATTGGCCTTTATTCACGTCGTCGTTCTCATGCACCAATCGTTTCATTCCGCGTTGGCCGCCAAGAATTTCGGACGCGCGGTTCGCCAGCACCTCATTGACGTTCATATTAGTTTGCGTGCCCGAACCGGTTTGCCACACCACCAGCGGGAAATGCGCATTCAGCTTGCCGGCCAGCGCTTCGTCGGCGGCCTTGACGATGGCATCGCCTTTTTTCTTGTCGAGCACGCCAAGCGCCATGTTGGTCAGCGCAGCGGCTTTTTTCACCATGACCTGCGCCATCACCACATCATGCGGCATGGTCTCGCCAGGAAAATGAAAATGATGCAGGCTGCGCTCGGTTTGCGCGCCCCATAGTTTGTCGTTGGCAACTTCGATGTCGCCCATGGTGTCGTGTTCGATGCGTGTGTTTTTGCTCATGACTTCCTCATACAAACGAATAGTGATTACAAAAGACTTTTCTGCTCGCCGCGCTGCGCACCGGCATCCACCACAATCAGCGCGGTCATGTTGACAATACGCCGCACCGTCGATGAAGGCGTAATAATATGCACCGGCTTCGCCGCGCCCAGCAATATCGGCCCCACGGTGATGCCATCGCCCGAAGCCGCCTTGAGCAGGTTGAACGAAATATTCGCGGCGTCGAGATTGGGCATCACCAGCAAATTCGCCTGTCCTTTCAGCTTGTTTGCCGGCAACGCGCGATTGCGAATTTCTTCCGACAGCGCCATGTCGCCCTGCATCTCGCCGTCGATTTCAAGGCCAGGCGCGAGCTGATTTACCAAATCCAGCGCCGCACGCATTTTATTTGCCGTCGGTGTATCGCCGCCGCCGAAACTCGAATGCGACAGCATCGCCGCTTTGGGCGTGATGCCGAATCGGCGTATTTCCTCGGCCGCCAGCACGGTGGATTCAGCGATCTGTTCGGCGGTGGGATCGAACGTAACGTAGGTATCGCAGATGAACACGGTGCCCTTGGGTAATAGCAGTGCATTCATCGCCGAATAGTGATTCACGCCCGCGCGCTTGCCGATCACACGGTCGATATAGCGCAGGTGACGGCTGTACTGCCCAAGAATGCCGCACAGCATGGCGTCCGCCGCGCCCATGTGCACCAGCATCGCGCCGATCAACGTCGGCAACCGCCTCATGTCGAGCTTGGCAAGTTCCTGCGATACACCCCTGCGCTGCGTCAACCGGTAATACTCGCTCCAGTAATCGCGATAGCGCGCATCGTTGCCGGGATCAACCAGATCGAAATGTTTGTCGCGCTGCAAACGCAAACCCAACCGCTCGATGCGGGTGTCAATCACATCCGGGCGTCCGATTAACACCGGGCGCGCGATGCCGTCGTCCACCACCTGTTGCGCCGCGCGCAGGAAACGTTCGTCTTCGCCCTCGGCATACACCACGCGCTTGGGCGCTTTTTTCGCTGCCGCATACACCGAGCGCATGATCTGGCCGGATTGATAAACAAATTGATTGAGGCGATCACGATACGCATCAAAATCCGCTATCGGACGCGTGGCCACTCCGCTGTCCATCGCGGCCTTGGCCACCGCCGGCGCGATCTGCGCGATCAGCCGCGGATCGAACGGTCGCGGAATAATGTAGTCGGGGCCGAAAGGCTGCTGCTGCTCGCCATACGCCGCGGCGACCAGCTCGGACTGTTCCGCTTGAGCGAGTTCAGCGATGGCACGCACCGCCGCCAGTTCCATTTCCGTGGTAATGGTGGTGGCGCCGGCATCCAGCGCGCCGCGAAACACAAACGGAAAACACAATACGTTGTTTACTTGATTCGGATAATCCGAGCGTCCAGTGGCGATCACCGCGTCGGGACGCACCTCGCGCACGAGTTCCGGCAGAATTTCCGGCTCGGGATTCGCCAGCGCGAGTATCAACGGCTTGTTCGCCATTTTTTTGACCATATCCTGCTTCAACACACCGCCCGCCGACACGCCGAGGAACACATCCGCGCCTTCGATCACCTCGCCGAGCGTGCGCGCGGAAGTTTCAATCGCGTAAATCTCCTTGTCCGGGTCCATCAATTCTTTACGGCCCTTGTACACCACGCCTTTGATATCGGTAACGATGATATTTTCCAGGCGCACACCCAGCTTCACCAACAAACCCAGGCACGCCAGCGCCGCCGCGCCCGCGCCCGACACTACCAGCTTGATCTTGCCAATATCTTTGCCCACCACCTTCAGACCGTTGTAAATGGCCGCGCCCACCGTGATTGCGGTGCCGTGCTGGTCGTCGTGAAATACCGGGATTTTCATACGCGACCGCAATGCGCGCTCGACGATAAAACACTCCGGCGCCTTGATGTCTTCGAGATTGATGCCGCCGAACGTCGGCTCCAGCGCGGCGATGATTTCGACGAGCTTGTGCGGATCGCGCTCGTTGACTTCGATGTCGAACACATCAACGCCGGCGAATTTTTTAAACAGAACGGCTTTGCCTTCCATCACCGGCTTGGCGGCCAGCGGGCCGATAGCGCCCAAACCCAGTACGGCCGTGCCGTTGGTAATCACTGCCACCAAATTGCCGCGTGAGGTGAGATTCCGCGCTTCGGCAGGGTCAGCGGCGATCGCTTCGCACGCTGCCGCGACACCGGGCGTGTACGCCAGCGCCAGATCGCGCTGGTTGATCAGTCCCTTGGTCGGCGCGATGGATATCTTGCCCGGCGTGGGGAAACGATGATAATCGAGCGCCGCTTTGCGCAGTTGGTCATCCATGGGGAATTGCCTTGATTAAGCGCGAATGTGAGCGCGGATTATAGCGCAGCGCCCCATCGGCTCGCACCACTGGAGCACCGTAAACCCGTTTCTATTTCGACGGCTGGCGCAGCAACTCAGGCAAGATCGAATCGCGAAAAAGTTTTTCGCCCATGGCGGCGATGCGCGCTTCGCCAACCTTGGCGACCACCGCTTCCTCGGACCCGGCGAGCTTCCATTCCTTGTAATCGTCGCGTGATGTGAGTCCCATCGATTCCGTCAGCAAGTTGACATAGTTCACCACTTTGAACGGCTCGCTGCCTTCCAATGCGCACAGCAGACGTTGGCAGGAGTGAAACACCGTCGCCACTGTGTCGGCATTTGCGCTAACCGCCGCATCGCACACCGCATGCGTCGCGTCCTTCAGCGACGCCGGCACACGCGACAGCGCCGAACACATGTGGCCCGGCGCAGAAACGTCGGTCGCTACCAGTGTCAATCCCGGAATCAACCGCAGCAAATCCTCCACCAGCGGATTGACATCGACTTCGTGAAAACCGAAATGTTTGTGCAGCAGCACTTTGCGCTCGATGCGATGCGTGAGTTTCGCCGCCAACACGTCGCGTCGCGCGTGGAGAATCTGCGCGAACTGCGACAACTGGAATTGCGTATCGGTGTATTCCCCCATAAACGCATTCATGTGGCGGTAACACGACGGGCACCACGACACCAGTTGCCCCGTGCCGTGTGCGTTGAACTTTTCGACCGTGCGTTTGCCCATACCTTCGGCCGCGCGCAGGTTGGCGTCTTTCGCAGTACCGCAGCAGTAACCGGCGCCGCCCGCAGGCGTAACTTCGATACCCACCGCTTCCAGCAGCGATATCGCACTATGAATGATGTCACCGTGGCGCACCACGTTGCAGCCGTACCAGAAAGTTACTTTGTCGGTCATAATTTCACCGCTGCCAGCGTTCCATTTCGTCGGCCGACAACTGCGTTTCGGAAAACGCGTTGATCTTGCGGAAAAAATCTTTCTCTTCGCGCGACTTGAGCACAGCCGGGGCGCCGAGCGATCCCAGCGCGCTCATCTGCGCCACGCGCACCATTTTCATCGCGTTGATGCCTTCAGGACACGCTTCGATGCAGCGCGAGGATTGCGTGCATACCTTCAGCCACTTCACACTGTCGGCATTACCCTGCTTTTGTTCGAGCCAATCGAGCACACCCGACACCACGGCTTTAGGATCAGCATCAGACAAACCTTCGCCGTAACGCGTCATAGGGCATGCTTCAAAACACTTGCCGCAACGCGTGCATCGCGACATCGTGTCGCCGATGAAATCGTCGAGATGCTGGCGTAATGTAGCGGTTTTTTTAGGCATGTAAATTATTCAATAAAAACAAGCGCTTAAAATAACTTCATCATTCCCGCGCAGGCGGGAATCCATGCAATGCGCCATATGGCACTGTGTTATGGATTCCCGCCTGCGCGGGAATGACGAGGTTATTGTAAGTATTTGTTTTAATTGAATAATTTATATGTCTGAAAAAGCCGCTACGTTACGCCAGCACCTCGACGATTTCATCG
>JBEBHE010000303.1:0-5583 GCA_040081205.1 Burkholderiales bacterium | reverse complement strand
GCTCTATCATTTTATGCCTCCGTTTTTGTGGTGATACAAATAATTATTTAAAAAAATACTTATATTAAAAATCTTGCTGCTAAAAATTACCCTTAAACCAGGCCTTCATGCGATCAATCAATTGCTGAAACGAACCTGTTTGCGCACGTGCGATTTCCTGTTGCCGGTATTGATCCATGCCTTCAATCAACAAACCCATTGCCGTCGAATAGCGCGGATGCCGCACCACTTCCGCCAGCCCGCCGTTGTAAGAAGGCTGACCAACACGCACTGGCATGTGAAAAATTTCTTCGCCCAGTTCCACCATGCCTTGCATCATGCTGGAGCCGCCGGTGAGCACGATGCCCGACGACAATAGCTCTTCATAACCGCTGCGGCGCAGCTCGGATTGCACCAACGAATACAGTTCCTCGACGCGCGGCTCGATCACTTCAGCCAGCGTCTTGCGCGACAATTGCTTCGGCCCGCGGTCGCCCACGCCAGGCACTTCAATCATCTCCTGCGGGTCGGCCAGTTGCGACAACGCGCAGCCGTGTTTCATCTTGATATCATCGGCGTCCTTGGTCGGCGTACGCAGCGCCATCGCGATGTCGCTGGTAATCTGATCGCCGGCAATCGGGATCACCGCCGTGTGGCGGATCGCGCCGTGCGTAAACACGGCCATGTCGGTGGTGCCGCCGCCGATATCGATCAGGCACACGCCGAGGTCTTTCTCGTCCTCCGACACCACGGCGGTGGCGGAGGCCAGCGGCTGCAGCACCAGATCGCGCACTTCCAGCCCACAACGGCGCACGCATTTGATAATATTTTGCGCCGCCGACACCGCGCCGGTAACGATGTGAACCTTGACTTCGAGACGCACGCCTGACATCCCCAACGGCTCGCGCACATCCTCCTGCCCGTCGATAATAAATTCCTGATTGAGGATGTGCAGAATCTGCTGATCATTCGGAATCTGCACGGCCTTCGCCGTTTCGATCACGCGGTCGATATCGAACTGCGCAACTTCTTTATCCTTGATCGCGACCATACCCTGCGAGTTAAAGCTACGCACATGACTGCCGGCAATGCCCGTCAGGACTTCGCGTATCTTGCAGTCGGCCATCAACTCGGCTTCTTCAAGCGCGCGCTGAATCGCGCTTACCGTGGTTTCGATATTGACCACCACACCCTTCTTCAGTCCGCGCGACGGATGCGTGCCCATGCCGATGATTTCAAACCCGCCATTGGCGCCATCCAGTTTCATCTCGGCAACAATAGCGACAATCTTCGACGTGCCAATATCGAGGCCGACAATGATGTTTTTATTTTCCTTGGTGCGGCTCATATCAGCTCACGCTCCTGGGCGCACAGTGCGTGGACGCGTTGTTTCTGCTTTGGCCGTCGCAAGTTCCGGCACACGTGCCGCGAAGCCGTTGGCGTAACGCAAATCCACGTAATCGATACGCCGGTTCAGCGGCGCCAACGTGCGCGGGTACGCTGACAAGAACCGCGACAGGCGGTTCTCCACTTGCTCACGGCCAATCTCCAGCGTCATGCCGTCGTCGAGACGCACACGCCACGCCCGGCGTTGCGACAACTGCACATGTACCGGCTCGCGTCCTATCGCAGAAAATTCGCCAAGCAGCCGTTCATATTGAATGGCAATCTCGCGCGAAGTGCCTGCAGGCCCGACAAACACCGGTAGCTCCGCATCGTAGGCGGCCTCGAATACCTCGCCGTGCCGATTGACCAACGCCACATTGCCCCAACGTGCCAGCGGCTGATGTTCCTCAATCGCCACGTCGATGCGGTCTGGCCAACTGCGGCGGATATCTACCTTGCGCACCCACGGCATTTTTTCGAACGAGCCACGCAGCCGCTCCAGATCCAGCGTGAAGAACGTGCCGCGCAAGTCGCGCTGCACAATCGCCTCTACCTGCTCCAGCGTCACATGCGTGGCGGCACCGCCGACGCGCAGTTCGCGCATCGCGAATACGGGTTGCACAATGGCAAAGCGAACCAGGCTGTAAAGCACAATCAATCCCGCCACCACCGCCAGCAGATCGGACATGCGATTGAGCGCGGCCGCGTTATTCCACATGGGCCGCCTCCAGAATACGCAACACCAGGTCGTCGAACGACAGACCACGTGCGCGTGCCGCCATCGGTACCAAACTGTGATCTGTCATGCCCGGAATGGTGTTCACCTCGAGAAACCATGGACGGTTTTCCGCATCGAGCATTACGTCCAGCCGGCCCCAACCCTGACAACCGATAATGCGAAATGCTGCCAGCGCCTGCTGCTGAATCTGTTTTTCGAGATCTGCCGGCAGCCCGCTCGGGCAGTGATATTTCGTTTCGTTGCCGAAATACTTGTTGTGATAATCGTAGTTGCCCTGCGGCGCTTCGATGCGAACCAGCGGCAATGCTTCGTTGCCGAGGATTGCCGCGGTAATTTCACTACCAGCGATAAATTGCTCAGCGATTACCGTGTCGTCGAGCTTTGCGGCCAGTTCGTACGCACCATCAATTTTTTCGATGGAATCCACCTTGGTGATGCCAATACTGGAACCCTCATGTGCCGGCTTCACCATCAGCGGCAGGCCAAGGCGCGCCGCCACATCAGCAGCTTTCGAGTCCACCGTCAGCAATTCATACACCGGCGTGGGAATACCGGAGGCGAGCCATGCCAGCTTGGTACGCCATTTATCCATCGCCAGCGCGCTCGCCATCACGCCACTGCCGGTATAGGGGATGCCAAGGTATTCCAGCGCGCCCTGCACCGTACCGTCTTCGCCAAAACGGCCGTGCAACGCAATGAATACGCGCGCGAAGCGCTGCGCTATCAATTGCTCGAAACCTTGCTCGCGCGGATCAAATGCATGCGCGTCAACGCCTTTTCGCTTCAACGCCGCCAGCACCATGCTGCCGCTTTTGAGAGAAATTTCCCGCTCCGCGCTGCGACCGCCCATCAGCACAGCCACTTTTCCGAAATTACTCATGCACTGCGCCCTTGTGCATAGCTTTCGATTCGGCGGCCTGGCACGCTTCCGCGGTCGCATCCCCGCACGCGGGGCCCCTGCTCAACGCGCCATCGCGCCCCGCCCATTAGCACGGCCACTTTTCTAAAGGGGCGAAGGGTGCTCAAGCGCGTTCTCCGATAATACGTACTTCACGCTCGAGTTCGATGTGACATTGTTCACGTACAGCGTTTTGTGCCAGATCAATCAATGCTTCTATATCCGCGGCACTCGCGCCGCCGGTGTTGACGATGAAGTTTGCGTGCTTGCGCGAGATTTCCGCGCCGCCGATGCGCGTGCCTTTTAATCCGCACGCTTCGATCAGGCGCGCCGCGTGGTCGTTAGGCGGATTGCGAAACACGGATCCTGCATTGGGCTGTTGCAGCGGCTGGCTGGCGATGCGTTTCGACAGCAAGCATTTGATTTTATTGCGGGATTTTTGGCCGCTTGTATCGTCCATCGCGCGGGGTATACGAAACGTCGCCGCGACGAAGCTTTCGCCGGCAGTACCCACAACGCTGCGATAGCCAATCTTGAATTCACCGGCGGCACGCTGCCGCACCACACCGTGACGATCAATGGTGCGCACGGTCTCAACGATATTCCACGTCTCGCCGCCATAGCACCCGGCATTCATCGCCAGCGCGCCACCGACGGTGCCGGGAATACCGGCGAGAAATTCCGCCCCCGCCGCGCCATGCAGCGCGGCGAACCGTGCAACTTTCGGACTGGCGATGCCAGCCTCGGCGTAAATCGCTATGTTGTTTTCCCCCGTACTCAGCAACCTGATCTGCCGCAACGCCCAATGCGTAAACACAACAGTGGCTCGAACGCCGCCGTCGCGAACCAAGAGGTTACTGCCAAGTCCGACAAAGTACAAGACCTCCGTACCAGAAATCGACCTCAAAAACGCTGATAAATCATCCACATCGGCAGGCCAGTACGCGCGTGCCGCAACGCCGCCGGCGCGCCAGCTCACATGCTTGGCCATCGGCTCGGCTTGCCTGAGTTCACCGCGCAGTCCCTGCAAACGTGTTACCTCCATCATGTTCATTGCCCGCGCTTAGCCTCTTACGCGCGCTATGTGCGCGTCGTGTGCTGCCTGGGCCACAGCCGCCGCCACGCCGCCGATAGATCCCGCGCCCATCGTCAGCACTACATCACCCTCCCGCACTGCACCCAGGATCGCCGCCGGCAACTCGCTAACGCTCTCGATAAACAGCGGCTCGACTTTGCCCAGTACGCGCACCGCGCGCACCAGCGCGCGCCCGTCAGCGGCCACTATCGGCGCTTCTCCGGCGGAATACACGTCGGTCAGCACCAGCGCATCAACGGTGGAAAGCACTTTCACGAAATCCTCAAAGCAGTCGCGCGTGCGCGTGTAGCGATGCGGCTGAAATACCAGCATCAGCCGTCGGCCGGGAAACGCCCCGCGCACTGCCGCCAGCGTCGCCGCCATCTCCACCGGATGATGGCCGTAATCATCAATCAGGGTGAAGCTGCCAGTGCCGGAAAGCGCGATTTCGCCGTGCCGCTGAAATCGGCGTCCCACGCCCTTAAATTCAGCCAGCGCATGAACAATGCGTTCGTCGGACACGCCCACTTCCAACCCCACCGCGATCGCCGCCAGCGCGTTCAGCACGTTGTGGATGCCCGGCAAATTGAGTGTCACAGCCAGATCCGCAGCCGGACTGCCGTTCGCCGCGCGCACCGCACGAAAACGCATTTGCCCGCCGCAGTGCTGGATATCCACCGCTCTGATTTGCGACTCGGGTGACAAGCCGTAAGTGGTAATCGGCTTGGTGATCTTCGGAATGATTTCACGAATGTTGGCGTCGTCCTGACACAACACCGCCATGCCGTAGAACGGCAGCCGATGCACGAAATCGACAAACGCCTGTTTCAGGTTGTCAATCGAGTGTCCGTAGGTCTCCATGTGGTCTGCGTCGATATTCGTCACCACCGACAACACCGGCTGCAAATGCAAAAATGACGCATCCGATTCATCGGCTTCAACCACGATAAATTCACCCGCGCCGAGCCGCGCATGCGAACCCGCACTGTTGAGCCGCCCGCCAATCACGAACGTCGGATCCAGCCCGCCTTCCGCCAGTACGCTGGCGGCGAGGCTGGTGGTCGTGGTTTTGCCATGTGTGCCAGCGATGGCGATGCCTTGTTTCAGGCGCATCAACTCCGCCAGCATCAACGCACGCGGCACTACCGGAATATGCTTCTCACGCGCAGCAATCACTTCAGGGTTGTCGGCCTTCACAGCCGTTGAAACGACGACAGCATCTGCGCCCGCAATTTGTCCCGCCGCGTGGCCCTTGAATACTTTTGCACCTAACCCGGCCAAGCGCTGCGTCGTGGTATTTGCCGAAAGATCGGAACCGCTGATTTCATAGCCGAGATTCAGCAACACCTCGGCGATGCCGCTCATCCCGGCGCCGCCGATGCCTACGAAGTGAACTCGTTTAACTTTGTGTCTCATTTGGCGCTACCCACGTTTGCGGTATCAGCGGCTGGCGCCACTCGCGGCCGGTCGCATCCCGTCGCATACACCCGCGACGGGTCCCTGCTC
>JBEBHE010000302.1:0-5589 GCA_040081205.1 Burkholderiales bacterium | reverse complement strand
AAAACTGCCGTCGCGCGCCACGGCCACCACACCGGGCATCGCCTTCACCGCGGCTTCATCCACTGATACCAGTTGCGCGCGATAGGACGAAGGGCGCACCACGCGCCCGAACAGCATGCCGGGTAGCCGCATATCCTGCACGTACGCTGCACCGCCCGTCACTTTGGCCGGGAAATCGCGGCGTGGAACACTCTTGCCGATGACTTTATGTTGTGAAGGCGATTTGGGCTTCACAACCGCAGTGGCTTCGCGCTTGAGGTTGAGGTCCTTGGCGAGATCCCAGTAGGTGAGCCGCGCCGGACTCGAACTGATGGCGCCGTCGGCAACGCTGAGTTTATCGACGGCGACATTCAGCTTTTGCGCGGCGGCGGCAAGCAGCATGCCGCGCACTTCGGCGCAGGCAAAGCGCAAAGCGGTGCCGCTGCCTTCCACTGATAAACTGCCTGCGGTCATGCCTTCGTTGGGCGTGCGCGCGGTGTTCGCCGACACCATGTCTATGCGTTCATACGCGACATCGAGTTCATCCGAAGCAATTTGCGCCAGCGCCGTCAAAATGCCCTGGCCGATTTCACATTTTCCGGTGTGGATGGTGACTTTGCCATTGGCGTTGATGCGTATCCAGCCATCAAGCATGCGGTTGTTGTTGAGGCCGCCGGGCAGCGGTGCACGCGCTTGTTGCGCAATGGCGGCGGGGCCGGCAAGGCTGAAGCTGGCGACGATGACGCCGCTCTGCTTGAGGAATTTGCGGCGGGAACGTTGAGCGATGTTCATACGGTCCCTCCTTTCGCTGCACGCTGCACTGCACGTACCACGCGATTGTGCGATCCACAGCGGCACAGATTGCCCGCCAGCGCAGTTTTGATCTGCGTGTCGGTGGGCTTCGGGTTCGCATCCAGCAATGCTTTGGCCGACATGATCATGCCGCTGGTGCAATAGCCGCACTGTGCTGCCTGTTCATCGAGAAACGCTTTTTGCAGCGGATGCAATTTATCGAGCGTACCCAGGCCTTCGAGCGTGGTGATATTTTTGCCTGCCAGCGACGACACCGGCGTGACGCACGAGCGTGCCGCCCGGCCATCCACATGCACGGTGCAGGCGCCGCATTGCGCGAGACCGCAACCGTATTTCGGACTGTTGAGTTCGAGATCGTTGCGCAGCACATAGAGCAGGGGCGTGTCGGCATCGGCGCGCACGGTGCGCGGTGCGCCGTTCACGCGTAATGTGTATTCAGGCATGGGGTACTCCTCCGGGCTGTTATTTGACGGTACGCGGGTAATATAGACGATGTTGAGCGCGGTTGCCGCGAGCGCTGCTTAGTGATTCGTTCGTCATTAGAAATATATAAAAAAACATGAAAATACAAATACTTACGCCATACGCTGTCAATGTGTCCGAAAAATCCAACTGGTTTTTCGTGAAAATCGAAACCGATGACGGACTCGTCGGGTGGGGCGAAGCGTCGCTATCCGGCGGCTGGGAAGATATGCAGATTTTGTGTTGCCAACGGTTGGCGTCGCTGATCGTGGGCAAGACACTCGACGAAGCGCTGCCGATGCTGGCGGTGTACCCGCACAGCTTGGGCGGGCTGGTGTGGAACTCTGTGTTGAGCGCGGCGGAAATGGCACTGATGGATATTAAGGCGCGCGCGGCGGGTGTGCCGATACACCGGCTGTTCGGCGCGCCGCTGCGCGACACTATCCGCGTGTACGGCAATATCAATCGCGCGGCGACAGATCGTTCACCGGCAGGATTTGCCGCACTCGCGCGCGACCGCGCCACGCAGGGCTACACCGCGTTCAAACTGGCGCCGTTCGATGGCGTGTACTGGGCGGACCTTGGTGATGCGGAAGTGAAAAAGAAGTATCAACACGCGCTGGACTGTATTTTTGCCGTGCGCGATGCGGTGGGTGCAGATGCCGGCGTGCTGGTCGATTGTCATTGGCGCTTTGATGAGGCGAGCGCACTGAAATTGCTGCGCGACCTGGCGCCAGCCAAATTATTCTGGCTCGAATGTCCCACGTCAGAGCGCGCCGAACAACTGCCGGTGCTGGGCCGCGTGCGCCGCGCAGCCGAGGAAATGGGCGTGCTTATCGCGGGTGGCGAGCGGCAAGTCGGCGCTCTCGGCTTCGAACCGCTGCTGCACGAAAAGCGCCTCGACGTGGTGATGCCCGACATCAAATACACTGGCGGCTACACCGGCATGTTGGCCGTGGCGAACCGTGCACATGAATGCGGCGTGAAATTCTCACCGCATAATCCCACCGGGCCGGTGTGCCACATGGGCAGTCTGCACGCCTGTTCACTGGCGCCGAATTTCCTGATACTCGAGCGCCAGACCGAAGGCACGGTTTACGACGAGATATTTACCGGCAATCATCCGCAACTCGTCAACGGCTGCTACGCCGTGCCGCAATTGCCGGGGCTGGGGATTAGCCTGAATGAGGACGCGTTGAGGGCGCGCCCGGCGAAAAAGCCGCGCGGGGAATCGACGGCGGATCCGCGGTTGGGGTAGGCTAGAATAATAGGATAGGAATCCTGTAAGGGAGTAAGCGTATGGAAAGCTGGCCAGTCATTACCGAACCCGGCGCATGGATAGGCCCGCAAATCCAGAACGATATGTCGTGGATTTATCGCTTTGACGCTGCGGCACTTGCCGAAATTGACGCGGCACTCGCGCACGTGAAACGCGCCGGTATGCGCATCCCCTTCGGACCGGACGAATTTCCGCTGCCGGGTTTTTCGAGTCAGATCGAAAAAATTTTGCAGGATGTTGAACACGGCCAGGGCTTCAAGTTGCTGCGCGGTATTCCACGGAATCGATATTCCGACGAAGACTGCGAGTTGATTTATTGGGGGCTCGGCGTACATTTGGGCAAACCGGTGTCGCAGAATGCGCGCGGCCATCTGCTGGGCCATGTGCGCGATGAAGGGCGCACGCAGGCCGATCCGAATGCGCGTGCTTACCAAACCAGTCAGCGCATGGATTTCCATACCGACATGCTGCCGATTGATGTGCTGGGTTTATTCTGTCTGCGCACGGCTAAACGCGGCGGCGCGAGCAAGTTGACCAGCGCGCTCACCATACACAATGTGCTGCGCGACGAGCGTCCTGACCTGCTCGACGCGCTCTACGGTCTGTTTCATATTGATTGGCGCGGCGAAGCGCCAGCGGGCGAACCAGGATTTTTCTCATTGCCGATGTTCAGCGAGCGCGACGGCAAAGTCACTGCGCGCATCAATAGTTTGCCGTACTACGAATCGGCGGCACGGCATGGCGCGCAGTACGCGCCGACGGCGATTCAGCGCGAGGCGTTGGTGATGGTGCAGGAGATCGCCAACCGGCCTGAACTGATGCTCACCATGGATTTTCAGGAAGGTGATATTCAACTCGTCAACAATCACACCATGTTGCACGCGCGTGAAGCGTATGAAGATTTTCCAGAGCCTGGTCGCGAGCGGCACTTGCTGCGCATGTGGATCGCAGTGGATGATGCGAAGCGGCGTCCGCTCGCGGATGCGCTGACGGATCGCTATCGCTGGGTGCAGCGCGGTGGTATTCCGGTGAAACAGGCGCAAAGAGTGTGATTTACTAAATATTTGTTTTTATTCATTTTTTATTATCAGGGAACAGGCTATGAGCGTCACGATACGCAAGCTGCACCCCTCTGTGGGCGGCGAAGTCAGCCCGATTGATTTGCGCGACGTGCATGACCGAGCCACGCTGGAACAACTGCGCGCCGGCATGGATGAATACGGCGTGCTGGTGTTTCGCCATCAGCCGTTCACCGACGCGGAGCAACTCGCGTTTGCCGAGCGCTTCGACGGCACGCTGCATGTGAAGCCCGGCGCGGCGGCGCTGGCAGCGAATCGTTTTGGCAATGATGCGATTGCCGATATTTCGAATGTCGATAACGGCGGCAGGATACTCAAGGCCGACGACCGTAAGCGCATGTATAGTCTCGGCAATCGCCTGTGGCATACCGATGCCTCGTTTCAGGATCCTGCGGGGCGTTATTCAACTTTGTCGGCGCGGGTGATTCCGAAGGTCAATGCCAACACCGAGTTTGCCGACATGCGCGCGGCGTATGACGCGCTGGATGATGCGACCAAACAAAAGCTCGAGGGCCTGCGCGTGCATCACACCATCACGCGTTCACGCGAGATACTGGGTTTCGATTTTTCGCCGGAGGAAAAAGAAAAGCTCAAAGGCGCGATTCATCCCATCGTGCGAACGAACCCTCGTACCGGCCGCAAAGCGCTGTACCTGGCTGCTCACGCATCACGCATTATCGATTGGCCCGTGGCGGACGGGTTGCTGTTCGTGATGGAGCTGATGGAGCACGCGACGCAGCGCCCGTTTGTGTACAGCCACGAGTGGCGGGATGGCGATTTCGTGATCTGGGACAACCTCGCTACCATGCATCGTGCGACGCCGTTTGACGATGCAAAGCATCACCGGGAACTGCGGCGCGTGACAACCATTGATGTGCCGTTGCCGGCGTAGACGTAGATTCAGGTGATTTATTCGCCGGTAATTCCCGCTGGCGCCCAGCCGCGCTTGGCGCGTATTGCCGCATTGCCGATGATTTCCACAATCGCCGGTTTGCCGCACGCGAGTGCTTTGTCGAGCGCGCCGCGTATGTCCGCCGGTTTCTCCACGCGAAAGCCCGCGCAGCCCATCGAATCGGCGACCTTGGCAAAGTTTACGTCGCGCTGAAACGCCGCTGATTCGGCGACACCACCCGAATAGTTGTTGTTGACGACCATTACCGCGTTAATGCCGCAGCGCGCAGCGGTTTCCATTTCGGCCATGTGGTAGTAGAAGCCGGCGTCGCCGGCAAAGCCTATGACCGGTGTGTTGGGCAGCGCGGCTTTCACGCCCAAGGTGCCGGGAAAACCCCAGCCAAGCGAGCCGCCGCAGCGGATATAACGCTGACCCGCTTTCATGCGCGTCATCTGTGCGGTCCACAGCGCGGCATGAAAGGTATCGACCACCAGCACCGCGTTCGACGGCATCCATTCGCCGAGTTCTTTGGCCAAGCGCTCCGGGCGGATGGGCAAATCGTCCGAATTTCGCAGCGGATCACTTTCGGCCCAATAATCCGCCACGTAGCTCCGGCATTGTTCCAGCCATTCGGCGCGCTGCGTGGGCTGGCCGGCTTCAGCGAGCATTTTCTTGAGCGTGGCTTTGGCGTCGCCGCACAATGAAACCGCGTTCGGATAGTTACGACCGAGTTCATCCGGGTTGATGTCAAGTTGTATCGTGCGAGTGCCGATTTTTGGAATCGACCAGCCATTCGTCACTTGTCCGCCAGTATGGCTGCCGATGAAAAATACGAGATCGGCGGCGGCCACTGCTTTGTTCGCGCACCAGCGCGAATAGCTGCCGGGCACGCCCACGCCCAGTGCATGATCGTCGGGTACCAGTGCGCGCGCGTGCAGGCTGGTGGCAATGGGAATTTGCAGCTTGTCTGCGAGGGCGACGACCTCCACGCCCGCGCCGGATTTCACCGCGCCACCGCCGACCACGATAATGGGCTTGGCCGCTTTGCTTAATTCAACAAGCGCGGCTTTGACATCAGCGGCTTC
>JBEBHE010000044.1:0-20199 GCA_040081205.1 Burkholderiales bacterium | reverse complement strand
TCGTTGTGGAATATCAAACAAATTGACGTGGCGTCCGACGCGCGAATATATACCGCTCAATCCATTATTCTTGCTGACGCTTTGCGCGATCGTTTGGTCGATGCCGAAACCGGTCAACGCGGTTTTGCGCTGACCGGTGACGAGCGTTTTCTGCAACCCTATCTGGCCGCACGTGACAGTATCGCTACCCATCTGCAAGCAATGCGGTCACGCGACTTAAGCATACCCGCCGTGACGACCCTCGACGCTTTGGCGCCTCTGGTAGAAACTCGTATGGCGCAGCTTGCGGACGCCATCGAAAAGCGCCGCCGTAATGTCCCTGCGGCAGATGATCCTATCGCCAAAGCGCAGGACAAACAGACGATGGATTCGATTCGCACCAAGGTGCAGGACTACATCGCGATAGAAACAAGCTTATTGACGAGTCAACGTGCCGATTTCGATTCGAGCATGAATCGAATGTTTACCATCATTATCGGCATCTGCCTGCTGGCGCTGCTGCTGGCCATAGCGTTCGCCTACCTGGCATTCCGGGAAACACAGCACCGGCTAAAAGCGTTGGTACACAAAGAAACGCAGCACTTGCTCGGCGTTCAGGAAGATATCAACAAACAACTGCAACAGACCAACTTCAACCTGCACATCAGCGAGGAGCGGCTCGCGGTGACGCTCAACTCCATTGATGATGCCGTGATAGCGACGGATGTCGATGGACGCGTGACACTGTTGAATCCCCTGGCCGAACGGCTCACCGGCTGGACGCGGACTGATGCGGCCAATCGTCCGGTAGAAGAAATTTTTCATCTCATCAACGCGGAGACCCGCGAACCCTACCCTGTGCCCGTGCAAGAAACGTTAGCGCATGGCACGACGCTCAGCCTGGCTAACCACACCATAGTGATTGCGCGCGATGGCAGAGAGTGCCATATCGCGGACAGCTGCGCGCCCATTCTCGACCGCGATGGTCGGGTTGTCGGCGCCGTACTGGTATTCCGCGACGTGACTGAACGCAAACGCCTGGATCAAATTTTGCATGAAAAGAACACTGAACTGGAGCGCACCCAAGCGGTTGCAGAAAAAGCCAATCTCGCCAAATCGGAATTTCTGTCGAGCATGAGCCATGAACTGCGTACGCCGCTCAGCGCCATCCTTGGTTTTACCCAACTGATGGATACCGGCACGCCCGCACCAACCGCATCCCAGAAGCGCAGCATCGACCAGATACTCAAGGCGGGCTGGTACCTGCTGGACCTGATCAACGAAATCCTCGATCTCGCTTTAATTGAGTCCGGCAAACTGTCGCTGTCCATGGAACCGATGTCATTGGCCGACGTCATGCATGAATGCCACGCCATGATTGAACCGCAGGCACAAAAACGCGGCGTTCGCGTGGTTTTTCCAACGCTCAACGACGAATGCATGGTCTATGTGCATGCCGACCGCACGCGGGTGAAGCAGGTTCTCATCAACCTGTTGTCCAATGCGATCAAATACAACTCGATAGGGGGAACAGTCACCGTGGACTGCCTTACCAAAACCCCGGGACGCCTGCGCGTTTGCGTCACGGACCACGGCGCGGGACTTTCGCCCTCGCAAGTGGCACAACTGTTTCAGCCGTTCAATCGTCTCGGCCAGGAAGATAATGCCGAGGAAGGCACGGGCATCGGTCTGGTGATGAGCAAAAAACTGGTAGAACTGATGGGGGGAGACATCGGCGTGGAAAGCATTGTGGGCCAGGGCAGTTTGTTTTGGTTCGAACTGAACGTGACTGCTAAACCGAAACCTCCCGCAGCGTTCGCCTCAACTTCAGTTCTTAATGCGTCAGGGCCAGCCTCCGCGCAGTTGCATACCCTTCTCTACGTCGAGGACAACCCAGCCAATCTGATGCTGGTAGAGGATCTGATCGCGCGCCGGCCGGATATTCGCTTGCTGAGTGCGCGGGATGGCATATCGGGTGTCGCGACGGCGCGGGCCTCGTGCCCGGATGTGGTCCTGATGGATATCAATCTGCCCGGCATCAGCGGTATCCAGGCGATGCAAATCCTGGCGGAAGACCCGACAACGGCGCGCATCCCGGTGATTGCGCTCAGCGCCAATGCCATGCCCCGCGATATCGAGAAAGGCCTGGAGGCGGGATTTTTCCGTTATCTCACCAAGCCGATCAAGGTCAACGAGTTCATGGAAACGCTGGACGTAGCGTTCAAATTCTCGAAAACACAAGCCGCCCATTCAAAACAAGAGGCAAAAACATGAATTGGCTGCGCAGGTAGCGCCAAACGGCAGCCTTATGCGCGGTAACGTACAGACGTAGGCCGGCAAGGGAGGGCAATGTCCATTTGCTTCGGTACCGGGTCAAGCACAGCGGAGACCTGACCGGGGCTGCGCGTTGTTGACAACGGCCTCAAGAGCGATGCCGGCTTAACCGGTTTTCCTGTGTTCATCTTGCACCCCCGAGTGCAAGCTGCGATTCCACCCTGCTATACGCGTGATATGGAGACTGGCCTTGCTTGAAAATAGAATCGATTCTGCTCTTATTGGCGGTGCTGCCAAGGCGAGCGGCATCACTGAGTTGCAGCGTCAGGAGGCTTTGCTTAAAACGGGAGCCTTGCAAAACGCGATCTTCAACAGCGCGAACTTCTCGAGCATCGCTACCGATGCCAAAGGCGTCATCCAGATTTTCAATGTCGGAGCCGAACGCATGTTGGGCTACACCGCGCATGAGGTGATGAACAAAATCACACCGGCGGATATTTCCGATCCGCAGGAAGTGATCGCGCGGGCCGCAGCATTGAGTCTCGAACTCGGCACCCCTATCACGCCAGGATTTGAAGCGCTGGTGTTTAAAGCCTCGCGCGGCATCGAGGATATTTACGAGCTAACCTATATCCGCAAGGACAACAGCCGTTTCCCGGCAGTGGTCTCCGTCACGGCTCTGCGCGACGCTCAAAACGAAATCATCGGCTATCTGTTGATTGGCACCGACAATACCCTGCGCAAGCAGGCCGAAGCGGAACAAAAGAAGCTTGATCAGCGTCTGCGCGACCAGCAGTTCTACACGCGCTCTCTCATCGAATCCAACATCGACGCGCTGATGACTACCAATCCGTCCGGCATCATTACAGACGTCAACAAGCAGATGGAAGCACTCACCGGTTGCACGCGTGACGAACTGATCGGCGCGCCGTTCAAGAATTACTTTACCGATCAAGAACGGGCCGAGGCTGGCATCAAACGGGTGCTGGCTGAAAACAAGGTTACCAACTACGAGCTTACCGCCCGCGCCAGGGATGGCAAGCAAACCGTTGTATCCTACAACGCGACGACCTTCTACGATCGCGACCGCACGCTACAAGGCGTGTTCGCCGCAGCGCGCGATGTGACGGAGCGCAAACTTCTCGATCAGGCGCTGCAGGAAACGAACATCGCGCTGGAGAACGCTAAGTCTGCGGCGGAAAAAGCCAACCTCGCGAAATCGGATTTCTTGTCCAGCATGAGCCATGAGTTGCGCTCCCCGCTCAATGCGATCCTCGGCTTCGCCCAGTTGATCGAGTCAGGCTCGCCGCTGCCTACCGCCCGTCAGAAGGACAGCATCGACCAGATACTCCAGGCAGGCTGGTATCTGTTGGAATTGATCAATGAAATCCTCGATCTTGCGTTGATCGAATCCGGCAAGTTGTCGTTGTCGCCGGAACCCATGTTGCTCAACGAGGTGTTGAGCGATTGCCAGGCAATGATCGAACCGCAGGCGCAAAAAAGCGGTATCCGCGTGACGTTTCCCCAGTTCGATAGCCCCTACTTTGTCAAAGCCGACCGGACACGGGTAAAGCAGGTTCTCATCAACCTGCTTTCCAACGCGATCAAATACAACAAAGTCGGCGGAACTGTCGAGGTGGACTACATCGCCAACACCGCAGCGCACATACGCATTGAGGTGAAAGACTCTGGCGAGGGTTTGACTGCGGAAAAACTCGCACAACTGTTCCAGCCATTCAACCGGCTCGGGCAAGAGACCGGCATCGAGGAAGGCACCGGCATCGGCCTGGTGGTGAGCAAGCGGTTGGTCGAACTGATGGGAGGAAAAATTGGCGTGGACAGCATCGTCGGAAAAGGTTGTGTGTTCTGGATCGAATTGAATTTGACCACTACGACACCAATTCCCGCTGGCGCCACCCAACCGCCGACTGTCATCCCGACACAGATTCCAGCCGGCACACCGTTACGCACCCTGCTCTATGTCGAGGACAACCCGGCCAATTTGTTGCTGGTGGAGACGCTGCTTGAACGCCGGCCCGATATCCGCTTGCTGAGTGCGATAGACGGCAATCGCGGCATTGAGATTGCGCGCGCGTCACTGCCGGATGTGATCCTGATGGACATCAATCTGCCCGGCATCAGCGGTATCCAGGCGATGCAAATACTTGCGGAAGACCCGGCAACCACGCACATCCCGGTAATCGCGCTCAGCGCCAACGCCATGCCCAGCGATATCGAGAGAGGTCTGGAGGTCGGATTCTTTCGTTATCTCACCAAACCCATCAAGTTCAACGAGTTTTTGTATACACTGGATGTGGCGCTGAAATTTGCGGAAACGCGATCAGCCCGCGTAACCATGGAGGATGTAGCATGATGATTGGTGCCCTCGATATTCTTAACGCCAGCATCTTGATTGTTGACGATCAGGAGGTCAACGTCAGTCTGCTTGAGCAATTACTCAGCGACGCGGGCTACCGGTTCGTGGCCTCGACCATGAATCCACACGAGGTGTGCGCGCTTCAGCGCGAACATCGCTACGACCTGATTCTGCTTGATCTGCAAATGCCCGGCATGGATGGATTTCAGGTGATGGAAGCGCTCAAGGCTGATGGTGCAGATGCGTATCTTCCGGTCCTCGTGATTACCGCGCAACCCAACCACAAGCTGCGTGCACTGCAATCCGGCGCCAAGGATTTCGTCAGCAAGCCGTTTGATGTGGTCGAAGTAAAAACGCGCATACACAATATGCTGGAAGTGCGGCTGCTCTACAAGCGGCTGGAAAATTACAACAAGGAATTGGAACAAAAAGTGCAGGAACGAACCGCCGCACTGCGTGAAAGCGAGGCGCGTTACCGCAGTCTGACTGAACTGGCTTCTGACTGGTACTGGGAGCAGGACGAAAACGGGAAATTTACCAAAGTTTTCGGCCCCGTTCTGGATTTGCTTGGAATGAAGGTTGGTGCCATTGTGGGTGAAACCCGTATTCCAGCAACGGCTGGCTGGAATGAAGCGGAGCGGGAAGCGCTTCAGACAAAAATAGCATCGCGGGAGCCCTTCCTGGACTTCGTCTTCAGCCGTGTCAAGAACGACGGCTCGAAACAACGCTTCAGGGTCAGCGGAGAACCGATGTTCAGCGAGTCCAGCCGCTTTATCGGCTACCGCGGCATCGGCGTGGAACTCTCCGCAACGTAATAACCCAATAAGAACGCAAAATTCCAACCGATAACGATGCCATCACCCCACAACCCAAGTCAAAACCATCTGCTTGCTGCCCTGCCGCCAGCGGATTTCGAGCGCTTGTCTCCGCATTTGGAACTGGTGCCACTGCTGCTCGGCCAAATGCTGTACGAGCCCGGCGGACAATTGCGACACGCCTACTTTCCCACCACCGCCATCGTGTCGCTGCACTATGTGATGGAGTCTGGCGCATCGGCCGAATCTGCAGGGGTAGGCAATGAAGGCGTGGTCGGAATCGCACTGTTCATGGGCGGTGATACCACGCCCAGTTCGGCCGTGGTGCAGACCGCGGGCCACGCCTACCGTCTCGAGGGCCGCCTGCTGAAGCAAGAATTCAATCGCGCCGGCTTGATGCAGCGCCTGCTGTTGCGCTATACCCAGGCACTGATGACACAGATGACCCAGACCGCGGCCTGCACTCGACACCATTCGGTGGAACAGCAGTTGTGCCGGTGGTTATTGCTGACACTCGACCGGGCGCCCGCACGCGAATTGGTCATTACGCAGGAATTGATCGCCGGCATGCTTGGCGTGCGCCGTGAAGGCATTACGCAGGCCGCCGGCAATTTGCAGGACGCCGGGTTTATTCGCTACCGCCGTGGCCACATTGCCGTTTTGGATCGAACCGGACTGGAAAAACGCACGTGCGAGTGCTACGCCGTGGTTAAAAAAGAAATGTCCCGGTTGTTGTCTGACGTACAGTACCGTCAAGGCGCTTCCGCTATCGTCACTTGACGGGCGGGAAGCTGGGCAAGGTGCCCAGCTTCATACCATATTGGCGTCCCCACGGGGATTCGAACCCCGGTTACCGCCGTGAAAGGGCGATGTCCTAGGCCTCTAGACGATAGGGACAACGAGGCTATTACATGCTACGAACGACTGACCTTCTACTCCGAGTTTACTTCGTTTTGGTGGAGGTAAGCGGGATCGAACCGCTGACCTCTTGCATGCCATGCAAGCGCTCTCCCAGCTGAGCTATACCCCCACGAAAGGCTGCGGATTATACCGGTGGGGCAAATGGCTGTAAAGGAAGAAAAACCCGAAACTTACGCGGGAAAAAATTGTAGTTGCTTCGTCATGCGCGCCAGCACTTGGTCGCGCCCGATCAATTCGAGCGTGGCGTCAATCGATGGCGTTTGCGCTTCGCCCGTGACCATCACGCGTAGCGGCATCGCGAGTTTCGGCATCTTGAGCTTGTGATCCGCCACCACGGCCTTGACTGATTCATTGATCTTCGCGCGATTCCACTCTATGGCAACCAGGCGCGAATGCAAATCCACGATCGCAGGTTTGATATCCGCAACGTAGTGCTGCCGCATTAATTCGGCAGAGGCCTCCAGCGGGCGGTAAAAATACACCGCCGCATCCGCGAGTTCTTCTATGGTTGAAACACGCTCTTTCAACAACGCCACCACGCTAGACAGTGGCGCGCCCTGCGCCACCGCACAGCCATCCCGTTCCAAAAACGGTTGTGCCAGTTTTGCCAACCGCTCGTTATCAGCCTCTTTCATGTATTGCTGATTAAGCCAGCGCAATTTGTCCGGATCAAAACGCGCCGGCGAACGGCTGATATGCTCAAAATCGAACCACTCGACAAGTTTCTCACGTGAAAATTTTTCGTTGTCGCCGTGCGACCAGCCAAGCCGCGCAAGATAGTTCACCAGCGCTTCCGGCAAAAACCCGTCTTCGAAATACTGCATCACGCCCACCGCGCCGTGGCGCTTGGAAAGGCGCTCGCCGTCCTGTCCCAATATCATCGGTACGTGACCAAACAGCGGCAGCGGCTTGCCCAATGCATTGTAGATATTGATCTGCCGCGGCGTGTTATTCACGTGGTCGTCGCCGCGTATCACGTGCGTCATTTCCATATCGATATCGTCCACCACCACGCCGAAGTTATAAGTGGGTATGCCGTCCGCGCGCATAATCACCAGGTCATCAAGTTCGCTGTTGGCGATGGTGATCGGGCCTTTGACGACATCGTTCCACGTGACTTCACCCGCATCCGGGTTACGAAACCGAATCACCGGCTGCGCGCCTCCTGGTACCACGGGAGGCTTCAGTCCCGCACGCTGCGCGTTCTCTGGACGCCAACGGCCATCGTAACGCGGCTTTTCGTTGCGCGCGCGTTGTTGTTCGCGCATCGCATCCAGCTCTGCCTTTGTCGCGTAACATGGATAAGCGTGGCCAGTGCGCAGCAATTCATCGACCACTTCGCGATAACGTTGCAATCGCTTCATCTGAAAATATGGGCCCTCGTAGTCGAGGCCCAGCCATTGCATGCCATCGAGTATCGCCTGCACCGACGCATCGGTTGAACGCTCGCGATCCGTGTCTTCCACGCGCAACACGAAGGTACCGCCATTTTTTTTGGCGAATGCCCAGCAGTAGAGTGCGGTGCGAGCGCCGCCAATGTGCAAATAACCGGTGGGACTGGGAGCAAAGCGTGTGCGGATCATGGTTGCGCGCGGTGAACGCGAGAGAGAAAAGCGCGCATTCTACGCGATACGTGAAATCCTGTCGCGCAGACTCAATAAAATATTATGTAAAAACAAGTACTTACTTATTTAATCCCAATCGATCCACCGCACGCTTTTCGTCGTCGTACGC
The DNA here is from genome assembly GCA_040081205.1 of Burkholderiales bacterium. GTDB lineage: Bacteria > Pseudomonadota > Gammaproteobacteria > Burkholderiales > SG8-41 > UBA5216. Next base: position 12,099 of record JBEBHE010000044.1, on the reverse strand, counting down.
GCGACGCGTCCATTTCAGGTAATCATCGCCCGCCATGTAGTAGGGCTCCATTCCCAGGCGATCCAGTATTTTCAGGTAAGCCGGCTCTTCTGACGCGCGCTTAAATGCGTCGTGCAGCACCTTGACCACTTTGGGGTCCATACCCTTCGGCCCGCCGATGCCCCACGGCGAGTTGGCAACGATCCCATACAGTTCTTTAAGCGTAGGCACGTTGGGTAACCTTGTGTTTCGCTCGCTACCCCACATCACCAGCGTGCGCACCTGCCCTGCCTCGACCAGTTCCCACGGTGGCGAGCCTGCCTGCACTTGCACATGCGCGCCACGCAGTGCCACTACGGCTTCGGCGGTGCCCTTGTACGGCACGTGCAACCAGTTAAGGCCGAGCCGGATCGATAAATCTTCCATGACCAAATGCAAACTGGTACCCGTGCCGGGACTCGCAAAACTAATCTTTCCAGGATTGGCTTTGACGTGTGCGATGAGTTCATCCCACGTCTTCCAAGGCGAATCAGAGCGCACGCTGGTACCAAACTGATACCCGGCGACATTGAGTATCCATGTCAGATCATTCAGCGGATCAAAACTGGTTTTCACCATGTGCGGCAAGCGAAACACTCCCAGCGGCAATTGCGCAAGCGTGTAACCGTCCGGCTTCGCGTTCGCCGCCATCTGTTGCGCCGCCAGCGCGCCGCCGGCGCCGGGCTTATTTTCGACGACAATGCGCTGCCCAAGATGCTTGCTTGCACCTTCTGCCAGCGCACGTAACGCGATATCCGAGCCGCCGCCCGGCGCCCAAGGAACCAACAGCGTAACCGGACGCGCCGGATACTGCGCGTGACAAAGCGCGGCCCACGACAAAGCGCACACGCCCACCATGAATCGTATTGTTCCAATCATCGCCTCTCCTTCAATGCAACGGTTGCCTGCGCCTGAATTCATCGACGGCGTCATCCACGCGCATGAACACCGCGCCGTCGTTTTTTAGCTGCTGAATCATGCGCTCCAACACCATGATGCGGTGCCCACGGCCGCTAATAAAAGGGTGGCAGGTGTACGTCAGCACGCCCCAATCGGCTTTCTCACGCATATAGCGAAAATCGTCTACCCAATTTTGCTCGACATGATGCGCGTTTTTCAATCCTTGGCGCAGCGACGTCTCGGCACGCACGAATTCGTAATGCGGCGAATCGTCGGTGGACCAGTGGATCGGCATTTCCACCAGCGGGCTTTGCTTGCCAAACGCTGTCGGCTTTTCAAGCGCGATGACGTCACCCTGGCGCGCGTAATATGGTGTGTAATCGTCGCCCATCATGCTGCTATCGTACGCAAAGCCATGCTTGAGAAACAGCGTCACGGAATGCGGCGACAAATCCCACGAAGGCGAACGATAGCCTCGCGCGTAATGCCCTGAAATTTTCTTGATCGCCTCGTTGGCGCGCGCCAGTTCGCGCTCCTCGTCATCGGCACTCAGACTCGCCGGCGGTCGATGCGTCCAGCCATGATGCGCGAGCTCGTGCCCGGCGCCGATCACGTTTTTCACGGCGTCGGGAAACGTCTCGATGGTGTGTCCCGGCACATACCACGACGTTTGAATATCGTATTTGCGAAACAACTCGATTAAGCGCGGCGCCCCTACGCGCGGGCCAAATTCACCGCGTGATATCCAGGACGGCCCAACCTGTCCGCGAGCGATAAAGCCGGAGATGCCGTCAAAATCGAAGGTAAGGCAGACGATGTGTTTGGACATGATGCGGGATGAACGGCCCATGGGGAGTTTTGCTATCATCGCATGCTACCTTTACTGGCTCAACCTTAAACGCTCCCCTCGCCCATGGAACACCTCGTCCAGAACTGGAACGTCCGCAAGCCGGTTGCGCATACGCGTAACGGCATCGTTGCCACGCAAAATCGCATCGCTGGTGAAGCGGGCGTCAAAATCCTCAAGGCGGGTGGCAATGCGGTTGATGCAGCCGTTGCAACAGGATTGGCGCTTGCCGCTGTGGAGCCGTGGAACAGCGGTCTTGGTGGCGTCGGGTTCATGCTGGTCTATCTGGCAAAAGAAAAGCGCGTGCAGGTGGTCGATTTCGGGCCGATCTCGCCGGGGGCGCTGAATCCCGCCGATTATCCGCTGGTCGGCGGCTTTACCAGCGACCTGTTTACGTGGCCGACAGTGAAAGACGACCGCAACGTGCATGGCCCCAATTCCATTGCGGTGCCCGGCCATATCGCAGGCCTGTCACTGGCTCTGGAGAAATTCGGCAAACTCCAGTTCCGCGACGTCATTCAACCCGCGATTGCGCTCGCAGAACAGGGCATGGCGGTCGATTGGTACCTCACGTTAAAAATTGCGATTACCGCGAAGGAATTATCGAAGTATCCGAGTTCCTCCAGCGTGTATTTGCCCGGCGGCTTTCCACCGGTCACACCGGCGGGCAACACGCTTGAACGGTTGCAACTGAAAGGTCTCGCCAATACCATGCGCCGGCTTGCCGACGCAGGCCCGCGCGATTATTACGAGGGCGAGATCGCACAAAGCATCGCACGCGACATCAAAGCGATGGGCGGCATACTCTCGGCGGACGATTTGCGGCGCTACCGCGCGCGCATCGTTGACCCTATCACCACCGAATACCACGGCGCACACCTTGCGCTGGCACCCAATCTCACCGCCGGGCCGTCGATGCTGCAAACGCTCGATAATTTGCGCGGCGGTCATTTCACCACAGGCAAACCGGACGCAGAATCGTTCCTCGCCTACGCCAAGGTGCTGCGCGATGCGTTTGCGGTGCGCCTCGCGACCATGGGCGATATCACCGAACAAGGCGATCAGCGCGATCCGGCCTGCACCACGCATTTCAACGTAGTGGATAGCGAAGGCAATATGGTCGCACATACGCAAACGCTGCTGTCGGTGTTTGGCTCGAAAGTGGTGCTGCCGGAAACCGGCATTCTCATGAATAACGGCATTATGTGGTTCGACCCACGACCCGGCACACCCAATTCATTGGCACCCAATAAACGCGCCCTCACCAACATGTGCCCCGTGATCGCGCATAAGGACGGCAAAGCATGGTTTGCCGTCGGCGCATCGGGCGGACGTAAAATTTTTCCGGCCGTGCTGCAATTGACATCGTTCATGATCGATCATCACATGGGGCTTGAGGATGCGTTCCATCATCCGCGCATCGACGCCAGCGGGGGCGACTTCGTTGGGGTAGATCCTCGCATGCCGGAGGCGATCCTTCAGAAACTCCGGACAGCGTTTCCCGTCAATCTTACGGAACTGGTGGTTTATCCGACCAACTTCGCCTGCCCCAGCAGCGTGTATCAGACCCCGGATGGCGAGCACTTTGGTATGGCCGATGTGATGTCGCCGTGGTCGGGAGCTGTGGCGGAATAACGTGCGTAGCATTGTCATCATCTGCATGTTCGCCTGCGCTGCAACCGCAAGCGCGCAAAATTTCCCGAGCCGCCCGCTGCGCTTCATTACCGGTTACCTCCCGGGCGGGGTATCGGATACCATCGCGCGCGTCGTCGGTGAGCGCCTCGGCGAGCGACTTGGTCAACGCGTGGTAATTGACGGACGTCCCGGCGCGGGCGGCGTGTTATCCATGGAGCTTGCTGTTAACGCGAATCCCGACGGGCACACCCTTTACCTTGGCCAACCAGTGATGACCATCAGTCCCAACTTCAAACGCAAGCCTGCATTCGATCCACAGAAGGCACTCGCGCCGGTCGCCCTGATCGGGACCAGTTCGACCATGCTCGCCGTGCATCCGTCGCTGCCGGTGAACTCGGTGAAGGAGTTGATCGCCTATGCGAAAACGCAGCCGGGCGGGCTTAACTTCGGTTCGTCGGGGCAAGGTGCGACGAATCACCTTTCTGGAGAACTGCTGCGCGTCACCGCAAGCATTCCACTTACACATGTGCCCTACCGCGGCGCAGCGGCCAACACGCTGGCAGCGATTCAGGGTGAAATTCAGATTTCGTTTCAACCACTGCTTGCAGCGTTGCCGCACATCAAGGCGGGTCGACTCAAAGGCATCGCAACCACCGGCGCAAAGCGCTCACAAGCGACACCCAATATTCCAACGGTGGGCGAAACGCTACCCGGCTACGACGTGAGCGCGTGGTACGGCATCGTGGTGTCGTCGCAAACGCCAAAACCTATTGTTACGCGACTCACTAACGAAGTCGAAGCCGTACTGAAGCTACCCGACGTGCGCACGCGCCTTGAAAGCCAGGGCGTAGAAATCGAATATCTGCCGCCCGTACCGTTTGCCGAGCTGATCCGCAAGGACACTCAGCGTATGGCCAAGCTGGTGCAGGATGCGAGCCTCGTATTTGAATAAAATGGACATAAAAATCATGTACTTAAAATATTTATTCGCGTTCGCGCTGACTGCCTCGTTCGTCAGCGCCACGCACGCTGCAGAACAATATCCCTCGCGATCCATTCGCTTCGTTGTCGGCTTTTTACCGGGCGGCCCCAGCGACATCATCGCCCGCACCGTTGGCCAGAAACTCGCGGAACTGGTGAAGCAGCCGGTGATCGTGGACAACCGTGCCGGCGCCGGCGGCAACCTCAGCGCCGACATCGTGGCGCACGCGCAGCCCGACGGACACACCTTGTTACTCGGCACCGGCGCGCCGCTCGTGATGGCGCCCATTCTCGGCCAGAAAGTGAACTTCAATCCCGAAAAAGATTTTCTCGCTATTACCAAACTCGCAGACTCCATGAGCATCCTGTGCGCACATCCATCACTGCCGGTGAACGGCGTGCGCGAACTCATCGAGTATGCAAGAACGCGCCCCGGTGAAGTCACCTACGCGTCGTCGGGCATCGGAGTCTCCAATCACCTCGCGGCCGAATTGCTGTCGTCAATGGCGAACATCCGGATGTTGCACGTGCCCTACAAAGGCAGTGGCGCAGCGCTGCCGGCATTGCTCGGCGGACAGGTGAAGATCGGCTTTGGTCCGCTGCTGCCAGCGATTCCACACGTCAAGACCGGCCGGCTAAAGGCCCTTGGCGTGTCCGGCCTCAAGCGCTCATCCGGCGCGCCCGATGTGCCAACGGTAGCCGAACAAGGACTGCCCGGCTTCGAGGTCAATTCGTGGTACGGCGTGTTTGTGCCCGCACGGACACCAAAACCCGTCGCGGTCCAGATTCACAAACACATCAACACGGTACTCGCCATGCAGGACGTGAAGGACAAGCTCGCCGCACAGGGCGTCGAAGTCTCGGGCGGCACACCAGAGCAATTGACTGCCATCATCCAGAACGAGAAGAAAATCTGGTCGAAGGTCATCAAGCAGGCAAACATCAAGGTCGAATAGAAAAACAGCAACGGGGGAATAACATGATCAACGCCGCCATCGTCGGCCTCGGTCGCTGGGGACAAAATCTTGTCAACAGCATTCAGGACAAAAGCAACAAGATACGCATTACAGTAGGCGTGCTGCGCCACCCGGAAAACGCGCGCGCCTATGCGGACACCAAAGGCTTTCCGCTGGTCGATAGTCTCGACAAGGCACTCGCCAATCCAAAAGTCGACGCGATTATTCTCGCCACACCACACACGGCGCACGCCGAGCAGATCATCGCCTGCGCCAAAGCCGGCAAGCCGGTATTCACCGAAAAACCGTTCACACTCACCACCGAAAGTGCTAAAGCGGCATTGCGCGCCTGCGCCGATGCCAACGTCACCCTCGCCGTCGGCTATAACTGGCGCTTCCAGCCCGCACTGCAGGAAATGAAGCGCGCGCTGAACGACGGGCGTTTGGGAAAATTGCTGCACATGGAAGGCCATTTCAACGGCCCCAGCGTGTACCGCGTGGGTAAAGAACACTGGCGGCAAAATCGCGAGGAAGGTCCCGCCGGCGGCATGACGGGGCGGGGCGTGCATGTGGTTGATGCCATGCTGTATCTCGCCGGAAAAATCGACAGCGTTTATGCGCAAAGCTCTCGCCTTGCGCTCGACTACGGCACCGACGATACGACTTCCATGCTATTCAAATTCAGGAACAACGCCACGGCGTATCTCAGTACCGTGATCGCCACCGCCGAAACGTGGCGCTTGCAACTATTTGGTTCGAAAGGCTGGATGGAAGTCGGCGACGTGCAGCATCTAACGACGTGGACGCTGCGTACATGTTTTTTTGATCCAGCGAATCCCTATGTACATCCGCAGCCGCAGATAATCAGCTTCGCCGACACCAGTACTGAGCGTGCCGAATTAGAGCATTTTGCCGATGCAGTCAGGGAAAAACGCCCGCTCGCCATGGTCGATGGCGACGAACAACACAACGTGGCCGCACTCGAAGCGATTCTGCAATCCATCGCCAGCGGCACGATGATAAAGGTCGCTTAGCGTTAGCGTTGCTTAGCGTGCTGGTTACGCAGAGCCGCGGTGCGTCAATGCTTCACGCACGCGCATCAGCCCCAGCCACTGCTGCCGCCAGAAACCGATGCCATAATCGCGGCCATCGAGTTGGTCCCGGATGCCCGTGGGCTGATAGCCCGGTGTGAAATCCGCCGTGCGAAAAACGATATCCCAAATCGGAAAAAGCGTCGCAAAATTGCAGCCTTGAAAACGGCCTTCATGGCCGGCGCCGATAGCGTGGTGCCGGCGGTGAAACGGCGGACTTACCAGCAGCCGATTGCCCAGCCAGCCGAAATCCACGCGCGCATTCACATGCGACAAGCTTTCAACGATGCGTGTGGCGATGACAATCATCGCAAATTGATTGGAAGGCACTCCGATCGCAAGCGCAACCATCGCCACCACCGCCGACGTGATGATGTCATCCAGCAGATGATTGCGGTCATCCGTCCAGAAGCTCATCTGGCGCTGGCTGTGATGCAGACTGTGCAGCGCCCACCACCCATTCAAGCGATGCTGCATGCGATGCATCCAGTATTCGACAAAATCGAACAAGACGACATAAAGCAGGAACGCCACAAGACCATTGCGCACAAGACCCGGAATGAAATCCTCTATATTGGGACGCACCATGTCGTTCATGCGAAGCCACGCGTCGAACTCGTTAACCGGAATTACCAGCACCAAAAAAATCACCAGCGGCAGCACGCCGAGCCGGTGCAGCCAGGTGTAGATCACATCCGAACGCACGGATTGCTTGTCCTGCCACGTTTCAATCGGCCGCCAGATCTCCAGCGGTTTCAGCAGTGCGCACAATACGCCGATCTCAATCACACCGGTCATCACCATGCCTACCGCTTCGTAGGCGTCCTCCGAATACGGCATCAGGTCAAGGCGGTAAAAAAGCGGCTGCACAGTCTGCTCGAATATCCAGCCCTGAACCGCTGCAAAGACCTGTAGCAGGGCATCCATCATGCGGCACCCTTGAGGGCGGCAAAGCAGAATCCGCGCGACTTCAGTCCTTCCAGCAAGGGATCGAACACGGCGGGCGCCCACGCATCCTTGCGTGAACGTATACCCAGGTGCATGACAAGAATGTCGCCATCCCTTATGTCGCGCAGCGCGTTCTTCAGCAGCAAATCGTTAGGGTAATTCTCGGAAGGCAATTCGTCGCCCAGAAAACCAGCTTTCGCCCAATGCACATGGCGGTAACCGCAGGCTTTTGCAAACTGCGTGCTGAGGGGCGTTGTGATGCCGCCCGGCGCCCGCCACAGGCGCTCCAGCTTGCGTCCGGTCATTTTTTCAAAGACTTCCTCAACGCGATTGAGTTCGCCACACACCGCGGTTTGATCAAACTCCTGACGCGTGCCGTTCATCAGCACGTAGCGGGTGCGGCCATTTTTCAAATCACCGCGAAAATAACCGTGATGCCAGGTGTGCGTGCCGAAGGTGTGCCCTTCCGCCACGCGCGTCTTCCAGAAATCCGCCCAGCTTGCATCGAGCGTGTAATCGCCGCGATACGTCTTTTCATTGGCCAGAAAAAACGTCGCCTTGACGTTGTGCTTGTTGAGCGTGCGCGCGATGTGCTCGGCGTGGTTCATCCAGCCGGTGTCGATAGTAAGATGCAGCGTCCCTTTGCATGACTGTGCCTGCACCGGCATAGCAGGCAGCCACAGCGCCAGACATACAATCAGAAGGTTACTGGCGCGGCGCATGGTTATGAAGGTAAATCCCATGCGGCGAACGCCCGACCGCAATCTGCTTTTTTATTTTTTTTGTTTCCAGGTCAATGACCGTCACCTTCTGAATCCAGCGCGAGGTAACCCACAATTCCTTGCCGTCAGCGGTGATTTCCATATCGTCAGGACCGCCGGGCACGGTAAACGTCTCCAGCACCGACAATGTATTCATATCGATGATAGACACACTGTTTGACACGCGATTGGTTATCAGCAAGCGGCGCTTGTCGCCCATCGGCATGAAGTTGTGCGCACCCGGCTCGGTCACAATATTCTTGACCACTTCGCCTTTGCGCCAATCAAACACCGCGACGTTGTCTTCGCCCAGCAAGCCCACGAACACATGCTTGTCGTCTGGTGAAATCCATACGCCTGCGGGTGTTTTGCCAATAGGATATGTAGCCTTCACCGTTTGCGTGATCAGATCAATCACCGCCAGCGAATTGGTATGCTGCAAAGTGACGAACACGTGGCGGTTGTCCGCGCTGAAAATCAAGTGACTGGGGCCTTTGGGCGTCGGTAACCGCTTCACCAGTTTGTAGTCGCTGGCGGAATAAATATCCACACGATCCAGCGCGAGTGACGCCGTGACAAACCACTTGCCGTCCGGCGAAAACCCCAGCTGATAGGGATCGCTGATCTTGTCGATGCGTTTTTGCTGCTCGCCGGTTACCGGATCGAAAAACACCAGATCGTTGCTGCGCACGCTGGCGACAATCAGTGATTTGTTGTCGGGCGTAATCATCAGATGATGCGGCTCGCGGCCCACGCGGTTGCGCGAAATCTCCCGATAGGTTTTGGTATCGATCAGGCTGACCGAATCGCTATTCGAATTGAGCACAAACGCGACTTGGGCCGCAGCGCCCGTTGCCCAAAGCGCACAGAGCATTGCTACCGTCAGTGCATGAATATATTTTAAGTATTTGTTTTTAAGCATTTTTTAAAACCAATTATCTCTCTAGCGTACGCCGGCCACCAAACGCGATTGCAGCGCCCGCGACGCTGCCGCGCTCACATTGCCGTCACGATTTTTTTCCAGGCGCTGCAACGATTCATACGCGCGGCGGCGATCCGCCGCGAACACAAACGAATTCACCAGCGCGCCCGCCGCGTTGTTGGTGTTGCCGCTTCGCGCAATGGCCAATCCGAAATTGGTCCATGCCGCTGAACTCGCCGGTGCCAATGTCAACGCGCGGCTGAATGCTGCATCGGCTTCCGCATACCGGCCCAAGCGGTTAAACACCTGCCCGAGTCCGCTGTAAGCGCCGATATCCGTGGGGTCTATCGAAATCGCGTACTGATAACGATCGAGTGCCATTTGCGTATCTCCGCGTTTAAACGCCTCGCTCGCTGTTTGGCGCGCCGCGCCGGCTGCCACGCGATCACCCGGCGCCGGTTTGGGCAGCGCTTCGATATTTTGCCGGTATCGTTGTATGCCGCCTTCGTCGCCAGCGATAGCCGCCGAAACCATGGCGCGTATCAACGGCGCGGAACGCTCTGTCGTCAGCACGGCGCCTGGCCGTGATGGCGGCGGGACGGCTTTCGCAGCAGCCGCGGCCGCAATGCTTGCCTTCTTCGCGTTATCTTCCGCCGCCCGCACGCGCGCATCGGCGTCCGCCTTTTGCTGCGCCAGCACTTTCGCTTGTTTTTCCGCGGCGATACGGGCGGTCGCTTCGCGCTCTCTCGCAGCACGCTCTTCGGCCAGTTTCTTGTCGCGCTCAGCAATATCGGCCTGACGCTTTTCTTCCGCCACACGTTCGGCCACCACACGCGCTTTTTCTTGTTGCTGCTTGTCGTAGTAAACGTAACTACCACCCCCAGCCAGCGCCACCGCTGCTACAGCTGCGGCGATATATCCGCCTTTGCCCGAAGCAGGAGCCGCCGGCTTCGGTATATTGAGCGGGCCATCAGGCAATACCGCAGCGCCGCATTGCGGACAAAATTTTCCGGCGATCGCTGTTTCCGTGCCGCAAGCATTGCATTTCATCCTACATCTCCCCCATTTAGCATCGGCAGCACCACCGGCGCCTGCCATTTGAATGCAAATGGCAAAATGCTTGAATTTGCACCATTAACGCTGATCACCCCTGAATGGTGGACACGATTGGGTCGCCTCCATGGGCTAAAAACCGCCCAAAAACGGCCTCAAAACCGTGTCACACGAAACGGCGCGACATCGACGCTTGGCGGTCGCCCCGCCATCAGGTCTGCAATCACCTTTCCTGTCGGTGCGCCACCGCAAAGCCCGATGTGCCCGTGCCCAAACGCATACCAGACATTCGGCACTGACGACGCCGGTCCGATCACCGGCAAGGAATCCGGCATTGATGGCCGCCGTCCCATCCACTTCGTTACATCGACATTGCGTATGCCCGGAAATATTTTCTGCATCTGCGCCGCCAGCACGTCCGCGCGCGCGTAGTTCGGCTCCGCATCATTACCTGCGAATTCGCTTTGCCCGGCGATGCGCAGGCCCATTTCCATCGGCGTTACAAAAACTTTGTGTTGCGGCAAAAATACCGGCATCGGCAGCGTGAAATTCGGATCGGAATAGGTCACGTGATATCCGCGCTCGGCTTCCAGCGGCACGCTATCGCCGCACTTCGACGCGAAGTCGTTCGAATGCGAGCCGGCGCAAATCACCAGCGTTTCCAGCGCCATATTGCCGGCGTCGGTCACCAACGCGCGCGGGCCGTCGGGCGACACTTCGATATCCAGCACGTTGCGTTGCAATATCCTGCCACCGTCTTTTTGGAATTGTTCCGCGAGCGCTTTAGTCAACCGCTCCGGATTCGCCACATAGCCCTGTTCTGGCAGATAAAGCCCGGCGTCATAGCTGCCGCCAAGTTGCGGCACTTTTTGTTTGATGCCAGCGCTGTCGAGCTCTTCCATCAACACGCCGCGATGACGCCGCAGTTTCCATGGCAAGGCGTCGCGCTGCAAACCGGCGCGCGTCGCATACGCAACCACATAACCGGTCTGACGAATCAAATCCACAACGTTGGCATGCTGAACCAGCGGTCTGTAAGCATCAAATGTTTGTTTGAGCAGCGGACGCAGCGCATCGGCGATCTGCTCCACGCGCGACAGGCGCGACGCAGCCACCAGCCGCAAAAACCATGGCAGAGCCTTGAGAAAATGACCAGGCCGTATCGCCAAAGGACCCAGCGGATCGGATAAATAGCCCGGCACTTTGCCCAGCACACCCGGCAACGCCTGTGGCACGCACGACCCCGGACTCAAAATGCCGGCGTTGCCAAACGAGCAATATTCCCCCGGTGGAAGTCTGTCAACGACAGTCACCGCGTGGCCATCGCGCCGCAGATAACTTGCCGTCGCGATGCCGACGATACCCGCGCCGATGATGGTGATGTTCTTCGCCACACCGCTCCCCGTTATTGTATGTACTTGTTACTACACGGGAATTATAGATGAAATAGCGCTATTCCGCGTGGCGCAGCGCGAACAACAGTGGTAAAATCCGCGCCGTTGCGAATCGTTGCAACGTCAGCAAGTCACATCTCTTTCTCTATCGGGCGGTTAACTCAGCGGTAGAGTGCCACCTTCACACGGTGGAAGCCACTGGTTCGATCCCAGTACCGCCCACCAATAACGTTAAGCACTTGCAGCGTATTTGATTTTCCTGGCATCGCCGATATCGGCAATTTGTGACAGGGCATCGAGCCTCGCTGCCACCACCCGGCTTGTCTCCAGACAGTTGCGTGAGTCACGTTCAATCATTCTGGTCGCGCTATGGCGAAGAATTTTTTACATCAGGCGCCTAAACCAACACCAACACTTTGCGCTACCCATGGCCTTATCCAATGACCAGCAGCAGAGTATATTAGTGAACTATTTGTTTTAATTAATTATTTCATGAATTCCAATAACAGCTGATTCACCGTATCCGCCGCATCGTATTGCACCCAATGGCCCGCATCGGGAATAGCATCGATACGGATGCCGGGCATCGCGGC